>CAMBUI010000057.1 GCA_945870915.1 Candidatus Kuenenia stuttgartensis | reverse complement strand
GGACCTGCTCAAGTTCGCGGCGGTCGGCTGGATCGCCTGGTCGCTGGGCGTGTCGCTCCTGCCCGAGATCGCCTCGCTGCCGGCGCTCGGCGTGGTGGCGGGATTCCACAGGATCGGCTCCATCGGCCTCGACCTCGCGCTGCAGGCGGGCGCGGTGCTCCTCGTGCTCGGACTGGCCGACTACGGCGTCCAGCGCTTCAAGCACGAGCGCGACCTGCGCATGACCAAGCAGCAGGTCAAGGACGAGTGGAAGGAGAGCGAGGGCGACCCGAAGGTCAAGCAGCGCCGCATGCAGATCGCGCGCCAGATCGCGATGCAGCGGCTCCAGACCGCGGTGCCCAAGGCCGATGTGATCGTGACCAACCCCGAGCACATCTCGGTCGCGATCCAGTACGACCCCGACACGATGAACGCGCCCCGCATCGTCGCGATGGGCGCCGACCAGGTCGCGTTCCGCATCAGGCAGATCGCGGGCAAGCACGGGATCCCGATCGTCGAGCGCAAGCCGCTCGCGCGCGCGCTGTACGCGCACGCCAAGGTCGGGCAGGAGATCCCGGCCGACCACTACAAGGCCGTCGCCGAGATCCTGGCGTACGTCTACCGACTGAAGGGCAAGGCCGTCGCCTGACCGGGCGGCGCTGAACGGACGCGGGCGGCGACGCCCGCATGACGGCGAGGAACACCATGGCAGCACCAGGCGCAGCATCCACCGCGGACAACGACGGCATCCCCGCGATCTTCCACGCGATCGCGAAGCACCGCCACCTCATCGTGCCGGTGTCGTTCCTCGCGCTCGTCGGCGTGCTGGTGGTGCCGCTGCCGTCGGCGGTGCTCGACCTGCTGCTCTGCCTCAACATCGCCATCGGCGCGATCGTGCTCATGACCACGATCTACATGCGCAAGCCGCTGGACTTCAGCGTGTTCCCCGCGCTGCTGCTCGGCACGACGCTGTTCCGCCTCGTGCTCAACGTGGCGTCGACCCGCCTGATCCTCTCGATCGAGTCGAAGGATCCCGCGACCGCGACCGCCGCCGCCGGCCATGTGATCGAGGCGTTCGCCAACTTCGTCGCCGGCTCGAACGCGGTGGTGGGCGCGATCATCTTCATCATCCTCGTGATCGTGCAGTTCGTCGTGATCACCAAGGGCGCCACCCGCATGTCCGAGGTCGCGGCGCGCTTCACCCTCGACGCGATGCCGGGCAAGCAGATGGCCATCGACGCCGACCTCTCGGCGGGAACCATCGACGAGAAGACGGCCCGCGACCGCCGCGACGAGATCTCCCGCGAGGCCGACTTCTACGGCGCGATGGACGGCGCGTCGAAGTTCGTGCGCGGCGACGCGATCGCCGGCATCATCATCACCATCATCAACGTGGTGGGCGGATTCGCCATCGCCAAGTTCCAGCTGGGCTGGGACGCGGTCGACGCGATGAAGACCTTCATGCTGCTCACCATCGGCGACGGCCTGGTCTCGCAGCTGCCGGCGTTCCTGGTGGCGATCGCCTCCGGCCTCATCGTGGCGCGCGCCGGCGGCGGCAAGACCGTCGGCGAGGAGATCCCGAACCAGCTCGCCTCGCAGCCGATGGCGCTGTACCTGATCGGCGGCTTCCTCATCCTGCTGTCGTTCACGCCGCTGCCGACGGTGCCCCTGATGGGAGCCGGCCTCCTGCTCGGCGGCACCGCCTACGCCATCCAGTGGAAGGCGAAGAAGGAGGGGGCGGCCGCCGAGGCGCGCACCCGCACCGAGGCGGCGCGCAAGCCGGTCGAGCCGCCCAAGGTCGAGGAACTGCTCGCCGTCGACACCCTCGAGCTCGAGATCGGCTACGCGGTGGTCGGCCTGGTCGACGCCTCGCGCGGCGGCGACCTGCTGGAGCGGATCGCCGGCATCCGCCGCCACCTCGCGGTCGAGCTCGGGCTGGTCATGCCCTCGGTCCGCATCCGCGACAACATGCAGCTCGACGCCAACGAGTACCGCGTCAAGATCCGCGGCGCGGTGATCGCGTCGGGCAAGGTCTACCCCGAGCTGCTCATGGCGATGGACTCCGGGCTCGCCCACGGGCGGCTCGAGGGGATCTCGACCAAGGAGCCCGCCTTCGGCCTCGACGCCATCTGGATCGCCCGCGGCCTGCGCGAGCGCGCGGAGAACGCCAACTGGACGGTCGTGGACGCCACCAGCGTGCTGGCGACCCACCTCTCCGAGATCGTCCGCAGCCATGCCGACGAGCTGCTCACCCGCGAGGAGGTCGCGAACCTGCTCACCCAGCTCAAGCAGAAGACCCCCAAGCTCGTCGAGGAGATCGTTCCGTCGCTGGTCAAGCCGAGCGACCTGCAGAAGATCCTCCAGGCGCTGCTGCGCGAGCGGGTGGCGATCCGCGACCTCGAGACCATCCTCGAGACCCTCGCCGAGTGGATCCCGCACACCAAGGACCACGACGTGCTGGTCGAGTATGTCCGCAACGGCCTGCGCCGCTCGATCTGCATGCAGTACAGCGAGACCGACGAGCGCGGCCGCGCCCGGCTCCGCTGCGTGACGATGGACCCGTCGCTCGAGGACGCCATCTCCGGGTACATCGACCGCACGGCCTCGGGCACGACCTTCACCATCCCGCCCCAGCTCGCGACCCGCATCGCCCGCGCCGTCGCCGAGACCGCCCGTCCGCTCGCCGACCTCGGCCGCCCGGTGGTGGTCCTGGCCTCGCCCTCGGTCCGCGCGCAGGTCAGGCAGATCCTCGAGCCGCACATTGCGGGCGTCGCCGTCCTCGGGTACAACGAGGTGGTTCGCGGCACCGACCTCGAGAGCGTCGGGCTCGTCCAACTGTCGGCTTCGGCGACGCATCAGCATGCGTCGGCTGGAGTTGGCTGAGGCCGACCCCGATTGAAACGAACGGCCGCCGCGGATGGTTTTGTCCGTGGCGGCGCGGTCGTTGGCAGGATGCCCTCGACGCGCCCAACCGAGCGCTTGACGTGAGCGCGAGATGAAGGTGGTCGCACACGCCGTGCGAACCACGAGGTGATCGAATGCCAGGAGGGCGCGCGATGAAGCTCAAGACCTACCAGGCGTCCCTTTCGCGCTCGCCGCGGGCGGCGGCTCGCTTTCGCGGCAACGGGGGCCCACGATGAAGCTCAAGACCTACCAGGCGTGGACGATGGGGGAGGCGCTGGCGTTCGTGAAGACGGACCTGGGCGCGGACGCCGTCATCCTGCACACGCGCACCTTCGAGCGCGGCGGATTCTTCGGGATCGGCAAGCGGGCGGTCGTGGAGATCACCGCGGCGCGCGCGCAGGACATGCCGCGCATCGAGTCGCGGGTCGAGCGTCGGTCCGACGCGGGTGCGCTCGGTGGCGCGTCGCGTGCGCCGGCGGCCGGGGCCGGATCGGGCGCGCGGAGCGGTGAGGCCATCCGCATGTCCGCCGCCGCACGGGCGTATGGCGTCCAGTCGGGCGGCGGTGCCCAGTCGAGTGGCGTTGCAACGCCCGCCGCCGCGCCGTTGGACGTGCCGTTGGACGTGCCTTTGGACATGGAGAGCGAGCGCGAGAAGACGCGACGCCTCGCCCAGGCGATGGCGATCTCGCTCGAGAAGCAGGCGGCCGCGCGTGGCAGCGCGACCCGCAATGAAGACGCCGTGCGCGACGCCGCGATGGCCGCCGCGCGCAACCCGCCGGCGGCGCCCGCCAAGGCCGAGAGCGTGCCGTCGGCCGGTCCCGCGCAGCGCTTCGTGCTCGTGCCCGAGTCGGGCGGCGTCCAGAGGTTGACCGCCGCCGTCGTGCGCGTTCCCGATGTGGCGCCCGTGGGGGCGACCTCGGCTTCTGCGACCTCGGCTTCTGCGACCTCGGCTTCTGCGACCTCGGTTCCTGCGGCCACCGCACCCGCGGCCTCGATCTCGCCGACCCACTCGAGTGTGGATGTGGTCAAGTCGATCGTCGAGTCGAAGCCGGTCGCCGGCGAGGGTGAACTCGACGCGATCTCGGATTTCGTGGGACGCGTGCTCAAGCGCGGCGGCAGCGAGGCGTCGCCTGCGGCGCACGCCGGTTCCGCCGCGGCGGTCTCGGTCGTCGCGCCAGCCGCATCGCCGGCGCACGCGCGTCCCGGCGCGCTGGGCGTTGTCCATGCGCATCTGCTCGAGCAGGAAGTCGGTCCCGAGCTCGCCGACCGGGTGATGAACCACATCGCCCGGCAGCTCGATGTCGATCATGCCGCCACCGGCGCGGCCGTCGCGGCACCCACCGCGGTACCCACCGAGGCGGACGTCCGCCGCGCAGTCGAGGATCGGCTGGTTGCGCTTCTGCCGGACGACTCGGGCGACGCCTTCGAGGTGCGCCTCGGGCGCCACGGTCCGCGGCGCATCGCGTTCGTCGGTCCGACCGGCGTGGGCAAGACCACGACGCTGGCGAAGATCGCGGCGCAGCTCAAGCTCAAGCGCGGGCTGCGCGTCGGCATCGTCGCCGCCGACACCTACCGCATCGCCGCCGTCGACCAGCTCCGCACCTACGCCGAGATCCTGGGCCTGCCCGTCGAGGTCGCGTCAAGCCCGAAGGACGCCGCGCGCGCCTGCGCCAGCCTGTCCGATGTCGATGTGATCCTCATCGACACCGCGGGACGCAGCCAGAACGACCACATGAAGATCTCCGAGCTGCGCGCCTTCCTCGGCTCGGCGCAGCCCGACGACACGCACCTGGTCCTGTCCGCAACCGCCAGCGCACGCACGCTCGCGCGCGAGGCGGAGGCGTTCGGTCCCCTTGGCGTCGACCGCCTGGTGCTCACCAAGCTCGACGAGGCCGCCGCGTTCGGCGCGCTCCTCACCTTGGTCGAGCGCCTGGGCAAGCGGGTGAGCTTCTTCACCCAGGGCCAGGAAGTTCCGGATCACATCGAGTTGGGGCGCAACCGCCGGCTGGCCGCGCTCGTCATGGGAAGCGAGGTCCGCTGATGCACGACCGCACACCGTCACCCGACCAGGCAGAGCGGCTCCGCAAGCTCGTGATTCCTCCGCGGAACACCCCGATGGCGCCCTTGACCGCCACATCGGGCGCTGCATCGACCGCCTCCTCGACCACCGCCTCGAACGCCTCTTCGAGCGCATCCGGTCCAGCCCAGGCCGCCGGCGCACTCAACCCCGCCGGGCTGAGCGTGAGCCCGGTCTCCGCGCCCGAGCGCACGCGTTCGACGCGCATCGCCCGCGCCATCGCCATCTCGAGCGGCAAGGGCGGCGTTGGCAAGACCAACCTCGCGGTCAACCTCGCCGCAGCCTTCGCCGCGCGCGGACAGCGCGTGGTGCTGCTCGACGCCGACCTCGGCCTCGCGAACGCCGACGTGCTGTGCGGCCTCACGCCCCGGGCCACGCTCGAGGACGTGGTGAGCGGCGAGCGCACCCTCGAGGAGGTCATGATGATGGCGCCGGGCGGATTCCGCCTCGTGCCGGGAGCGTCCGGCGTCTCGCGTCTGGCCGACATGGGCCAGATGCAGCGCCGCAACGTGCTCGACCAGCTGCTCGCGCTCGAGCGCACCACCGATGTCCTGATCGTCGACACCGGCGCGGGCATCGGCGCGAACTCGATGGCGTTCGCCGCCGCCGCGCACTCGATCCTGGTGACGGCCACCCCCGAGCCGACCGCGATCGCCGACGCCTACGGCGCGATCAAGACCCTCGTTGCCCGCGGCTGCCGCGACGGCCTCAATCTCGTGGTCAACATGGCGGCCAGCGAGGAGGAGGGCAGGGCGGTCCACGCCCGCATCGACCGCGTGGCGCGCGCGTTCCTGAGCACTCCGATCCGCTACGCGGGATCGATCCCGCTCGACCCGACGGTGCCCGCCGCGGTGCGTCGCCGCACTCCGGTCACGGTCGCCGCGCCCGAAGCGGCGGCCTCGCTGGCGATCCGGCAGCTGGCCCGCGTCCTTTCCGGTGAAAGCATCGCCGCCGATCGAGCCGATCAACGGAAGGGTTTCCTCGCCCGTCTGGCGGCGCTGGTCACCGCGCGCTGAGCGTGAACGGAATCGCCGGGCTGCGAGTCGTCCTCGGGAACAATCCGCGTGCCGTGTGAGACGACATGGCCCGACCAACACGAACCATGGCCAAGGCCAAGCCCCAGATCCCGATTCCCCAGGCCGCCGCGGCGTGCACCGCGTTCGCGGCGTTCAGCGTGTCGATCTTCGTGGGAATCGCGAGCGACAATCCCGTGACCACCGTGCTCTCGCGCGCGCTCCTCGCGATGGTGGCGGGCTTCGCCGGTGGATTCTTCGTGGGTCTCGTGTGCGACTGGCTCGTGCGCGAGGAGATCGCCCGCGTCGAGAACGGCATGGCTGCGGATTCTGCGGCTTCTGCGGGCGACGAGGTCGGTCTGGATGGCCTCACGGGCGTCGATGTCGTCGATGAAGACACCGGCGCGGTGGCGGAACCCCCGTCGCAATCGGAAAGTTCCGATGCGGTAGGACGCCGTCGAGAAAAGAGCGCGGCCTGACCCGAAAGGCCCTTGCGCGTTCTGGATTCTCGTTATACTGACGTCGTGAAAGTGGACAAGGATGTCCAACGATCACGACGCGCGCCATGCGCGGCATGCCGAGAAACATCGGTTTTGCCCCGCAGAAACGCGCGGATCTGCGACGGAAGTCACGGCCTGGCCGAGTCATCGGCAAGTCATAGCCGCGGCATCCGCGCCGATCGAAGGGTGCACGCTTCGTGCGCCCGTGCGAATGGATCTCGCTCCTGCGCTGCCTTCGGCTGTCACCAGCCGTCCCCCGCAGCGCCTCGCGGTCCTCTTCGTCACGGGGTCATGAAACGAGCGCGCTGGCGGTCCGTCTGGAGAACGGGCCGCTGGAGGTGGTCCCGTACGGCGCGTCTTCGCGTCGTCCGGGAGAGGTGAGCGGGTCCGAGTGCAGCGGGTCGTCCAGTGGTGCATCCATGTGGGGCACCACCCGCCGCGCGCAGTCGGACTCCGAGAACAGAGGACGAATGGTCAAGGAGCCGACCGAATGTCCAGGACCGCACGAGAGACCCAAACCGTTCTGAAATCGTCGCCCGTTTCCAAGGCCGGTGCGAGCAGTGGCAAGTCCACCGCCGTGCTTGCCCCAACCACCCGAACCACTGCAGGGAAGAAGCCACGCGCTGCGGCAACGCTCGCGGAGAGCCCTCGCCAGCGCACCCGCGCCTCGGCGACGGCAATCGCTTCGGCGATCGCTCCGGCGATTGCTCCGGCGATTGACGTGACGCCGGCGGCGTCCGCCAAGCCTGCAGCCAAGCTTGCCGCCAAACTTGGCGCCACGCCCGCCGCGACGCCGAGCGGCAAGTCCGTCGCGAAGCCAGCTGCAGGCGCGAAGCCGTCCGCGAGCGCGAATGCTTCAGCCAAGGCCGGGGTCGCCCCGCAGGCCCGCGCGAAGCCAGCCGCGCGTCCCGAGCGCAATGTCGAGCGGACCGTCGTGAAGTCGTCCGCGGCGGCCGCCGCCGCGACCCGCGCCGCCAAGGCTCCGCCGAAGCCGCTCACGCTCGCCGAGCGCCCGATCGACCAGGTCTGGCGCGAGTACCGCGTGTCGCCCACCGAGGAGGTCCGCAACTTCCTCATCGGTCGTCACCTTGACCTCGTGGCCTACGCAGCCGAGCGCCTGCACAAGCGCCTGCCGAGCGAAGTCGAGATCAACGACCTCAAGAGCGCCGGCGCATTCGGCCTGATGGACGCGGTCGAGTCGTTCGACCCCGACCGCGGCGTCAAGTTCGAGACCTACTGCACGCAGCGCATCCGCGGCGCGATGTTCGACGAGCTCCGCTCGATGGACTGGGTGCCGCGCCTCGTGCGCAGCCGCACCGCCAAGGTCGAGAAGGTCCGCAAGTCGATCGAGATGGAGACCGGCGCCCGTCCGACCGAGGACGAGGTCGCTGCGCGCCTCAACGTCTCGGGCGACGAGTTCGAGAAGCTGCAGAAGGACTCGCGTCCGATCTCGATGGTGAGCCTCACCCGCAAGTGCTTCGAGACCGACAGCTCGAAGGATGTGCGCGAGATCGATGTCGTCGAGGACGGCCGCCAGGAGAACCCGCTCCAGGCCGTGCAGAAGCTCGACCTGCAGCAGCTCATCACCAAGGGCCTGTCGCGCGCCGAGCGCCTGATCGTCATCCTCTACTACTACGAGGAGATGACCATGAAGGAGATCGGCGCCACGCTCGACCTCAGCGAGTCGCGCGTGAGCCAGATGCACTCGTCGATCCTCGCGCGCCTCAAGGCGCAGATGCAGCACCGCGAGCTTCCCGAGGAGTGACCTCCCCGGCGCGTCGCGCGGCATCTCCCAACGAACGCACAGGAGCCCCGGTCTCGGCCGGGGCTCCTTTCATTGCCACGAGGGCGCGTCAGCGGCAGGCGCCCCAGCCGCCGAGCAGGATCGCGAGGTCGGCCGCGTCGGAACTGCCGTCGCCGTTGATGTCGGCGCTCGCATTGGATGCGCCCCAGTTGCCCAGCAGGAACGCGAGGTCGGCGCCGTTGATCTCGCGGTTGCCGTCGAAGTCGCCGGGGCAGGGCGTGCAGCGGAAGTTCGTCACGTTGAACCGGGTCTCGTTGATCGAGCGCGCGTTGTCGCGCTCGTCGGCGATGCCGGTGGGCGTGCCGTCGAAGCTCACGAGCGGCGACGAGAAGCGCCCGATGCGCGTGCCCGGGGCGTACGCCATCACGGTGCGGTACTGCGCGCCGCCCACGCCGGTGAAGCGGTGCCCGGTCGAGTAGAGGAACACGCCGCCGGTCGTGCAGCCGCCGCCATCGCCGGGTGCGTGGCAGCAGCCCATGTTGTGTCCGAGTTCGTGGGTGAAGGTCTTGTTGGTGACGCATCCGAGCGCGGTGACGCTCACGCCGTACGCAGCGTCGGCGATCGAGCCGCCCACGAGGAATCCCACGCCGCAGGCACCGCCGCCGTCGGCGCGGAGCAGCGACACCAGGTCGGCGCCGATGCGGTCGCGCTCGACGAGCACCTGGTCGAGCAGCCCGTCGGCCGGGTCCTGCAGCGCGTAGATGTCGTTGGTCATCGAGGCGTTCTCGAGGTAGCCGGACACCCGCATCGTGCCGGCGAGGCGCATCGTGAGGCCGATGCCCGACGCCGCGTAGATCGCGTTGGAGTCGGCCACGGCAAAGAGGATCGCGTCGCCGAGCTGGGTCTCGCCGCCCGCCTGCGCGACGGCGGCGTCGGTGTAGGCGACCAGGACATCCACGCGCGAGCCGTCGTCGCAGCCGGCGGCGGCGGAGCCGGAGACTCCGCCCTCGGACGCGGGCGCGCGCAGCTCGTCGGTGTTGCCGCAGGGAAGCTCGCGCGCCGCATCGGCGACCTCGACGCGCGAGAAGCCCGCCCGCGCCGAGTGGACGACGGTGCGCAGGTCGCCGCCGAGCGCGATCGAGCCCACGAGGCGCCCTTCGCGCAGCAGCAGCGAGGCCTCGCGCGCGGGCTGCAGCGGGTGGACGAAGACGAAGTGCTCCGCGTCCGCCACCGAGGTCCGCGCGACCATGCGGAGCCCGCGGCCGCCGAGCGCGTCGAACTCGGCCGGCAGCGAGGCGCCGGGCGCGAGCGCCGCGAACCGCGCGGGGTCGAACGACACGCCCGAAGCGGACGCCGACACGCGTGCCGCATCCGTCGCGCGCGACAGGTCTCGCGCGGCCTCCGGGCCTGCGGTGGGGGCCGCCATGGCGAGGCGCGTGGCGAGGCCCGTGGCGACACCGGCCGCGAGACAACCCGCGAGGCAGGTGGACGCGGACAGGCGAGAACGCAGGGTAGAACGCTGGGTAGAAAGCAGGGGCGAGCGGGGCATCCCCGCACTATCGCCGCTCAGCGCCCGGAATCAAGCCGATCGATCATCACATTCGTGAACTCGATCGGACAGCCGTGCGATTGCAGCGCGATCGGCCCGTCCTTCGCGACGCCCGGAAGGCGCGCGTCGACGATCACATGCTTGCCGTTGAGCCAGACGTTCAAGGTCTCGCCCACCATGCGGATGCGGAAGCGGTTCCACTGCCCGACGGGCGCGTCGGCGTTCATCCGCGGAGTGACGGCGGCGCGCACCTCGGCGGGCATCGACGCATCGGTGCGGTAGCCGTAGACCTCGCCCGAGCCGCAGGGCCAGCACCACATGTTCACCTGGCTCTTGGAACTGCCGCGCAGGTAGATGCCGCCGTCGCGCTCCTCGATCTCCATGGTCTTGTCGCTGCCGTCGGGGTTCTTGACGGTGTTGCCGTCGAGTCCGATGAAGGGGCGCTTCATCTTGCCCTGGTGCTCGGCCGTCCAGCGCCAGTCGCAGATCATCTCGAAGTCGCCGTACGAGCCCTCCGACCAGAGGTTGGTGCCCTTGCCGTCGAAGCGGACGACGTTGCCGCCCATCTTCCAGTGCTCGGGGGCCTTCTCACCCTTGTCGGTGCCTTCCTTCCAGCCGGCCATCGTGAGGCCGTCGAACATCGGGCGCATGCCGGCGAGCGAGAGGTCGCAGGTCATGTCGGGCGAGATCGCCAGCGCCGCCGCGGGCAGCTCGGTGAGGCGGAGGTTCTTGAACCAGATCTCGGTGCCCTCGCTCTCGAGGCAGATGTAGCCCTTGCGGGGCTTCACGTTCGAGCAGCCCGAGACCTCGGTGCCGTTGATCTCGAGCTTGATCACGCCTTCGTTGCAGGTGACCTTGTAGTGGTTCCACTCGCCCGCGCCCTTGGTCGTGCGCGCGCTCGGCAGGCAGCGCTCCCAGCCACCCGGGTGCGGACGGTCGGGGGTCATGCTCGAGCCCCAGATCGAGAAGATGTCGCCCTGCCCGGTGTACATCGTGCGGCCCTCGCCGTCGACGTTGTCGGGCGTGAGCATGATCTGCACCTCGATCGAGCGCGAGAAGGGCACGCCCTTCGCGCACACCGGGTCGGACCAGACGAAGAGTCCCGCGTTGCCCGGGTACGAGAGGTGCTTCCAATCGAACTCGAGCACGAAGTTCTCGTAGGCCTCCGCGGTGCGCAGGATGCCGGTGGGCTGGCCGGTGCACTTGATGACCGGAGCGCCGGTCTCGTCCTTGTCGACGGTCCAGGTGGTGGGCGAGGTGTTCACGTTCACCCAGCCCGCGAGGTCCTTGCCGTTGAAGAGTTCGGCGACGACCGGTGCCGTCGATGCGGATGCGGCGTCGCCGCCCGCGAGCGAGTGGCACGAGGCGAGCGGGAGCATGGCCGCGCCCATGAGCGCGACCGAGACGACACCGCGGATCGGGAGGAGGATCGGGAGGAGGGTCATGCGCGCACACTAGCGGATCCGCGCGCGCGAGGGACCCTTCTGCGGGAACCATGCTTGACAGGGACCGCATCGCGCCGCTAGAACATAATGACGTCCAGTTCGGTTCATGTCGGGAAAGAGATGGCAATGCAGCACACGCATCGGCTGGTGTACCTGGCCAATCACATGTTCGTGGATCTGCCCGAGGGCCGGTTCCTCGTCGACACGGGAAGCCCCGCGTCGTTCGGCGAGACGCGCACGGCCTCGTACGGTGGCGTCGAACGGCCGATCCCGCGCAACGTGGTCCCGGGCAACCTGGTCCCGGGCAACTTGGTCCCGGGCAACCTGGTCCCGGGCAACTTGGTCCAGCCCAACCTTGCTCCGCTGTCGGTCAAGTCGCTCGCGGGTCTCGATCTCGAGGCCCGGATCGGGGCGCGGCTTCGCGGCGTGCTCGGCATGGACCTGCTTGCGACCGACACGGTGCTGTGGGATGGGCCGCGCGGCAGGGCGATCGTCCGACCCTCGGCTCCGCCGGCGGATGCGGTGCGCGTCGAGCTCACGGTCGCGGGTGGCGTGCCGCTCGTCGAGGCCTGCGTGGGCGGCGGCGGTGCAGGCGGCGGCGGCAGCGGCGGCTCGTCGCGTTGTGGGCGCTGGATCTTCCGCACCGGAGCCCAGTGCAGCTACTTCCGCGAAGGATCGGACCTCACCCTCGGCGATCCGGATGGCGAGTTCGAGGATGTGGTGCCCGAGTTGTCGTCGGAGCAGGGCGCGGACGGACATCCGTTCCGCACACCGGCTGCGAAGGTCGCGGTCGTCCTCGGCGCGAACGGCGCCGGCGACGGTGGTGCGGTTCCCGCGTCGTCCGCGGTGGTCCGCTTCCGCGATCGGTTCGGCCACCATGCGCCGCTGTCGGCGCAGGTGCTCGAACCGGCGGGTGTCGATGGCGTGATCGGCGTGTCGTGGCTCGCCAAGCGCCGGGTGTGGTTCGCCCCGACGCAGGGCGCGATGTGGGTGGCCGCGGGCTGAGCCGGTGCGGCGGAGAGCAGAAGTCGGGATCGGAAGGGTCGAGCACGCATGTCCCCGCGTTGGGGACGAACGCCGTGCATCGCACCCGTCGCATGTTGCGACCGCAGTTTCCAACACGGGAGAAGAAAGATGACTTCAGAGCAGAAGAGCGTTCAGGCAGTCTCGCACCTTCGCGCCGCGAGCGGCGGGGAGGCGGCCGGCGGAGCGCAGGGTGCGCCCGTTGCGCCCGTTGCGCCCGTTGCGCCCCAGGGCGGCGCGGCAATCCACCGTCTCGTCTTCGAGGCGAACCACATGTTCGTCGATCTGCCCGAGGGGAGGTTCCTCGTCGACACCGGAAGCCCGCTGAGCTTCGGCACCACGGGCACCGCGACCTACGGCGGCGTCACCACGCAGATCCCGCGCACCATGCTGGGCATCGGCATGGAGGTCTTCGACGGGCTGCCGGGCGTGCGCTGCGACGGACTGCTCGGCATGGACATCCTCGGCCCGCGCACGGTGCTCTGGGATGGACCGCGCGGGGTGGCGATCGTCGGCGACGATGCGGTCGATCCGTCCGCCGTCCGCGTGCCGATGCGGTCGCTGCTCGGAGTCCCGGTCGTCGAGGGTCGCATCGGGGGCCGCGATGCCGCGTGCATCCTCGACACCGGCGCGCAGTACGGCTACGTGCTGGACGAGTCGCTCGTCGACGGCGGCGAGGAGGACGGAGAACTCTCCGACTACAACCCCGTCACCGGCCCGATCCGCTCGAAGGCCTGGCGCATGTCGGTCGACCTCGGCGGCGTGCGCTTCCCCGAGCGCATGGGGCACCTGGATGGATCGGCCGCGGCGATGCTGGGGACCTTCGGCGTCGAGGCGATCATCGGCTGCTCGTGGCTGGCCTCGCGCCGCGTGTGGTTCGCGCCGGGTCAGTCGCTGCTTGCGGTCGCCTGACCGGCACCGGCGGCGCGCGGGCGGCGATGCAGGCGCTTCGCCACGCCCACCAGCAGCACGAGCGCAGGCACCTCCACGAGCGGACCGATCACGGTGGCGAAGGCCTCGCCCGAGGCGATGCCGAACACCGAGATCGCGACCGCGATCGCGAGCTCGAAGTTGTTGCCGCTCGCCGTGAAGGCGAGCGTGGTGGCCCGCGCGTCGTCGGCGCCCGCCCTGCGGGCGAGCCAGAACGAGGCGAAGAACATGATCGCGAAGTACAGCACCAGGGGCACGGCGATCCGCACGATGTCGAGCGGCGCCGAGGTGATCTGGTCGCCCTTCAGGCTGAACATGAGCACGATGGTCGCGAGCAGCGCCACGAGCGTGACCGGTCCGATGCGCGGGAGGAACCGCGTGCGGTACCACTCGTCGCCCTTGGCGCGGCGCAGCGCGAAGCGCGTGAGCATGCCGGCGAGGAAGGGGATGCCGAGGTAGATGAGCACGCTCGCGAAGATCTCGCCGATGCCGACCGAGATCGCGATGCCCTCGAGTCCGACGACCGGCGGCAGCACCGTCATGAACACCCATGCGTAGGCGCCGAAGAAGAGCACCTGGAAGATGCTGTTGAACGCCACCAGGCCCGCCGCGTACTCGGCGCTGCCGCCGGCGAGGTCGTTCCAGACCAGCACCATCGCGATGCAGCGCGCGAGGCCGACCATCACG
>CAMBUI010000056.1 GCA_945870915.1 Candidatus Kuenenia stuttgartensis | reverse complement strand
GGAGGAAGCCGCCGCGGCGGCGCCCGTTCACCTCACGACTCGCCGCACTCGCTGCGCACGCGGCGGAGGGTCTCCTCCATCGCGTCGAGCGCGTTCATCGCGCTCCGCAGCTGGCGGTCGATGGGCTCGATCGAGCGCTCGCGGAACCGACGCGCGGTGTCGTCGTGCCACGCCTCGTGCACGCGGAACCACGCGTTCATCAGGTCGCGGTGGGCGCTCATCATGCGCGCCTTGCTGTCGGCGAGGCTCATGCGGGGGCTCCTCCCGGCTTGATGGCGGCGATGGCGGCGTCGCGGGCCGCGGCGAGCGCCAGTTCGTCCTGCTCGAGCTCGGCGCGCTCGCGGTCGGCCTGCGCCTGCTCGTCGGCCGAGAGCGCCTCGCCGCCGCGCCGCATGTTGGCGACCTTGGCGCGGGCGCGCTCGACCTGCTCGGCGAGCCCGACGGTCGGGGTCGCGAGATACGCCTCGAGCGCGAGGGTCATGTTGCGGAGGCGCTGGATCGCATCGGGAAGCTCCCGGTCGTACATCGCCGAGACCGGCGCCATCGCACCCTTGAACAGCGACACGTTGCGCTCGAGCGTGCCCAGCCAGCGCTTGGTGAACTCGAGGCGCTCGCGCGCCTCCTCGACCCGCCGCTTGTGCCGCTCGACGGCCTTCTTCTCGTCGATGGTCGACGGGCGCTGGCCCGTTCCCATCGTCTGCATCTCCTTGCGGAACAGCGCGGTCTTGGCCGACGTCAGCTCCTCCTCGAAGCGCGGGACCGCACGCCGCCAGTGCAGCATGCGGTCCCGCTCGAGCCAGATGAAGGTCGACTTGATCTCGCTGTCGGCCTCGGCGATCGCCACTCCGATCTCCTCGCGGAACCGGATCAGCGCGCGCCGGAACTCCTCGAGCGCAGCGACATCGGTGATGTGCGCCTCGCCCGCCACGCGTCAGGCGGCCTTCTTCTTCGACGGGTAGAACAGGAGCATCAGCACCAGGCAGCCCAGCGCCATGTACATGGGCACGCTGAAGAGCTTCTGGTAGTCCATGTCGCCGCCGGCCGTCGCGTACTTGGCGACCACGCTGGTGGCGAACAGGCTGCCGACGATGATGCCGATGCCGACGATCACGAGGTTGAAGAGGTTCTGCGCGGTGGCGCGGATGTCGGGCGTGGTGTTCTCGTCGACGACCATGAAGGCGACGAAGATGAAGCAGCCGAAGCAGAATCCGTGCAGCGCGATGCCGAGGATCACGGTGGGCAGGCTCGGCGCGAAGGCGAACAGCGCCATGCGCGCCGCGTAGGCCGCGAGGCCGATCATGAGCAGGTTCTTGCGCGAGATCGACTTGGCGAAGAACGGGATCAGGGCGAGCACCAGGATCTCCGTCATCTGACCGACGGTCATGAGGCCGCCGCCGCCGACGCCGAAGATCTGGTTGACCCAGGCCGAGAACGCGTCGGCGCTCTCGCTCTTGGCCGCGGACTGCACCTTGGTGACGAAGTCGCTCGTGAACACGAAGTAGAACTGGTGGATCATGCTCACCGGCACGGCGATCGCGAAGAGCGTGATCAGGGGCTGCTTGAAGATCTCCTTGACGCCCTCGAGCCACGCGGTCTTCTCATCGGCGGACTTGGTCGGCGGCGTGTGCGGAAGCGTGAGGCAGTAGACCGCCATCACCACGCCGAGCGCGGCGGCGATCATGAATCCGACGCCGCGGCCCTCGTTGAGCAGCGCCGGCGAATCGTTGTACGAGCGCAGGAGGATCTGGCCGATGCCGATGCCCGCGGCGATCCAACCGATGGTGCCCCAGAGTCGGACGGGGCCGAAGTCGCGGTCGCGGTCGGGCAGGTTGGCGAAGGAGATCGAGTTGGTGAGCGCCATCGTGGGCGCGTAGACCAGGCCGTAGACGAACGAGAGCGCGAGGAACACCTCGAACTTCTCGGCGCCCGCGAGGAAGTACACGAGCACCGCGCCGATCAGGTGGCTGATGGCGAGCAGCTTCTCGGTGGCGAAGGAGCGGTCGGCGAGCTGGCCCGCGATGAACGGTCCCGCGAGCGCACCGACGGCGCCCGCCATGAGGCAGAGGCCCGTCTGGTCGAGCGAGAAGCCGCGGTGCCCCATGAGGAACGGATAGAGGATGGGCAGCCACGCGCCCCAGATGGCGTACTGCAGGAACATCATGATCGACAGGCGGAACCGGACATACGGCGCGGGAGCGGATTGCATCGCTGACACCTCCTGGGGGTTTGGCGTTCCGGGGATGGTCGGAACGGGGTCACTCTACAGGAAGTCGGCGCGGGGCGTCTGAGAACCACTCTATACTCGGGGTCTATGAGCCCCCGCCGCAAGACCCGTCAGGTGACCGTTGGTGATGACCGCGTCGGCCGTGTCCGCATCGGCGGAGACGCCCCGATCGCCGTGCAGACGATGACCGCCGGATACACCCACGAGATCGACGCATGCGTGCGCGAGATCGAGCGGTACGCCGCAGCGGGCGCCGACATCGTGCGCGTCGCGGTCCCCGAGCGCAAGGACACCGAGGCGCTGCACGAGATCCTCGGGCAGGTTTCGGTCCCGGTGGTGGCGGATGTCCACTTCCACTTCCAGCGCGCCCTCGAGGCGGTCGAGGCCGGCGTCCACAAGATCCGGCTCAACCCGGGCAACATCAGCGACCGCGACCAGGTGAACAAGGTCATCGACGCCTGCAAGGAGCGCGGCATCCCGATCCGCATCGGCGTGAACGAGGGATCGATCATCGAGCGCAAGGACAAGCTCAAGCGCGCCGAGGAACTGGGCAAGTTCTTCGCCGGCCACAAGTCGGGCCACATGCTCGCGCTCATGATCGCCAAGCTCGAGGAGTACCTCGACATCTTCGAGGCGCGGGACTTCCACGATGTGACGATCAGCGCCAAGTCCATGGACGCGTCGATGGTGATCGACGTCTACACCGAGATCTCGAAGCGCTTCGACTACCCGCTGCACCTCGGCGTGACCCACGCCGGGCCGCGCGACACGGGCGCGATCCGCTCGATCGCCGCGCTGTCGACGCTGGTCGCCAACGGCATCGGCGACACGTTGCGGATCTCCTATGCGAGTGATCACATCGACGAGGTGAAGGACGGCCTCGAGCTCCTCTACTGCCTCGGGAAGCGCGAGCGCAAGGGCGTGGAGCTCATCGCCTGCCCGACCTGCGGCCGCATCCAGGTCGACCTCTTCACGCTGGTGAAGGAGGTCGAGAAGAAGCTCATGCCCGAGCTCAAGCTCCCGATCAAGGTGGCGGTGATGGGCTGCGTGGTGAACGGCCCCGGCGAGGCCGAGGGCGCCGATGTCGCGGTGTTCGCGGGCGACCGCCGCGGGATCATCTATGTCCAGGGCCAGCGCGTGGCCAATGTGCCCGAGGCGGAGATCCTCGACCGTCTGCTGCAGGAATGCCGCGAGTTCGAGGCCAAGGTCAACCGCGGCGAGGCGAAGCTCGGCGAGAAGGTCGTCGAGATCGTCCCCCCCGCGCCGATCGGCGAACTCGGATCGGGCATGGACAAGATCCGCGCCGGGCTCGTCGAGCAGATCACCATCGGAAAGACGAGCTGAGCCGCGCGATGCCGAAGGCGGCACCAGGCTCCGGTCCGGTTCGCGCCGCGCGGCGCGGTGTCCTGCATGGGATGCCGTGCGCGATCGCCTGCGTGCTGCCGTGCGCGGTCGTCCTCGCGATCCTCTGCGCCGGCGGTTGCGCCCTGCCGCACCGGGAGCCGAATCCGTCGTTCGCGCTCCCGCACGCCGAGGCCGCGAGCGACATGCGGCGCATGGCCGACGCTCCCGTGCGCCTCGACCGGCCGCTGGTCGTCCTCGCGGGAATCGGCGACCCCGCGGTCTCGAGCGCCGCGATCGTCGAGGCGCTCCGCCCGTGCCTGGTCGGAACCATCGTCGAGGTCGACTTCTTCAACGAGCACACCTTCGAGGGCGCGCGCCAGAAGCTCCTGCGCGAAGCCGCCGCCGCGCTGTTCGTCGATGTGGACCACCTGCCGGAGGTCGATGTGGTCGCGTTCTCGATGGGCGGGCTGGTCGCGCGCGATGCCGCGATCCTCGACGACGCCGGGCGGCGGCTGCCGATCCACCGGCTGTTCACGATCTCGACCCCGCACGAGGGCGCGCGGCTCGCGGGCATCCCGCTGGGAACCCCGCAGAGCGACGACATGAAGCAGACCTCCGACTTCATGCACCGCCTGCGTTCCGCGCCCCGCGACTACCAGCTGTCGTGCTACACCCGCCTCGACGACATCACCGTCGGCGAGGAGTTCGCCGCGCCGCAGGGCGCCGCGCTGTGGTGGCTGCCGACCCCGAGCGGCGAGTGGGCCCACATGCACGCCTTCGAGGACCAGCGCATCATGGCCGACATCGCGCGCCGACTGCGCGGCGAGGCTCCGTACGCGACCCTTCCGGCCGCGCCTCTCCCCAACTGAGGTCGGAAGTCCAAACGCGTTTGCCCGTAGGTTCGGAGAAGTTGCCTCCCGATGGTGCGGGTTTCCGTATAGTGGCACGGCCCCTTGGTTTCCCGAGGGGCAGAGGACACCGGAGATGACCATGCCCCGTCGGACCGCCGCCAGCCGCCCCGCGTTCACGATCGTCGAACTGCTCGTCGTGATCAGCATCATCGCCATCCTGCTCGCCCTCACCTCGGTGGGCGTGGTGCAGGCCGGCAAGACGGCGCGCCAGACCAAGGCGCTCAGCAACCTGAAGCAGGTCGCGACGGCCTGGACCCAGTACGCCAGCCAGAACGACGACCGCGCCATGCCCGGGTTCATGGACGACGGCGTGCAGGCCGCGCTCAAGATCAAGGTGCGCGACCGCGATGGCAACCGCGTCGACCCGCAGTTCTGCCGCACCTACCCCTACCGGCTCCTGCCGTTCCTCGACCATGACCGGTCGCTCATGTACGACTACCTCGCCGACTACGAGCAGACGAGCGAGATCCCGCCTGCTGAGATCGCCGCGAATCCCGCCTTCGGCTACAACGCGTACTACCTCGGCGGCTGGTGGACGACCGACTCCGCGAGCAACCAGCCGCGCATGCGGTTCTCGGGCACCGGCTACTACAAGACGCAGGGACAGCTCGTCGAGCGGCAGGAGATGGTTGCGCGCTCGCTCAGCCAGATCCAGCGCCCGAGCGACATGATCGTGTTCGGCTCGAGCTTCACCGCCCAGCCGGGGATCTACAAGAACCCCGACGAACTGGCCCGCGGCGGCGCCTGGATCGTGCCGCATCGCCGCGGCATGACCGACATGTGGGTGCCGAGCGACGGCCAGGGCAGCGGCGCGCTGCAGGTGCTCGTTCCCGAGTGCGTTCCGCTGCGCCGCATCAAGGCGACCGTACCGACGGTGCGCGCCGACCTGTCGACCTCCGCGCAGGGTCTCCGCGACCTGATGGACCAGTCGCGCTGGATGAACAACGCGGGGTACTCGGACGACACGATCCTGTTCTCGCACCCTGAGAATTGAGCCGAGGCGAATTGAACTTCGGCGAGCCGCGTTGCGGCGAACTGGGCTGAGGCGGACCGAGCTGAAGTTCGAACCCGGGAGCTGCCCGGCCCGCGTCACTGACGCAGGCTGCGGGACGCGGCACGCGCGCGCAGCGCGTCGATCCGCGCGTCGAGCTCGACGCAGGCAGGGAATGCGCCCTCGCGGTCGCCTTCGGTGAGCGCCGTGCGCGCGCGCTCGAGCGCCGCGATGCGGGCATCGACCTTCTCGGCGCTCCAGCCGTCGGCGCTCATCGCGGTGAACCACATCGACTCGACGGGAACCATGCCGAACTCGCGCTCCAGCGAGGCACCGATGCCGGGCATGTGCGCGGCGCCGTAGAACACCGCGATCGAGCGCGGTGCTGTTCCAGCGGCGGTCCCGGCTGCAAGCAGTTCGCGGAGCCGGGCCACGACCACCTCGTTGCGCTCGTCGAGGATCACCGCCATCTCCTGCGCGTTCAGGCCGGCACCGCGGGTCTGCTCGCCGGCGCTGCCGAGCATCTTGATCACGGTGCGCTTGAACTCGGGCGACTTCGAGACCATGCCGAGCAGGACGCGGATCAGTCCGAGCTGCAGGCCGTCTCCCGCCGACACGAGGTCGACCACCGAATTGCGCACGCCGCGCTCCTGCAGCCGACGCCGCAGCTGCTCCGACGACATGTCGGAGGGCCACCAGTTCGGGCGGTCGTAGTCGATCGCGGCAAGCTGCGTATCGGTCTCGAGCGCGTTCGCCAGCGTCGCGTAGAGATCGGTCGCGCGCTTTCCCGATGCGCCCTTCCTCGACGCGCCGCCGCCTTGCGGGCGGGCACGCTCCTCGGGCACCGAGACATCGCGATCGAATCCGGTCTCGACGATGTCCGCCGCTGCGCCGTCGCCGCCCTCGGCACCGTCGGCTCCGAGCGAGGCGAGCTCGGGCAGCAGCGCGTCGCGGCGTTCGTACCGGATCGGGTTGCCCCAACCGTCGACCATCGCGAGGTCGATCGACCGCGCCGCGCGCGAGTCACGCGAGGCCATGAAGGTTCGCAGCGCGGCGAGCGTCTCCGGAAGCTCCCCGGTGGCGGTGACATGACTCGCGAGCGCCTCCGTCAGGAACTCCATGACATCGAGCGTGGTGCGACGGCGCTCGCCGTCGTCGGCGCCGCCGGCACCGAAACTGCCGCGCGGCATGACGCTCTCGAACAGCACCATCTCGTGGCGGTCGAGCAGCTCCACGAGGCGCGCGTAGTAGGCCTTGTCGCCGATGTGCACCACACCCACGAGGGCCACCGTCGGCCCGGTGCCGTCGGCGCGGCGGTAGATCGTGGTTCCCGTGTCGAGCGCCACGAGGCCGTCGCGGGTGGTCGATCGGACGAACTCCGCGCCGCCGTCGTCGCCGAAGGGAACCGCCAGGACCTGCGCGGACGCACAGCACGCCGCACCGACGGCCGCCGCGCCGAGCATGCGGATCGCGGCGCAGTTCGCGGAACGGCGCGCGGGAATCACTTCCGCACCGACCAGTTGCGGGTGGGACCGAGCCCCTGCTTCGCCGCGGTCACGATCGCCTCGAAGCGACCGAGGGCGCGATCGGACTGCACGCGGAACATCATGTAGGGGAAGAGGGCCGCCAGCGCGATGATCAGGCCGCCCGCGGTGGTGATCAGCGCCTCCGCGATGCCGCCCGAGACATCGTTCGGGTCGATGATCGCCTGCTTGCCGCCGAGGAGCTCGAACGACTGGATGATGCCGGTCACGGTGCCGAGGATCCCCAGCATCGGGCTCGCCGTGACGATGGTCGAGAGCACGCTCGAGAAGCGCTCGGTCTGCGTCCGGAGCTCCTCGATCTCCTCGAGCGCGGTCGCGTCGTCGGGACCTTCCTCGAGCATGCGCCGGGAGAGTTGGTCGTAGACATTGCCGGGCCGACGCAGCAGCGACTCGGCCTTCGAGCGGTCGCCGTTGCGGAAGGCGCTCAGGAGCTGGCGGTAGCGGAGCGTCTCGCGACCCGAGTGCAGGTTGAACCAGAACCAGGCGCGCTCGAGGCTGACGGCGACCGCGACGATGCTGATCGCCAGCAGCGGCCACATGACGAAGCCGCCGCGCTCCATGATGGTGAAGAAGTCCCAGAGTCCCGTCATCCGAGGCATCCTAACGGTCGGGCAGCGGATGCGTGGGATGCGGTACAGTCGTCGCGCGATGTCCCGGCCTACGCCACACCCCGCGTCCCCCACCTCGCCGCCCTCCGTGCACGCGGGGGCGGGCGGTCCTCCCGGTTCAGGCACCGGATCGCCGGCAGGCGCACCCATCGCGGGCATGCGCGATTCCGCCGCGGCGCCGCTTGATCCGATGCTGCTGGCACGGGTGGAGTCCGCCCTTGCGGCGTTCCTGGCGGAGCACCCCCTTCCCGAGAACCTGCGCGCCGCCTGCCTGCACGCCGTGCTCGCGGGAGGAAAGCGGCTGCGGCCGATCCTGGTGCTGGAGAGCGCGCTGGCGGCGGGCGGCGATGTCGATGGAGCGCTTCCCGCGGCGATCGCGATCGAGTTCGTGCATGCCTTCAGCCTCGTGCACGACGACCTCCCCGCGCTCGACAACGACAGCATGCGTCGCGGCAAGCCCACCTGCCATGTCGCCTTCGGCGAGGCGATGGCGATCCTCGCCGGCGACTGCCTGCTCGCGCTGGCGCCGATCGCCGCGTCACGCAGCCGTCATGGCGTGGCGGAGATCCAGTCGGAGCTCATGCAGGCCACGGTGCGCATGATCGCGGGACAGGTCTACGACACACTGCAGGGATTCCCCGAGGGCCTGGCCGAGGCGGCGCGCCTCGAGCTCGTGCACCACAACAAGACCGGCGCCCTGCTCGAATGCTCGTGCCGCATGGGCGCGCTTGCCGCCGGCGCCGACGCCGACACGCTCGCGCGCCTGACGCAGTACGGTCAGTCCACCGGGCTGATGTTCCAGATCGTCGACGACCTGATCGACGCGACCCAGACGGCCGAGCACGCCGGCAAGGCGACCGGCAAGGACGCCGAGGCCGGAAAGCTGACCTACCCCGCCGTGCACGGGATCGACGGCAGCCGCCGTGAGATCGAGCGCCTTCGGACGCAGGCGCTCGACGCGCTCGCGCCGCTCGGCGCATCGGGCGCGCGCCTGCGTGCGCTGGTGGAGTTCCTCGCGCATCGCACGCGGTAGCGTCGCGGCGGTCCGAGACGCGGTCGCGGCAGCACGGGCCGGCGTGTCGAGAGCACGGCGACACGCGGCCCCACAGCGCCCGAAAACCTCGATTTGACGCCAAATCGCTCAGGCGGCGCATCGGGCTCCGATATCATTCGCGAACCGACGGAGCGCCGCGGAGTACCGTGTCGCCCGTCGGTCGCACATGCTGCCCGCGGGTCGCCCGAATCCCGCCGCGAATTGGATCCCGCCGTGCCCCAGAAGCTGCTCCCCACCATGTCGTCGCCCGAGCTCCTGCGCCATCTGTCGATGGAGGGGCTTTCCGAGCTCGCGGCCGAGATGCGCACCGCGATCTGCGAGCAGGTCGCCCGGTCCGGCGGACACCTCGCGCCGAACCTCGGCGTGATCGAGCTCACCATCGCGATGCACCGGGTGTTCGACTTCTCGCACGACCGCCTGCTCTTCGACGTCGGCCACCAGTGCTACCCGCACAAGCTGCTCACCGGCCGCTACCCGCTGCTCTCGAAGCTCCGGCAGCGCGGCGGCATGGCTGGCTTTCCCGAGCCGCGCGAGAGCCCCTACGACCTCTTCTCGGTGGGACACGCGGGCACGGCGATCTCGACCGCGGTCGGCATGGCGCGCGGCGACACGCTCAACGGCGAGGGCTTCTGCGAGTCCAATCCGAACGGCCGCCGCGTGGTGTCGATCATCGGCGACGCGTCGATCGTGAACGGCGTCGCGATGGAGGGCCTCAACAACGCCGGCACGCTCAAGCGCCAGTTCCTCGTGATCCTGAACGACAACGGCATGTCGATCGCCAAGCCGCAGGGCGCGGTCGCGGCCTACTTCGACCGCCTGCGCCTGTCGCACACCTACGGCGAGTTCAAGCGCGCCGCCAAGGAATTCTCCAAGGTCGTGCCCGGCGGCAGGACGATGGCCGAGGTCTACCACAAGCTCGGCGAGGTCTCGAAGACCTGCGTGAGCGAGGACGCGTGGTTCGAGCACTTCGGCCTCGTCACCGTGGGCCCCGTGGACGGACACGACATCCCCACGCTCATCGATGTCCTCAACGAGGCGAAGCACTTCGACCGCCCGATGGTCCTCCATGTGAAGACCGTCAAGGGCAAGGGCTTCAAGTTCGCCGAGGGCGACTCCACGACCTTCCATTCGCCGAGCCCGTTCACCATGATGAACGACGAAGGCGACGAACTCGTGAGCGAGGGCTGCCGCGTCGAGCTCAAGAAGAGCGCGCGCAGCTTCACCGGAGCCTTCGGCGAGATCCTCGCGGACCTCATGGCGCGCGACGCGAAGGTCGTCGCCTGCACCGCCGCCATGCCCGACGGCACGGGCGTCTCGAAGGTCATCAACCGCTTCCCCGACCGCGTGTTCGACACGGGCATCTGCGAGAGCCACGCGCTCGACATGATGGCCGGTCTCGCGAAGACGGGGTGGAAGCCGTTCCTCGCGGTCTACTCCACCTTCCTGCAGCGGGCGTTCGACCAGGCGTTCCAGGAGTCCGCGCTGCAGGGCCTGCCGGTGCGCCTGTGCCTCGACCGCGCCGGATTCGTCGGCGGCGACGGTGCGGTGCACCACGGCTTCTGCGATGTCGCCCTGCTCGCCACGCTGCCCAAGGCCTGCCTGATGGCACCCATGGACGAGCCGAGCCTCAAGGCGGCGGTCGAGTTCATGGCGGGCTACGAGGACGGGCTGTCGGCGGTGCGCTACCCGCGCGACAGCGTGAGCCAGATGTTCACCCACGAGGCATGCCCTCCGTTCGTCCCCGGCAAGGCGCGCGCGCTCATCACGCACACCGACCCGCAGGTGGCTCTGCTCGGCTACGGCACCAGCGCGATCGATGCGGCGGAGGCGGCGCGCGAGCTCGCGCTCGACGGCATCCGGGCGGATGTCTACGACGCGCGCTTCGCCAAGCCGGTCGACATCGAACTCATCGCGGGGCTCGTTGCGCGCGGCATCCCGATCGTCACCATCGAGGACCACTCGATCCGCGGCGGTTTCGGCGCATGCGTGCTCGAGGCCTGCAACGAGCGCAAGGTCGAGACGCGCGGCATCACCCGTCTCGCGATGCCCGACGGCTGGATCTACCAGGGCGAGCGCAAGGAGCAGCTCGCCGAGGTCGGGCTCGATCCGGCGAGCATCGCAGCTTCGGCGCGCAAGGTCGCGTTGAAGTCGGCGCGGGCGATGGCAGGCGCCTGATCGGCGCGGGCGATGGCAGACGCCTGATCGGCACGGGCGATGGCAGACGCCTCGTCGGCGCGGGCGCCGGCAGACGCCTGATCGGCGCGGGCCCCCACACCTTCACGCCAAACGGCTCGCGACCGACGTCCGCGACGCGACAGCGCTCGTCGCAGCCTCGCGCGTGGCGCACGTCCCTCGTGGTGGAAAGGCCTCGTGGTCGAAAGGCCTCGTGGTCGAAAGGCCTCGCGGTCGAAAGGCCTCGCGGTCGAAAGGCCTCGCGGCGGAAAGCCCTAGTGGCGGACATCCTTCGCGCGGCCTGAGCACACGCGGTCGACCGGCATCAGGATCATGCTGACACGCTCGGCGAACAGCTGCCCGAGACGCTCGATGCCCGAGACCGTCGACGACGACACCGCACCCGCCGACTTGGAGCACTCCGCGATCTCGCGGGCGTCCCACTCGGGGTGCCAGTCGATCGCGACCGTCCAGGGACCGACGCCCCACGCCGCGAAGCGTGCGCCCGGGGTCGACGCGAACGGCCTCGCTCCCTCGGGCAGCTTCGAGACGCACTCGTCGTTCCACACGGCCTGCTCGCTCGACCAGCGCTGGCCTGCGAAGAGCGGCTCCTCGCGGCCGACGGCGTTGAACTTCACCGTCGCGATGCCGCGCTCGGAGCACGGGCTCACCTCGCCGCCCAGGGCGCGGGCGACGAGTCGGGCACCGGATCCGATCGCGAGCAGCGGGATCTCGGCCTTGGCGGCCTCGCGGACGAACGACTCCACCGCGCCGCTCGAGGCCGTCACCGAGGCGCCTCCGCCACAGACGACCACACCGTGGACCTCGTCGAGATCCGCCGGCAGCGAGGACGCGTTGTGGACGTCGATGAGCCTCACCTGCTGGCCGAACGCGCGCAGGGTGCGTCCGAGGGTGCAGGGCGTGCCGTGGCCGTCGAGCTGGAAGTAGTAGATCGCCATCGTGGTGCAACCGGAGAGGAACGGAGCCGCGCGGAGGTTTCGACGCCCGCGACGGCGGAGGCTCAGACGCGCGGACCGGCGGCGATGACCGCCGCCGTCATCTTGAACTTGCTCTCGTTCTCGCGGAACTTCCTGGCGAGCTCGGTGGCCTTCGCGTCGTACGCGGCCTGGTCGGCCCCCGGACCTCCAACCCACGTGTTGCGCGGGTTGAGCACCTCGCTCGGCACGCCCTCGACGGCCGTCGGGATCTGCAGGCCGAAGATCGGGTGCGTCTCGAACGAGGCCTTGGCGAGCGATCCGTCGAGGATGCGGGTGACGAAGGTGCGCGTGTACGACAGCTTGAAGCGGTTGCCGACGCCGTACGGACCGCCGGTCCAACCGGTGTTGAGCAGCCACACGTTCGCGCCGTGCTTCTTGATGCGGTCGGCGAGCATCTCGGCGTAGACCATCGGAGGACGCGGGAGGAACGGCCCGCCGAAGCACGGCGAGAAGTTCGGCTGCGGCTCCTTGACGCCCGCCTCGGTGCCCGCGAGCTTCGAGGTGTAGCCGTTGAGGAAGTAGTACATCGCCTGCTCGGGCGAGAGCTTCGACACCGGCGGCAGCACGCCGAACGCGTCGGCCGAAAGGAACACGACGTTCTTCGGATGACCCGCGACCGACGGGATCTTCGCGTTGGCGATGTAGCTCACCGGGTAGGTGACGCGGGTGTTCTCGGCCTTCTTGGCGCTGTCGTAGTCGGGCACGCGCGTGACCGGGTCCATGACCACGTTCTCGAGCACCGAGCCGAAGCGGATGGCGTTCCAGATCTCAGGCTCGCCCTCCTTCGAGAGCTTGATGCACTTGGCGTAGCAGCCGCCCTCGACGTTGAAGACGCCCGCATCGGACCAGCCGTGCTCGTCGTCGCCGACCAGGTCGCGGTGGGGATCGGCCGAGAGCGTCGTCTTGCCCGTGCCCGAGAGGCCGAAGAAGAGCGCGACATTCGACGGATCCTTGCGGTCGACGTTGCACGAGCAGTGCATCGGGAAGACCCCCATGTCGGGCAGGTCGTAGTTCATCGCGTAGAAGATCGACTTCTTCATCTCGCCGGCGTACTCGGTGCCGACGATGACGACGGTCTTCTTCTCGAGGCTCTGGACGATGCCGATGTGGGTCTTGAGGCCGAATTCCGCGGGGTTCGTGATCTTCATCCCGCAGGCGTTGATGATCGTCCAGTCGGCCTTGAACGACGGCATCTCGGCGTCGGGCACGTTGATGAACAGGGTCTTGGCGAACAGCGAGTGCCAGGCCTTCTCGGTGAACACGCTCACCTTGAGACGGAACTTCGGGTCCGCTCCGGCGTAGCCGTCGAAGCGGAAGACGTCCTGCTTCGCGTTGAGGTGCGCGAGCGCCGCGGCCTTGAGCTTCTCGAAGTGCTCCGGCGACACGGCCTGGTTGACCTTGCCCCAGTTGATGTTCGCGTGGATGCCCGCGGTGTCCTCGAGGAACTTGTCGTCGGGGCTGCGGCCGGTCCGCTCGCCGGTGTCGCACTGGAGGGCGCCGTTCGCCGCCAGCTGGCCCTCGCCGCGGGAGAGGGCGAGCTCGACCAGCGAGGCGACCGAGAGGTTGGCGTGGAGCTTGGCGGAACCGAACTGGACCGGAAGGGTGGTAAGTGCCATGTCGATGATGTCTCGAGGAGGTTCGCGGGCGTTTCAGCCGACCGCCAACGGGTGTCCGAGGCGGGTCGGGGGGAAGCGTCGGATAGTAGCAGACAAACCGCCGCCGCCGATCCGTGCCGCCGTTGACCTGTCCCCCCTCCTTCGGGTATCGTTCGCCCCTCACGGAGACCATAGCTCAGTTGGTAGAGCACCGGATTGTGGTTTCGGCTGTCGCGGGTTCGATCCCCGTTGGTCTCCCTTCTTTTCCGATGCGACTGTCGTTCGCGGCCCTGAACGGGCCGCGAACATCCTCGCATCGGGGTGGCGCGATCCGCGCCCCTACCGATTGTTCCGATGCGACTGTCGTTCGCGGCCCTGAACGGGCCGCGAACATCCTCGCATCGGGGTGGCGCGATCCGCGCCCGTACCGATTGTTCCGATGCGACTGTCGTTCGCGGCCCTGAACGGGCCG
>CAMBUI010000055.1 GCA_945870915.1 Candidatus Kuenenia stuttgartensis | reverse complement strand
GCGCCCTCGGGCGAGGGGTACCTGCGTGCGTTCGTCGCGGAATTCCCGCAGACCCCGCACCTCGCGATCGGCGGCATCGCGCCCGGCCGCGTGGCGGCGCTGGCGCGCGTGGGCTGCCGCGGCGTCGCGATCTCGAGCGCGGTCTGCGGCGCGGACGATCCCGCGGGCGTGGCGCGCGCGGTGTGCGCCGAACTCGCGGCGGAGCGCGGCCCATGAGCGACGCCGTCGTCACCGATGTCCGGATGATCCTCCTCGGCACCGGCACCTCCGCCGGCGTCCCGATCATCGGCTGCGACTGCGAGGTCTGCACCTCGTCCGACCCGCGCGACCGCCGCACCCGCTCGGGCGCGGCGCTGCTGTTCACCGACGAAGATGGGCACGAGCGGGTCGTACTCCTCGACTGCGGCCCCGACCACCGCGAGCACAGCCTCCGCCACCGGCTCAAGCGCGTCGACGCGATCTTCTTCACCCACGACCATGTCGACCACACCTTCGGCCTCGACGACGTGCGCCGCTACAACGCGCTCATGAAGTCGCCGATCGAGGTCCACTGCGACCTCCGCACGCGCGAGTTCCTCGAGCGCGTCTACCGCCACATCTTCCGCCGCCACGAGAACGTGAACGACTCGTTCGTCGCCGACCTGTTCGTGCGCACGATCGCGGCGGGGGAGCCGGTCGACTTCCGCGGCGTGCGCTTCACGCCGTTCGAGGTGCTGCACGGGCGGCTCCCCGTGCTCGCGTTCCGGATCGAGGCCCTCGACGGCGCGGGTCGCGTCGCGCGGGAGCAGCCCGGTCCGCTGCCGCTGGCCTACTGCACCGACCTCTCGGCGATGCCGCCGGCCTCGTGGCCGAGGCTGCGCGGGCTCGAGACGCTGGTCCTCGACTGCCTCCGCCACCGGGCCCATCCGACCCACCTGACCGTGGCGCAGGCGACCGGCATCGCCCGCGAGGCCGACGCCCGCCGCACCGTGTTTGTGCACATGACCCACGACATCCTCCATGCCCGTGACGGCGCGGAACTCCCTGACGGGATGGAACTTGGGTACGACGGGCTCGTCCTCGACGGCGCCTGAGGCTCCCGGGCGGGTCGCCGCGAAGGCGCGCCGATCCTGCTATCATCTGCGCCCCTATGGCACAGATCCGTGAGCTCAAGAAGCGCATGGTCGCGGTGCGCACCATCCAGCGCATCACCAAGACCATGCAGATGATCGCGACCGCGAAGTTCACCGCGGCGCTTGCCCGTGCGAAGGCCACCCGGCCCTACACCGACCGCATCCGCGGTCTCGTGGGCGAGGTCGCCGGCGCCGCGGGCGACGACTTCTCGCATCCGCTCATGAAGGCCCCGGCCGCGGCGACCAACCGCGAGCTCGTGCTGGTCATCACCTCCGACCGCGGCCTGTGCGGCGCCTACAACGGCAACGTGCTCCGCAAGGGCAACCAGGCCGTGAAGGCCCTCAAGGCCGCCGGCAAGGATGTCCACCTCGAGACCGTCGGCAAGAAGGCCGTCGCCTACTTCCGCTTCGCCAAGGTCGACATCGCCGAGCGCCACACCTTCGGCGACAAGCCGCAGTTCGCGCAGGTCGAGGCGCTCGCGAAGCGCCTGATGTCCGACTTCGAGGCCGGCAAGTTCGATGCCGTGCACGTCGTCTACATGCGCTTCGTCACCAACTCGCGCCAGGTGGCCGAGTCGATGCAGCTGCTCCCGCTCGCCGCGCCGTCCACCGCGGGCGCCGCCCCGGCGAACTACGAGTTCAGCCCCTCGGGCGCCGAGCTCCTCGCCGACCTGCTCCCGAAGTCGGTGGTCGTGTCGCTCTTCCAGGCGTTCAACGACGCCGCGGTGAGCGAGCACGTCATGCGCATGGTCTCGATGAAGGCCGCGACCGACAACGCCGGCGGCCTCGTCCGCACCATCCGCCGCAACTACAACCGTGCACGCCAGGCGCGCATCACCACCGAGCTCACCGAGATCGTCGCGGGCGCCGCGGCGCTCGAGTGATCGGGATCCCGGCGACTTCGCCGGGAAGCCCGCGGCGGCACACGGCACCAGCAACGCACAAGCGCCCGCCTTTCGGCGGGCGCTTGCATTGGTGTCGCATGGAGATCGGGGTCGCGCGCCCCGCGGCTCACTTGCCGGTCGCGACCGGGTTGCCGTCGGCCTTCCAGGCCTTGAGCCCGCCGACAACGCAGTAGACCTTGCGGTAGCCGAGCTCGAGCAGGCGCTTCGCGGACGCCTTCGCCATCACGTCGTCGTAGTCGGTGTCGTACACGATGAACATGTCGAAGCCCTTGCACGAGACCTCGTGGGTGCGCTCGATCTCGGGGAAGGGGATGTTCACCGCCTGGGGGATGTGTCCCGCCTCGAACTCCTTCGGCGTGCGCGGATCGACCCACAGGACCTTGGGCAGGCCGCCCGCGCCGAGGACGCCTGTGCTGGTTCCCGCAAGACCGATCGCCTCGGTGGGCGTGCGGTACACCAGGTCGCGGTCGCTGGTGGTGTTCTGGCACGCCGCGCCGGGCAGCGCGACCAGCGGAGCGAGCAGCAGGGCCGCGAGGCCGAGACCGAGGCTGGGGCCGGTGGCGAGTCTGGTGGCGAGTCCGCGCGCGAGGCTGGCCGTGCGGGAAACGAGCGGACGAATGCGGCAAATGCTCATGGTGTGCTACCGAACTTCGGAATAGGATCGCGCCCTGGGCGTCACGCCCGAACGGCTCCGACAGGCGTCTCCGAGTTTCGCCTATTCCCCGCGCGCGTGGGGGCCTGGCCGGGGAAATCCGACAGGACGCGCGGCATCGCCCTCGTTCCCCGCGCCCGACTCCGCTCCGAACCGACACACTTCCCGCCATGCGCATGCGCCTCTCCGCCACCTTCGACATCGCGTCCTCCGCATCCGTCGTGTCCGCCGCATCCGTCGTGTCCGCCGCATCCGTCGTGTCCCTCGCATCGGTGCTGTTCCTCGCCGCGGCGGCGACACCCTCGGCGTCCGCGCAGGGGGTCCCCGTCGTCCCGACCAAGCCCCAGGGCACCGTCCGCGATCCGCAGACTGGCGAGGAGGCCGTCAAGGTCGCCGTCGCGGTCGTGGGCGAGGCGAAGCCCGGGGGCACCGTGCGCATCGCCGCCACCTTCGGCATCGTGCCCGGCTGGCACATCTACTGGGAGAACCCGGGGGAATCGGGCTCGCCCACCACGCTGGAGCTCGACCTGCCCGAGGGGTGCACGGTGGCGAAGCGCGCCGATGGCCGCCCCGCGGTCGACTTCCCCGTGCCCAGCGTGTTCAGCCACGGCGAGACGACCTTCGGCTACGAGAAGTCGGTCACGATCTCGGTCGAGGTCCAGTTGCCCGCGACGCTGCCCGCCGGCGGCATCCCCGTGAAGGTGCGCACCCGATGGCTGGTCTGCAAGGAGCGCTGCCTGATGGGAAGCGGCGAGGCGTCGGTCGACCTCGCGAAGCCCGTGGCCGCGGAGTCCGCCCCCGCGCGGGCCCTCGCCGAGAGCCTCGCGCGACTCCCGAAGCCGCTGCCTCCGGGCTGGCGTCTGAGCGTCGCCGAGGTCGCGGCCGAGTCGGCGACGCTGGTGGTCCAGGCGCCGCCTGACTTCTCCGCCGACGGCGAGTGGAGTTTCATTCCCAACGACACCCCGGGCTGCCTGCTTGAATCGGGCTACCTCGCGGCGGCGAAGGGGCGGCTCCTGCGTGTGCCGCTCATGCTCTCGCGCGAGAGCGCGAGCGGACGCCCGCTCGAGGTCGCCGGCCTCCTGATTCTCGGCAAGAACGGAGCGTCGTACGCGTTCCGCCTGCCCATTCCGGCTCCGTGAGCGGACGGGTGGCGCGGGGGGACCCCGGATGAGGAACCCCGGATGGGATCCCCGCCCGCGTGACCTCGTCCAGGCGTATGGTCCCGCCCTGTCGGGCTTTTCGGTTCGCGCGTTCCAGTTCGCGCGTTCCGGTGCGGGCCTCCCGCACCAAGTCTTCACCGGAATCGTGTCAAGCAACTCCCGTCCGATTCTCGATCCAACAACACTGTCATTCCATTTCATCCGCAGGAGCTCAGTCGAACCATGAAGAAGATCCTCAGCATCGTCCTCGCCTCCACCCTCGCCGTCGGCTTCACCGCGATCTCGGTCGCGCAGGACGCCCCCACCCAGGAGGCGCCGAAGGAGCGCGCCCCGAAGGGTCAGCGCGCCGCGGGCCGTGGCGACAAGAACGCCGCCGCCGGCGCAAAGGTCGGCGAGGCTGCGCCCGCCTTCACCCTCAAGACCGCCGACGGCAAGGACTGGAGCCTGTCCGACGCCAAGGGCAAGGTCGTGGTGATCGAGTGGGTCAACCCCGAGTGCCCGGTCTGCGAGCGCGTCATGAAGGACGGCACCGTCGCCGCGACCATCAAGGGCGTGAAGGAGCAGTACCCCGACGCGGTCTACCTCGCGATCAACTCGAGCGCCTCGCGTCCGTCGAGCTTCGACGCGACCCCGGCCTACCTCAAGGACAACAAGATCGAGATCCCCGCGCTGTTCGACCGCGACGGCAAGGTCGGCAAGTCCTACGGCGCGCGCACCACGCCGCACTGCTTCGTCATCAACGCCGAGGGCGTGCTCGTCTACAAGGGCGCCATCGACAACAGCCAGTCGGGCGACGGCAAGACGAACCATGTCGTCCAGGCCGTGACCCAGCTCAAGAAGGGCGAGAAGGTCGAGCCGAGCGAGACCAAGCCGTTCGGCTGCGGCGTCAAGTACTGAACCGGTCCGCGCTCCGGCGCACCGCATCACGCACAACCGCCCGCGTCCAGCGCGGGCGGTTGTCGTTTTCAGGTGCGATCGCGGCAGGTGCGATCGCGGCAGGTGCGATCAAGGCAGGCGCGCTGCGTGCGGTCGCGTGCGCCCTGCGTCACTGCAGGCTGACGGGCATCACGACATAGGTGAAGTCGGAGCCGACCTTGATGACGCCCGGCTTGTTCGGGGCCTTCATCTCGATCATGACCTGCTCGCTGTCGATGACCTTGAGCACATCGACGATGAACGACGGGTTGAAGGCGATGTCGATCGGCTCGCCCTGGTAGGCGATGCCGTCGATGCGGACCTCGGACTCGCCCATCTCGGGCGCACGGCTCGTGAGGGTGAGCTGCTTCTGCGCGAACGACAGGCGGACGCCCTTCGACTCCTCGTTGGTGAGGAGGCTGGCGCGGCGGATGGCGCTGCCGAGTTCCGACGCGTCGCAGGTGGCGCGGCGGTCGTGCTCCTTGGGGATGACATCCTCGAAGGGCGGGAAGGTGCGCTCGTCGACGCTCGAGACCAGCGTGGCGCCCGCGGTCGCGTCGCCGACCTGGAAGAACACCTGGTTGCCGTCGCGGTGGATCTTCACCGAGGCCTCCGGGTCGCTCATGAGGCGCACGAGGGCGTTGAGCGCCTTGGTGGGCACGATGAAGGTGACGTCGTTGTCGCCGCCCGTGCAGGTTCCGCGCGCGAGCGCGAGGCGGCGGCCGTCGGTGGCCACGAGGCGCAGCTGCGTCTTCTTGCGGTCGACGAGCACGCCCGAGATCGCGTAGCGCGAGTCGTCGCGGGCCACGGCGAACACGGTGCGCATGATCAGGCGGCGGAGGGTGCCGGCGTCGACCTCGAAGTCGAGGCGGTCGGCGGCGCGGCGCACGCCGGGGAACTCGCGCGGCTCGTAGCCGAAGACCTTGAAGGTCGAGCTCTCGGTCGAGATGGTCGCGAGCGTGCGGTCGACCGAGATGGTCACCGTCGAGTCGTCGCAGCTGCGGATGATCTGGTTCAGCTTGTCGGCGGGGATCAGCGCCTCGCCGTCCTCCTGCACGTCGACGTTGGGGACGGTGATGATCAGGCCGATCTCCGAGTCGGTGGCGCTGATCTGGAGGACGCCGGCCTTGGCGACCAGCTTGAGGCAGGTCAGCACGGGCGTGGGGGTGCGCGAGGCGACCACGCCGCTGGCCATGGTGAGTGCGTCCGACAACGAAAGGCGATCGCAGATGAGCTTCATGGAGTCCCCTCAAGGATGCGCGGCCGCCGGGCACTACCGCCGATGGTGGTCGCGGGAAGCCAGTGTACAGCCCATGGTGTGGCCGTGCTGAGGACCGGCGGGTGCCCGCTTGGTGACCGGCGGTTTTCCGAAGGGACTCTACGGCTACCAGCAGGTTGACCGACGACCCGCCGCTGCCAGCCTGCCGTGGGCGCAATTTCGCCGGATGGCGCGTCCGACGGCGGGTTCCGGCGAATACGCTCCGACCCATGCTGTACCGAATCCTCCGCGGCATCACCGAGATCTACGGCCGCGTCTGGCTGTTCATCTTCATCGCGATGTTCTTCCTGGCCTTCGCGTTCACCGTCATCTACCCGCTGGTCCCGATCGTGATGATCATCTCGTCGGTGTTCCTGGTGGTGTTCGTGCGCTGCGGCTACCTGGCGCTCAAGTGGGCCGAATGCGGCCTCGCGCGCGAGGCGATCGCCGCCGGCGGCTGCCCCGCGTGCAAAGCCAGGGTCGACGCTCTGCGCGTCGGCGAGGAGCGCATCCACGAGTGTCCGCGATGCCGGCGCGTCTACGACGCGAAGGGCGATGTCTACACCCCCGAGTTCGCCGAGGAGATCTCGCCTCCGGCGAACTTCGAGCGGCCGTCGGAGGCGCTCTAGCATGGCGCCCGGCGACGAGCCCGTCGAGCTCGCGCGCTTTCCCAGCGAGGCCCTCGCCTCGGTGCTGGTGGCGCGCCTCGAGTCCGAGGGCATCAAGGCCGTGGTCCTGGGCGGCCACCTCAAGAACGCGAACCTGTTCTTCGCACTCACGCTGCGGCCTGCCGTCGTGGTGCGGCGCGACGACCTCGAGGCGGCCCGTCGGCTGATGGCCGAGGTCTACGGCCCGGACGGTCCCGGCGGGGGCGTGGACGGCGCGGAACCCGAGGGGCTTCCCTACGACTGGGAGGACGAGGCCGAGCGCACGCCGTCCGAAGACGCGGATCTGTAGGATCCCGCCATGCGCACCGTTCTCTTCGTCTGCACTGGCAACACCTGCCGCTCGCCCATGGCGGAGGGGATCGCGCAGAAGATGGCCGAGGACGGGCGCCTTCCCGCGGGAATCGGCCCGCTCTTCTTCGCCTCCGCCGGCGTGAGCGCCTTCGACGGCGGGTCGACGAGCCACGAGACGGTCGCCGTCCTCGAGCGGATGCACGCCCCGGTGCCCGAGCACTCGAAGCGCCTGACGGCCGAGATGGTGCGCAAGGCCGACCTGGTGCTGGGGATGACCGCCGCCCATGTCGCCCGCGCCCGGTCGCTGGTCGCCAACGACCCCGCGGCCGCCGCCCGCGTGCAGCCCCTCGACCCCTCGGGCGACGTGCCCGACCCGATCGGACTCGGACAGCGCGCCTACGACGAGCTGGGCGCGTACTTCGCCGAGTTGATTCCGCAGCGGATTGCGGGGATGCTTGGCGCATGAAGATCGCCCTCGGTTGCGACCATCGCGGAGCCGTTGCCACCCAGGCACTCATCGCCCATCTCAAGGCGGACGGCCATGACGTCGAGCCCGTGTCGGACATGAACGGCGCGATGACCGACTATCCCGACAGCGCCTACGCCGCCTGCAGCAGGGTCGCCCGCGGCGAGGCCGACCGCGCGATCCTCATCTGCGGCACCGGCATCGGCATGTGCATCGCCGCCAACAAGCTGCGCGGCATCCGCGCGGCGCTCGCGCAGGACGAACTCTCGGCGCAGCTCTCGCGCACCCACAACGACGCGAACGTGCTCTGCCTGTCGGCCGACCTCCTCGGCCACACGCTGGTCAAGCGCATCGTCGACACCTGGGTGCGCACGCCGTTCGACGGCGGCCGCCACCTGCGCCGCCTCCACAAGATCGAGGCGATCGAGCGCGGCGAGGACCCGTCGAACCTCCGCGCGTGAGCGTGGCGGGCTGACGGGATCTTCACACGAGCCTTGAACGGCTTTCGCGCATGGCGGACATCGTGTCCGCCATGCATGTCCGCCACCCACGCCGTTCCGCAGCGCCTGCGAATCCCAATCGGAATCCGCTCCTCGTCCGCGGCGTTGCCCTCCCTGCGGCCGCGCTCGCGGCGGTCGGAGCCTTCGCCCACGATGGAATCCACGGCATCCAGTCCGACGGGGACAAGCGCGGCATGCCGCAGTTCGCGGTGGTTGCGGCGGCTCCGGACTACGTGCGCCGCAGCGGCGCGCAGTTCTCCTTCGGCGACACGGCGTTCACGGTGGTGGGCCTGCCCGACACGCAGAACTACGCGAGCAGCTATCCCCAGATCTTCACCGCGCAGACGCAGTGGGTGGTGGACCAGCGCGCCCCGCTCGACATCCGATTCGTGTCGCACTTCGGCGACATCGTGAACAACGCCGACCAGCCGCAGCAGTGGATCAACGCGGACCAGTCGATGCGGCTGCTCGACGAGGCCGGCATCCTCTACGGCGTCTGCCCGGGCAACCACGACATCACTTCATCCGGAGGCTCCGGACAGCCGTACATCCCGCAGGACTACCTCGCGTACTTCGGGCCGTCGCGGTTCGCGGGCCAGCCGTGGTTCGGCGGCGCGTCGCCGTCGGGCATGAGCACCTACCAGTACTTCAGCGCCGGCGGGATGCAGTTCCTCAGCCTGCACATCGAGTGCGACACCCCGGTGCGCGAACTCGCGTGGGCGCAGGGCGTGCTCGATGCCAACCGCGACCGCCCCGTGCTGCTCACCACGCACCGCTACCTGCAGGATGCCGAGGACTACACGTCGGGTGTGCCGCTGGTGTCGTCCGGTCGCTACCCCGCGGTGTGGTACGCGGTCGAGGGCACCTACACGCCCGACGGCATCCAGAGCAACGAGTTCTTCGACTGGTTCGTGCGGAAGAACCCGTCGATCTTCCTGGTCAACTGCGGGCACTTCCACGAGGAGTACCGGCAGGTGTCGACCAATGTCGCGGGGCTGCCCGTGCACGAGGTCCTCGCCGACTTCCAGGACGACCCGAACGGCGGCGATGGCTGGATGCGCATCATGCGGTTCGATGTCGCCGCGGGTTCGATCGATGTCGACACCTATTCGCCGACGCTCGCCGCCGTCCGCACCGCCGATGAGAGCGACTTCACGCTGCCCGTGGCATTCGATGCCTACCGCATGCCGACGGGTGTGCGCTTTGCCGCCTTCCAGGAGGGGATCGGCGGGTACGCAGGCACCCAGGACACCTGGATCAGCCAGGCCAACCCGAACTCGAGCTTCGGCAGCAACAGCACCCGCGTCGTCGACGACGACACCGCGAACTCGCTCTTCTCGGATTCGCGCGGCCAGGGGCTGATGCGGTGGGACGCCCTGGTCGGCGCCGGGCCGGCGCAGGTGCCTGCGGGCGCGCAGATCGTCTCCGCCACCCTGGTGATCGACGTACCCGACGACATCGACACGCCGTTCTACGACCCGAACTTCCTCGTGCACCGCATGACGCGGTCGTGGGACGAGTCCTCGACCTGGAACTCGCTCGCGGGCGGCCTCACCGTCGGCGCCGACATGACCGCCGCGATCGCATCGTTCAGCGGCGACAACCAGCCCGACGCCGACACGCTGCGCCGCGTCGACGTGACCGCGGCCGTCGCGGCGTGGGCGGCCGGGGAGCCGAACCATGGGCTCGCCCTCGTGCCGCAGGTCATCTCGGGCAACGACGACGGCATCGAGATCCGCGCCAGCGAGAACCCGAACACGATCCTCCGCCCCCGGCTGGAGGTCGTGTTCGTGCCGCCGGTGCAGGCGTCGCCTGCGGACCTCGACCGCGACGGCATCGTCGGAGGCGGCGACCTCGCGATCCTGCTGTCGGCGTGGGGAGGCCCGAGTCCCTTCGCGGACCTCGACGCCGATGGCGTCGTCGGAGGCGGCGACCTGGCGATGCTCCTCTCGTCGTGGGGTTGAGCGGGAATCGGTCGGGCAGGGCCGCCTCGCTCCGGTCGGGCGGCCGCGCGGGACACGCTGTACGATCGCCCGCATGTTCGACCGCATCTCCATCGTGCGTGCGCCGAAGGCGCCTGTCGTCCTCGCCGTGTTTTCCGACGAGAAGGGCCTCGCCAAGGGCGATCGGAACGCCTCGCGCGACGCCGCGGCGCAGTCGGCGGGCTTCCGCGCCGAGCTCGGCGAGACCACCGCGGCCGGCGACGGCACGGTGATCCTCGGCCTCGGCAGGAAGGCGGACTTCAACGCGAGGTCGGCGCGCACCGCGGGCGCGCGGCTCGTGCGCGGGCTCGAGCGGATGAAGTGCGCGAAGGTCGCGCTCGCCTTCGGCGGCCTCTTCGGCGCGAAGGAGCAGCGCGAGCTCGGCCAGGCGATGGGCGAGGGCCTCGCGATCGCCAACTGGCGCGTCGACATGTTCGACGGCAAGGCCACGCAGCGCGCGCCGCGCGCGGGCAACCTCGCGATCGACGCGGGGAACGGCGCGTTCGCCGACGGTTTCGTCCGTGGGCTCGAGGTCGGCGCGAGCGTGAACGAGGCGCGCCGCATCGCGGCCACGCCGCCCAACATCTGCACGCCCAACTGGTTCGCGGGCGAGGCGAAGAAGCTCGCGAAGTCCGCGGGACTCACCTGCAGGGTGATCTCCTTCGCCGATGCGAAGAAGCTCGGCATGGGCGGCATCGTCGCCGTCGGCCAGGGCAGCGACGAGAAGAGCCTGATCGCGATCCTCGAGTACAAGCCGAAGCGCGTGAGCGCCAAGGCGCGCGGCAAGACGCTCGCCCTCGTCGGCAAGACGCTCACCTACGACACCGGCGGCTACTCGCTCAAGGTGAACAACGGCATGAAGGGCATGAAGTACGACAAGTGCGGCGGCGCCGCGGTGTTCGGCGCGATGCACGCGATCGCGCACGCGAAGCTGCCGCTGCATGTGGTCGCGCTGTTCCCTGCCGCCGAGAACATGGTGAGCTCGAACGCCTACCGGCCCGACGACATCATCACGATGTACAACGGCACGACGGTCGAGGTCACGAACACCGACGCCGAGGGGCGGCTCGTCCTGGCGGACGCCATCTCCTACGCGTGCGAGAAGTACAAGCCGAGCACGATGATCGAGCTGTCGACCCTCACGGGCGGCGTGGTGACCGCGCTCGGCTGCTGGAGCGCCGGCTACTTCTGCGACGACGCGAAGCTGCGCGACGCGATCGAGTCCGCCGCCGACCGCACGGGCGAGAAGGTGTGGCGCCTGCCGCTCTGGAAGGAGCACAGGGACCACATGAAGAGCCAGCACGCCGACATCATCAACTCGAATCCGTCGCGTCTCGCGCACCCGATCCAGGGCGCCGCGTTCCTCGACTTCTTCGTCGACAAGGGCGTGCCGTTCGCGCACATCGACATCGCCGGCGTCGCGAACAGCGAGGCTGCCAGCGACCTCTGCGTGGCGGGACCGAACGGCTACGGCGTGCGGATGCTGGTCGACATCGCCGAGTCGATGTGCTGAGCGAGTCGCGGGCGCATGCCCGAGACGCAGAGCCATGTCGGCGCTCCCGAACGGTGGACCGTCAGCCCGCGTTCGGCCAGCGGATCTGGATGCGGCGGTTCTGCGCGAGGCAGTCGCGGAGGTAGAGGTTGATCAGGCTCTGGTAGGGGACGCCGGCTTCCTCAGCCATCCCCTTGAAGTACGCAACCACATCCTCGGATAGCCGCATGGTCACGGGTCTCTTCAGCTTCGAGGCGTACGGGTTCTTTCGTGCCTTCATCTTCGAGAAGTCGTATTCGGCTTTCATGGCTAGATCTCGCGGTAGTGCTCGGCTTCGGAGCGGGTGGCCTTTCGGGCAGAGATGATTCGCACGACTTCGCCGGAGCGCCGCTCGCAATGGACGACGACGAGCAGGCGCGCCGCGTGGCTCATGCCGAGCATGATGAAGCGCTCCTCGGCATCCGAATGCTCCTCGTCGAAGAATTGCACGGCGAATTCATCGTAGAAGACCGACTGGGCCTCTTCGAAGGAGACGCCGTGCTTTCGGAGGTTGAGGGAGGCCTTCGCGGGGTCCCAGTCGAATCGCATACATACAGTGTATGTACAGATCAGGGCGAGTCAAGATCGGCTTTGCCCCTACGGATCGGTACGCCACTTCGCGCCGTCGGCAAAATGTCAGCGCCGCTGCCGCCGCACCCACATCGCGACGACCGTCACATCGGCGGGTGAGATTCCGGCAAGCCGGCTCGCCTGCCCGAGGGTGCGCGGGCGGAACCGCGCGAGCGTCTCGACGGCCTCGCGGCGCAGGCCGCGGATCTCGTGCGGGTCGATCGACTCGGGGATCGCGACCGAGTCGTAGTCGGCCTGGCGGCGGACCTCGGCGTTCTGGCGCACGACATAGCCCTCGTAGCGGACATCGGTCACCACGCGGTCGATGAGCGCGGGCGACACCGCGCCGAGCACGGGCTCGACGCGCGCGGCGAGCCACGAGAGCTCGACATCGGGGCGCTTGGCGAGGTCGAGCAGGCGCGCGCCGCCCTCGCGCAGCTCGGAAAGCGCGCGAAGGAGCGCGTCCTTCGCGCGCATGCGCTCCTCGAACGCGGCGAGTTGCGCGGCGCCGACGATGCCCCATTCGGCGCCCATGCGGGTGAGACGCTCGTCTGCGTTGTCCATGCGCAGGAGCAGGCGGTGCTCGGCGCGCGAGGTGAACATCCGGTACGGCTCGCGCGGCGTGCGGGTGACGAGGTCGTCGAACATGACGCCCGTGTAGGCCTCGTGACGCGCGAGACGCACGGGCTCGAGGCCCCGCGCGCGCCGCGCGGCGTTGAGACCCGCCACGAGTCCTTGCGCGCCGGCCTCCTCGTAGCCGCTCGTGCCGTTGATCTGGCCGGCAAGGAAGAGCCGCGGCACGAGCTTGGTTTCCGCCGTCGCGTCGATCTGGTGCGGCCAGACCATGTCGTACTCGACGGCGTAGCCGAACTTCTGGATCTCGGCGTGCTCGAGCCCGCGCAGCCCCCGAACGAGCGGCAGCTGCACATCGGCGGGCAGCGAGGTCGAGACGCCGTTCAGGTAGATCTCGTCGGTGAAGAGCGACTCCGGCTCGAGGAACACATGGTGCGCGTCGCGGTCGGCGAAGCGCACGATCTTGTCCTCGATCGACGGGCAGTAGCGGGGGCCGCACTCGGCGTCGATCTGCCCCGAGTACATCGGCGCGCGCGCGAGGTTGTCGCGGATGAGCGCGTGGATCTCGGGCGTGGTCGCCGTCTCGCGGCAATCGGTCTGCGCGAGATGCGGGAAACGCCGCGCGGGCAGCTCCTCCGGCGAGCGGTCGCTGAAGGCGAACGGCTGCGCGTCGCCGAGCGCGGGCTTGAGCGCATCCCAGTCGATCGAGCCGCGCGCGACGCGCGGCGGCGTGCCGGTCTTGAGTCGTCCGAGCTCGAAGCCGAACGATTTCAGCGCCGCGCTGATCCCGCGCGCGCTGCCTTCGCCCACGCGGCCGCCTTCGTGGCGCTCCTCGCCCGTGTGCATGAGGGCGCGCATGAAGGTGCCCGTGGTCAGCACCACAGCGCGCGCCGCCAGCGGGCGCGGAGCCGAACTCGCCGCCTCGAGCGCGACCGTGTGCACGCACTCCGCGATCGCGTCGCCGCGGGCGTTCGCCTCGATCGCGCGCGGGTCGGCGCCCACGCGGTGCGCTCCGGGCGGCATCAGCACGCCGCACGCCGCGCCGTCGGCGTCGACGAGGATCTCGTCGACCGTGCCCGCGAAGACATCGATGTTCGCGATCGCCGCGATCTGCCGCTGCACGTCGGCGCGGTACGCATACTTGTCGCACTGCGCGCGCGGCCCGCGCACCGCGGGGCCCTTGCTCGCGTTGAGCACCTTGAACTGGATGCCCGACGCGTCCGCCGCGAGGCCCATGATGCCGCCGAGCGCGTCGATCTCGCGGACCATCTGGCCCTTGGCGAGCCCGCCGATGGCGGGATTGCAGCTCATCTGCCCGAGCCGCGCCGGCTCCATCGAGACGAGCGCGACGCGTCCGTCCTCGCCGAGCGCCGCCGCCGCCGCCCGCGCGGCCTCGGTGCCCGCGTGGCCGCCACCGATG
>CAMBUI010000054.1 GCA_945870915.1 Candidatus Kuenenia stuttgartensis | reverse complement strand
GGCTGATGCCGCCGGCGCGCGCGTTCCCGCCGGCGTAGCGGCTTCCGTGCCCCCACGACATCCCGACCACGCGCAACCCGCGCGCGTGCCACCACGCGACCTCGTCGGGCGAGCGGATCGGGTCGGCGCACTCCATCAGGAGCACGATGCCGATGCGGCGGCCGTCGCCGGCGAGCGCCCGCGCGTAGTCGTCCGCCGTGCGCACGATGTCGATCTCGCCGGCGCGCTCCATCTCCTCGTACCACGCGAGCTGCAGCAGTCCGGCGCGGTGCGCGCCCTCGAGGTCGTCGGAGTCGCGGTACGCCGCACGGTCCTTCGCGGGATCGCCGCCGAGCTCGGTGAAGATGGTCCCGAACGCGAGCCGCACGCCGCCCTCGCGCAGCGCGGGAAAGCCGAGCGCGTGGGGCGCGTCCGGCGCCACCGCGGCGCGCATGTCGCGGCCGTTCACGGCGAGGTACGCGAGGTCGAGGTGCGCATCGGCCCACGTGGGGCCGGCGAGGGAAGCGGAACCGGTCGGCGTCATGCTGCGGAAGGTACGCCACCCGCGCCGCCCGCGCGGCTACGCTGCCCATCCGTGCACGACCCGACCACCACGCCGCCGATCGACCGCGACGCGTCCGCCGACGCCGACCCCGTCGCCGTCGCGCTCGCCGACGCGACCGCACGCACCGCGGCGGCCACGGTGTTCTCGGTGCCCGCCCTCGAGCCATCCGAGGTCGCCCGGCGGCGCGTCGCGGCGGTCATCATCTTCCTGGCGAGCGGGGGGCTGCTGTCGGTCGCCTGGGCCCTCGCGCCCGCCGCGCGAGGTTTCGGGACGCACCAGGCCCTCGGATTGCCTCCATGTTCGTGGCCGGCGCGCTTCGGAGTACCATGCCCGTCCTGCGGAATGACGACCTCCTTCGCCCTTGCGGCGAAGGGGCGCCTGCTCGAGAGCTTCCTCGCACAGCCCATGGGCTGCCTGCTTGCGATCGCGACCGGGATGGCGTTGGTCGCGTCCGCATGGTCGATCGTGACCGGCCGCACCCTGTGGCCGGTGTACGAGCGGCTGTGGAACGCGCGCGTCGCCTGGCTCGTTGGCCTCGCCGCGCTGCTGGCGTGGGGCTACAAGGCCGCGTGCATGCGCGGATGGATCGGCTGACCGAACGGACCGAACGACACGACATGACGCAGCGCACCACCGACATCACCGCCACCGCCCGCACCGGCCTCCGCCTGCTCGCCGCGGCGATGGTCGTCGTCTCGCTCCAGCTGCAGGGCTGCATCGCCGGCGCCGTCGGCGCGCTCGGCCAGCAGATCGAGCGTGGCAAGAAGCTCGATGTGCCCGCGGCGTACGACGGCCTCGAGGGCAAGGCCTGCGCGGTCGTCGTCAACGCCGACTACGCCACGCTCGTCGAGCACCCGGGCGTGGTCGCCAACATCACCGCCAACCTCGCGGCGCGCATCCGCATGAACGTGCGCAACGCGACCGTGCTCCCGCCCGCGACCGTGCTCAACTGGCAGTACCGCACGCCGCAGTGGCGCGCGCTTCCCTACGGCGACGTCGCGCGCGAACTCGGCGTCGAGCGCCTCGTCTACGTCGACCTCTACGAGTACCGCCTCAACCCGACGGGCAACAGCTACCTCTGGGACGGCGTCGCCGGCGCCAACATCGGCGTGATCGAGGCCGACGGGCTCGCGCCCGACGAGTTCGTCTACACCACCAACATCGTCTCGAAGTTCCCCGACAAGGAGGGCATCGGCAAGGAGTCGGCCCGCCGCGAGGACATCGAGAAGGGCCTGCTGACCCGCTTCATCCAGCGCTCGTCGTGGCTGTTCTACCGCCACATCGAGGACAAGTACCCCGACTGAACCTCCGCCGGAGACCGCATCGCATGAAGCCGACCCCGACCGACACCGCGCGCACGCTGCTCGCCACCGCCACCCTTGCGGCGGGCGCGCTGCTGTCGCTGGCGCTGGCGTCGTGCAACATCGTCACCCCGGTCGCGTACGCGATCGACGGCCCCGGCCAGATCGAGGCCGAGTACACGCTTCCCGACAAGAAGACGGTGGTCTTCGTCGACGACCCCAAGAACATCCTGCCGCGCACCGCGCTGCGGACCGCGATCGGCGACGCCGTCTCCTTCGACCTCATGGGCCGCGAGCTGCTCACCTCGACCGTCGCGACCCGCGACGCCATCGCCATCTCGCGCTCCGGGTCGGGCGGCAATGCCAAGAAGATGATGTCGATCGAGGCGATCGCCGGCGCGCTCGACGCGAGCCAGGTGATCTACATCCAGCCCACCATCTTCGACCTCGCGGGCCGCAGCGACTCGCAGGGCCTCCGGCCGACCGCGACGATGCGGGTCAAGGTCATCGACATCGACACCAAGTCGCGCGTCTATCCCAGCGCGGCGTCGATCCCCGAGGGACGCGAGGTCACCGCCACCATCCGCGAGGCCGATCCGAGCATCCTGCGCACCCGCGCCGGCCGGACGCAGCTCGAGGAGGAGCTCGCCCGCAAGGTCGCGATCAAGGTGTCGGAGCTCTTCTACAAGCACGACCGCATCGACCTCGGCGAGAACCTGGGCACGCGGAAGAAGTGATGGGCGCCGCATCGGCCGGAACACCCGGCGGGCGCCGCCCGACCACCCACATCCTGTGCTTCGAGGAGGTCGGCGACTGCACGCTCGAACGCGTGGCGCGCGAGTCGGTGCCCGGCGACGCCGTCGAGATGCACGGTCCCGCGGACTTCGTGCGGCGGCTCCATCGGTTCGGCCTGCGCGACGGCGTCGCCGTGTCGCAGCGCAACCGCGTGGCCTGCTCCTGGTGGCTCGCGCCTGCGCTCGGAACTTCCGCGATCGAAGGCACGGCGCCAGCGTCCCCCGATGGCGTGGACGCCGGGCACGGGTTCCGGGTCGCCTACGGTCCGCGCGCGCAGTGGCTCACGGCCCGCGCGGCGCAGCAGGGCTTCGCGGCGCGCCCGCCGTTCCCGCTGCCCGATCCGCAGGAGGCTGAGGCTGCCCCGATCGCCTCCGTGCCAGCAGAGCTCCCGCCCGATGCCGCGGCCGGCTGGCCCGAGGGGCGCCGCGCCCGCATCCGTCGCGAACTCGGGCTGATGCCGCACGAGTGCGCGGTGCTGGTGGCCGGGGATCCCTCGGAGTGGATCGACCTCCACTTCGCCGCGCGTGCCTTCGCGATGGCCCGCGTCGGCGGCGCGCCGCTGCGCATGGTGGTCTCGCCGCGCTCGGCCCGCATCGCGCAGATGGCCGAGTTCCTCGCGCGCGCGGCGCACGCGAAGCCGATCGTGGCCGACGAGCGGGCCGACCGCCCGTGGGAGCTGCTGCCGGCCCTCGACGCCTCGGTGCACGACCAGGACGGTGTCGCCACGCTGCCGCTCCACTGCAGGGGATGGCGCGCGATCTCGGAGGGCGAGCGCGCCCTCGCGGCGCAGCCGATGTCGCCGCTGCCCGCGCTCTGGTCGCTTGCCTGCGGGAGGCCCGCGTTCGTGCACCGCGCGATCGACCTCGGCGCGCACGCGGCCCACCCGCAGGTCCACCGCTTCGGCGACGACGTCGCGCAGCTCGCGCGCGGGCTTCACGCCGTCGCGAGTGGGCTTCACGCCCTCGCGAGCAGCGCCAGCGCGGCGTCGCGGTAGAGCACGCGCAGCAGGTCGGGCGGCAGCGAGAGTCCGCGCAGCGGCGGCGCGTCGAGCGGTCCGTGCCGATCGGGCGCCACCATCGCGAGGTCGGGGTCGGCGATCGGCGAGGTCACCTCGCCGTGGCCCTCCCACATCATGCGCAGCGCCCAGTACCGGCTCGCGTAGAGGTCGTGCGCCCCCTCGCGGCTGGTCGCCTTGCGGCCCATCTCCGAGGCCTTGTCGCCCTCGCGCAGGTGCTCGTCGGTGGTCACCGTGTCGGTGCCGAACAGGATCCTGCCGCGCCACTTCACGAGGAACGACACGATCTCGTCGCGCGTGTGGCGGCCGAGCTCGCGCACCATCCACTTGGTGGCGCTGGTGTCGAGGTGCAGGTTCGGGTGCGCCTCGAGCAGGCGGTCGAGGAACCCGAGGTCCTCGGGAAAGCCGCCCATGTGCGCGGCGATCCACGGCATGCCGAAGCGGTCGAGCGCCCGTCGCAGCGGGGCGTAGTGGTCGAGCTTCCGTCCGTACTTCGCGGTGTCGGTGTACTTCGCCTGGAACCAGGTGTCGGGATCCGCGACATGGGTCATGCAGATCATGCCGAGCCGCTCGGCGAGGCGCATCTGCTCGACGCGCATCGGTCCGTCGAGCGCGAGCAGGTCCTTGTCGCCCGCCTCGATGCCGAAGTCGATGAACCGCGGCGCGTTCCAGAACTTCACGATCCGCGCCCCGAGCTCGCGGTAGCGCTCGATGCGCACGAGGTAGTCGGTCCCGTGCCCATGCCGCCGGTCCGGGTGCATGAAGTCGGGGATGGTGATGAACTCGATCGCCTCGCCGAACCGCTCGCGCATGAGCGGCACATCCTCGAGCCGCGTCATCGAGAAGGTCTTCTCGACGCCGTACGCGCGGGCGATCGGTGCCCAGATCGAGCTCGCCTCGGCGCCGTTGATGTGGGCGTGGATGTCGACGATCCCGAAGCCGAGGCTCGGGAAGCCGGTCGCCTCCGCCGCGAAGTCGAGGCCGAGGCGGTTGGAGGGGTCGTCGCGCAGCGCCGTCGGCGCAGGGGGGAGTCGGAGCATGGCGCGCTAGCGTACGCGCGCGCCGTTGCGGATCGGGTTCGTCGAGCGGGGACGCTCGGCGGGCGACTCGGCCGCGGGGGCGCGGTCGGGCGCGATGCGCGGGCGGACCGCCCGGGCGTCGGTGCGGAGCTCGGGCGCGCGGGTCGCGTTGAGCGCCGCGCTGAGCCGCTGGATCGGAGCGGTGCCCATTCCTGCCGTGTGCACCACGCCGATGTAGAGCTCGAAGTTCGTCTCCATGTCGAGGTGGCGGACGACCTCGCAGTCGAACCACGCGACCGCGCGCGTCACGATCGGTGCGCCGAGCGACCCGACCTGGTGCGGGTAGGTCAGGAACGGGTCGTCGCCGATCCGGCGATCCGGCCCGAAGACCCGCTGCAGCAGCCGCTCGTTGGGATCAAGCAGCGACACCGCGAAGGTGCGGCTGTCCCGGATCAGCGGTGAAAGGGTGTGGCCCTTCTCCATCGCGACCAGCAGCATCGGCGGGTTGGTGCCGCATTGCTGCACCCGCTCGACGATGCGGCCATCGCGCACATCCCCGAAGGCGGTCGTGATGAGGAACTGCCCGGCGGGCACGGTCGCCAACGCCTGCAACATCTCTGGGGTGGGAGCCGAGTTCATCGGTGGGGGCCATCAACACGCTCGGCGAAACGGTGCCCTACGACTCGCACCGCACAAACTCCGCCGTAACCATCGAAATATGAGCCGCTTAGGAACAGAAGCCACCACTTCGCCCTCCGAAAGGCGAAAAAATAATTAAGAAAAAGGGGCCGAAGTGGGTCGAGGTGTTGAAAGGTGGGGCAAGGTGTAGTATCTTCCCATTGTCCGAAGGGCAACCCAGCATGTTTCTCGGCGAGTACGAGCATTCCCTCGACGCGAAGCAACGACTGGCAGTCCCGTCGGAGATCCGTGATGCATGGAAGTCGGAGCGGCATGGCGAGGCGTTCATTGCCGCTCCCGGTCAGAACGGATCGCTCTGGCTCTGGCCGGAGAAGAAGTTCGAGGAGCAGGCCGACCGCATCGAGAGCGGCTTGGTCACGCAAGAGGAAGTTGTCAGGTTCAACCGGGATCTGTTTCCCCGGTCCGCGCGGGTTCCGTTCGATAGCGCAGGTCGTGTGCGCATCCCCGATCGGCTCCTGAACGACTTCGGGTTGAGTGGAACGGTCGTGATCCTCGGTGTGCGCGACCATCTGGAGCTCGCGACGGTCGAGGAACGGCAGCGCGAGCGCGAGATCATGCGGACCGCCAAGCGACCCGCCTGAGCGCGACGGAATCGAAATCAATGACGCGATGGCGCCCCGACGGGCACGGTCGCGATTGGAACGAATCACGCTGGAGGTGCGACACGGATGTCGAGCCCCCAGCAGCGAAGGAAGCCGGGCGACCGGTGGCTGGAAACGTGGAAGCGCAGGGACGCGCGGAAACACGGTCGTTGAGGCAACGACCGTACTCCAGCACAGCCTGCGCCACGGGTGCGCGCAGGCTCCTTCGCATCGCTCCGCCTGGCCAAGGACGGCCAGGCAATCACAGGGACCGGCATGGATCGCTGGTCGTTGGGATTCGCGGCTCCGACCCGAAAGGGCCGGGGCCGCTTTCCTTCCGGGGCAGGGGCCGGGATCGCGAAACGGGCGATCTTGGGGACCACTTCGAGAGCAACAAGCGCGCGCCGAGAGGCGCGCGCTTGTCGTTGTTGGTTGGTTCGTTCGTTCGTGCGTGCCGTCCGCGGCGGACGGCGCCTGCTCAGCCTCCCTCGGTCGCCGGCCGGATCTGTCCGATCACGGGGCGCTCCTCGGGGGTTGCGTTCTGGAGGATCTCGTCCGCCACCTCGCGGCGGTGGACCTCGACGGTCCGCGGGAAGTCGAACGCCACGCGCACGCGGTCGCCCTTGATGGCGACGATGCGCACGACACCCAGCGGCGACGACGGGTCACCGATCACGACTTCTTCACCTTCACGACGAGTGATCACAAGCATCGGGGGACCTCCTGCCCGGGTCTTTCGGACCCGTCCGCCACATGGCTGACAGGGTCAGACTACCCGAGGATCGGGGGATGCGAAAGCATTCCCCCCAGTTTCGCCCAGACCGGGCCGGCTGCGGTCGGGTTGCGACGGCGCACGAGGTCGCCGGGGAGCGGGCGGTACGCAGCGGCGGAGGAGGCAAAAACCGCCGAGCGGTGGGCGGTCCGATCAGGCTGAGGGGGCAGCCCGGGCGCTCAGGGCACCGCTTCGACCCGGATCTGGGGTCCGAGCTTGGTCCGAAGCGTCCGCTCGATGCCGTGATGGAGGGTCATGCCCGACGAGGGGCAGCCGACGCACGCCCCGAGGAAGCGGATGGTCACCAGTCCCGACGGGTCGGCCGAGACGAGCTCGATGTCGCCGCCGTCCTCCTGGACCGCCGGGCGGATCAGGCCGAGGAGCCGCTCCACCTCGCGGCGGAACGCCGTCACGCCGTCGTTCGACGGCGAATCGGAGGCGCTTGCGGCGGCGTGCGGCTCGTTCATGGCGCGCGGATGATACGGTCTCGCCGCATGCACAGGAACTTCGTTCATCCTCGCCCGTGCGGGCCGCAGGCGGTCACGGCCGTCGCGAGGCTCGTCGTCGCGGTATCCGCCCTCGCGGCGCTCGTCCTCGCCGGCCCGTCCTGCACCCAGGGGCCGGACAGCGTCGCGAACCCGTCCGAGGTGCTGTCGCGCACCGGTCAGTCCCGCGAGCGCTACTTCGACGCGCTCGCCGCAGCCCGCCAGCGTGGCGTGGATGATGCGACCAAGGCCGCGCTCCGCCGGATGGTGGCCGCCGACGGATACGCCATCGACGCGCGCGTGCAGGCCTTCGACCTGCTCTTCGAGACCGACCGCAAGGCGCTGGTCGAGGCGCTCGAGAACAGCCTGCCGCGGATGGGCGACATCGCGTGGCGCGAGCGCGTGTGTGCGATGGTCGCCGATCGGCGCATCGAGGAACTGGTGCCGACCCTCATCCGCGCCTGGGCCAATCCCGCGACCGGGTTCGAGATGCGCAACGACCGGCCCGAGCGCGTCGCGCTGGCGCGCATCGTCGGCGAGGATCGGGTGACCGACACGCTGCTCCGCACGATGCGGGAGTCGAATCCCGCCACGCAGGCCAACCTGCGCGCCCGCTGCTGGGAGCTCATCATGAAGTCCGGCGACTCCGCGCGGCTGCGCGCGTTGCTGGCCGATCCCGACGCGACGCGGGGCGACGCGATGCTGTCCGACCTCGCGCGCGTCGCGACCGAGCTCGGCGTGCTGCCGACCACGCGCGAGGAGATCCTCTGGGCGCGCAAGCTCTGCGAGGACGGGCGCCGCGACTTCTTCGAGGCGGCGCGCGAGGCGCTTGCCGCGATGCCGCGGGAACGCCGCGAGGCGATGGAGATCAGGTCGCTGCCGATCGCCGCGGCCGCAAAGCGCCGCCGCCCGGCGCTGCTGACCGCGTCCGACGCCGAGCTCTACGACGAGATCCAGCGCCGCACCGAGGGCCGGCGGCGGGCCTCGCCCGACTTCACCGGCTTCGGCGATGGGTTCACCGAGATCCTCTACCAGCAGAGGGAACGCGCGCAGTGGTCCGACCTCGCCGCGATGGTGATGGCGCTCGACCTGCTCGGGGAGGAGGCGCTGCTGCGGCACCTGTTCGAGCAGGCCGACCGCGACCGCGAGGACCGCTCGACCGAGTACGGCGGTGTGGTCGCGCTCGATGCGGGAGGTCGGGGCGAGCTGCTCGAGTTCCCGCCGCGGTCGAAGCAGGGCGACCTCCGCTTCGAGAGCCCGCAGGCGCTCTTCGACGCGCTCTACACCGGGCTCTTCCACTACCACAACCACACGCAGAAGTACGACAACGCGAACTACGCGGGGCCGCACACCGGCGACTTCGCCTTCGCCGACAGCACGCGCTGCAACGGACTGGTCTTCACCTTCCTCTCGGCGGACCTGATCGACGTCGACTTCTACCGGCACGACCGCTTCGTGGTCGATCTCGGCGCCGTCGCGCGGCCGGAGAACTGACCGGATGCCCGCGCCAGGACGGCGACCATGCAGTTGATCCTGATCGTCCAGGTCTCGATCGCGCTCCTCGCGGGTGAACTCGCGGGTTCGCTGCCGCTGGGGGCGTGGGTCGGCGCCGCGGCGCTGGCCGCCGCGCCCGCGCTGGTGCTGGTGGCCGGGGCCGTGCTGGCCGCCGCCGCGCACCGAGGCATGGATCGCGGCGAACGCCGCGGCATCGAGCGGCTCTACGCAGTGCAGGGACTGATGGGCTGGCCGGTCACGCTGGCGCTCGCGACCGCCGCGTGCAGCGCGCTCCCGCGCGGGCTCGCGCCCGCGCTCGGGAACGGCGGCGTCGCGGTCGTGTTCATGGCCTCGGCGGTGGTGGCGGCCCTGCTTGTCCACGCGACCACCTGGAGCGTCGAGCGTCGGGTGCGCGAGTCGTCGCTCATGCGTGGCCTCGACGGACTCACGCCGCTGCACCCGATGCCCTCGCTCGCGTCGTATGTGCTGGCGCAGGCGCGCGCGGGACTGCTCCCGATGCTGGTGCCGCTCGTGGTGCCCGTCGTGCTGAGCGAGGCCGCGCGGACCGCCGCCGGACACCTTGCGCCGGAGTTCGCCGATGCCGCGCGCATCGCGGGCGGGGTGGCGGGGGCGCTGCTGCTGTTCGTGCTGGTGCCGCTGATCGTGCCGCCGCTCCTCGGGCTGCGGCGGCTCGGGCCGGGCCCGATGCGCGACGACCTCGAGTCGCTGGCGAAGCACGCGGGGATCGGTGTCCGCGAGATCTGGGTCTGGCCGACCGACGGTCTGGTCGCGAACGCCGCCGTGATGGGCGTGCTTCCCGGGCTCCGCTGCGTGATGCTCTCCGACTGCCTGCTCGAGTGCATGCCCCGCGAGCAGCTGCGGGCGGTGATGGCGCACGAGCTCGGGCATGTGGTGCGGCGGCACCTGCCGTGGATGCTCGCGGTCATCCTCGCCTGCTGGACGCTCGCGGGGATGATCATCACGCCGCTCGCGCAGGAACTCTTCGAGCGCGTCGCCTCGGGCGTGCCCGAGTCGGGGCTCGAGGCCGCGGCGCACACGGCGGGACTGCTCCGCGACGGCGCGGTGCTGGTCGCGGGGCTGTTCATCTTCGGCTTCGCCAGCCGCCGGTTCGAGCGGCAGGCCGACACCTACGCTGTGCAGCTCCTGAGCACGCGCGAGGGCCGCGACGACGCGACGCCGGAGGCGGTGGACGCGATGGTCGCGGCGCTCGGGACGGTCGCGCTCCTGAACCGCGTGCCGCCGGCGCGCGGCAGCTGGCGCCACGGGTCGATCGCGTGGCGGCAGGACTACCTCCGCGCGCTCGCGGGCCGCGCGCACGGCGCGCTCGCCATCGACGGCATGGTCGCGGCGCTGCGGTGGGGCGCGCTCGCGGTGGTCGGCGCGGGCATCGCGCTCGGCGTCCTGCCGATCTGACGCGATACACTCGCCGCCATGCGCTTCACCAAGATGCACGGCATCGGCAACGACTACGTCTACATCGATGGCTCGCAGCACGCGGACCTCGACTTCGCGCGGGCCGCGCGCCTGGTGAGCGACCGCCATTTCGCGATCGGCAGCGATGGGCTGATCGCCGTCTGCCCGCCCTCGCGCGACGGCGCCGATCTCCGGATGCGGATGTTCAACGCCGACGGCAGCGAGGGCGAGATGTGCGGCAACGGCATCCGCTGCGTGGCCAAGTACGCGGTCGACCGCGGCATCGCATCGGCGAACCCGCTGCGGATCGAGACCGGCCGCGGCGTGCTCGAGGTCGCGTGGGAGCGCGGCGCCGACGGCCGCGTCGCGCGGGCGAGCGTGATGATGGGCGCGCCGATCCTCGAGCATGCGCGGATTCCCGCGCGGATCGATGGGGTCGCCGCCGATGCGCGCGTGGTCGCGCACGGGGTCGATCTCGCGCGCTTCGGCGCCGCGGGCTGGTGGGAGGCCGCGAAGGTCGAGCCGCACGTCACGCTGGTGTCGATGGGCAATCCGCACCTGGTGCTCGCCTGCGACGATCCGTGGAAGGTGCCGCTCGAGACGGTCGGCCCGCGGTTCGAGCGCGACGCGTGGTTTCCCGCGCGCATCAACGTCCACTTCGTGCGCTTCGGCCCCGCGGCGGGAGAGGCCGTCATGCGCACCTGGGAGCGCGGTTCCGGCGTCACCCTCGCGTGCGGAACGGGCGCGAGCGCGGTGTGCGTCGCCGGCGTGCTGCTCGGCCGGAGCGCACGCACGCTGCACGCGCGGCTTCCGGGAGGCCCGCTCACGCTCGAGTGGCCGAGCGAAGCGGCGAGCGTGCGCATGACCGGGCCCGCGACGGAAGTCTTCGAAGGCGAAGTCGACCTCGACGCGCTTGCGGGCATGCTCGCGTCGCACGGAGTCGTCCATGTCTAAGGAACGCATGTCTCAGGAACCCACGCCCCAGCCGCTCTCCACCCTCGAGCGCGCGATCGCCGACAGCCTCGCGGGGCGCGCCGCCGCCATGGAGCGCGACCTCGCCGAGTTCGTCGCGATCCCGACCTGCTCCGGTCACGAGGAGGGGCTTGCACGCTTCCGCGACCTGGTGCGTGCGCGGCTCGCGGCGCTCGGAGCCTCGATCGACGAGATTCCCGGCGATCCGAAGCCCGCGTGGATCGTGCAGCCCGGGCAGCGCGCCGACGCGCCGCCGCGCGATCGCGCGCGGAGGGGCCGGGCGCCATCGACATGAAGGGCGGGCTCGTGATCCTGCTGCACGCGCTCGAGGTGCTGGCCGAGCTCGGCGTCGAGCCGGCGTGGACCGTGCTCCTCAACTCCGACGAGGAGACGGGCAGCCTGCACAGCCAGCGCGCGATCCGCGCCGAGGCGCGCGCGTGCGCGGCGGCGGGGGGCATCGGTCTCGCGATGGAACCGGCGCTGCCCGACGGTTCGCTCGTGGTCGAGCGTCTCGGCTCGTGCACCTTCCGCATCGAGTGCGAGGGGCGCGCGGTGCACGCCGGCCGCGACTTCGCCAGCGGCGTGAGCGCGGTCAACGCGCTCGCTGCGCGGATCCTCGACGCCGCGACGCTCGTCGACCTCGAGGCCGGCACCGTGGTCAACATCGGGCCGCTCGAGGGCGGCAAGGCGACGAACATCGTGGCCGATCGCGCCCGCGGCTGGGGCAACGCACGCTTCCGCGACGAGGCGCGCGAGGAGGCGCTCAAGCGGGGACTGTTCGCGCTCGCGACCGCGCCCGACGCGCCGCTCCCGCGGACCCGCGTCGAGTACGAGTCGAACCGCCCCGCGAAGCCGGAGACCGCCGCGGTGCGCGCGATGGCCGAGGAGGTCCGCGCCATCGGCGAGGCGCTCGGCCAGCGGGTCGGCTTCGGCAAGTCCGGCGGGGTGTCCGACGGCAACCTCATGCAGGCCGAGGGACTTCCCACGATCGACACGATGGGTCCGGTCGGTGGGAACCTCCACCGCACCGACGAGTACATCGAGCTCGGCTCGCTCGCCCCCCGCGCCGCGATGCTCGCGATCGTGCTGGTCCGGCAGTCGACGCAGGGCTCCGTCCCGTAACTCCGCGAAATCGCGCCGCGTACGCTGCAGCACCCCTCGGCGAACGGACGAAAACAGCACTCCCCGCGCTCCCGCGGACAGACACCTCCATGACCACCACACTCGCCGCTCCCTCCACCGTCGGATCCGCACTGCACGCAAGCCCCGCGATCGACGCCGCCATCCGCGCCATCCGCCACGAGGTCGAGGCGAAGCAGCGCGAGCTGACCGGTGCGCGTCCGCCGCGCGCCGAGCTCAAGGAGACGCTCGACGGCTGGCTCAAGCGTGCCACCGAGGTGCGCGGCCGCGGTCCGCTGTATCCCTACCTCGGCTCGGGCGTCGGCAACGGCGCGCTCGTCGAGCTCGTCGACGGCAGCGTCAAGTGGGACCTGATCAACGGCATCGGCGTGCACATGTTCGGCCACGGCGACCCCGAGCTCATCGAGGCGTCGATCCGCGGCTCGATCTCAGACCTTGTGATGCAGGGCAACCTGCAGTACAACCCCGAGGCGATCGAGTTCGGCGAGCTCCTGTCGCGCGAGGCCGCGCGCAGCTCGCGCCTCAAGCACTGCTTCATCACCAATTCGGGCTGCATGGCCAACGAGGCCGCGCTCAAGGTCTGCCAGCAGAAGACGAACGCCGCGCCCCGCATCATCGCCTTCGCCGACTGCTTCATGGGCCGCTCGACCACGATGTCGCAGATCGGCGACACCGCGGCGTACCGCCAGGGCATCGCGCAGAACATCCTCGTCGACTACCTGCCGTTCTACGACCCCGAGATGGGCCAGCGCTCGATCGACATGACGCTGTGGCACCTCGAGCAGCTGATCCACCGGTACCCCGGGCAGCACTGCTGCCTGATCGCCGAGCTCGTGCAGGGCGAGGGTGGCTTCCACACCGCGCCGCGCGAGTTCTTCGTGGCGCTCTTCGAGGCGGCGCGCAAGGCGGGCATCCCCATCTGGGACGACGAGGTCCAGACCTTCGGCAGAACCGAGAGCATGTTCTGCTTCGAGCGGCTCAACCTCGGCGAGTACATCGATGTCGTCACCGTCGGCAAGATCACCCAGGCCTGCGCGTGCCTCTACACCGCCGACTTCAACCCGAAGGCGGGTCTGCTCTCGGGAACCTTCGCGGCCTCGACCAGCGCCTTCGCCACGGGCCTGTCGATCCTGCGCCGGCTCCAGTCGGGCGGCTACTACGGACCGACCGGCCGCATCGCCAGGCTGCACGCCGCGTACCGCGAGCATGCCGACGCGTTCGTCGCGCGGCATCCCGAGTGGTTCCCGCCCGTCGTGAACTCGCTCGGACGCACGACGCGCACCGTCGTCGCCGGCCACGGCGGCATGATGCGCCTGACGCCGTTCGGCGGCAACCGCGAGCGCATCGGCAAGCTGCTCAACAACCTCTTCGAGGACGGCGTGATCGCGTTCAGCTGCGGCCACGGCCCGTACCACCTGCGCTTCCTGCCGCCGGTCGGCGTGATGAAGCCCGAGCAGTTCGGCCCCGTGTTCGAGATCATGGAGAAGTCGTTCGCGCGCACCCCGTGACGCGACGAGACGAGACGCCCGCACCGCATGTTCGTCATCCGCCCAGCCATCCTCGACGACCTTCCGACGCTGCTCAAGCTCGCGAAGATGGTCCACTTCATCAACCTGCCCGCCGACAAGGACCTGCTCTCGGCGAAGGTCGGGCGCAGCCGGCGCAGCTTCGCGGGCGATGTCGACGACATCCGCCAGCGCGAGTTCATGTTCGTGCTCGAGGACCTCGAGTCGGGCGAGGCGGTCGGGACCTGCACGATCCTCTGCTGCGTCTCGTGGGAGGGGCATCCGCACATCTTCC
>CAMBUI010000053.1 GCA_945870915.1 Candidatus Kuenenia stuttgartensis | reverse complement strand
TCCCGCCGCATCTGCTGCATCGGCTCGCCCCGGGCGACACCGATGGCGACGGACTCGTCAACGCGGCGGACCTCGCCGCCGTGCTCGATGCCTGGGGCGCGGTGCCCGCCGGACAGCGCGCGGCGGCCGACTTCGACGGCGACCAGACGGTCGGCCCGGCGGACCTGGCCGCGCTGCTCGCCGCGTGGAGCTGAGCGCCGCTGGGCGCTGGGCACCACGCGGTCCTGCGCCATCCCGACTCTCGGACCTCGTTCCGCCCCGGAGCGTCCTGAGAACGCGGAATCGTGTCGAGGCGCAAGGCTCCGCGGCTCCAAAGCCGTCACGGGGCCGAATGTCGAGGCATAGTCTGGCCGTGCCCGGCGACGTGCGTCCGTCGCCCTGAACGACATCACTGCGTCGCGCCCGCGTCGTCCGCGTGCGCGCAGAGGTTGCCCATGAAGATCCGTCCCGCGAAGTCCTCGTTGGTCGCGCTTGCTGTTGCCGCCGCGTGCGGTGTGGCCGCGCCTGCGCTCGCCCAGAGCGCGAACTGCCTCAAGCCGCATCCGGTCGGCCTCGGCGACACGCCGTTCGCCAACCTCGCGACCTACGCCGACCAGCTCTCGCAGTCGACCTCCGGGTTCGGCGAGGCCTACATCCACAAGGCGGGCTGGTTCGCGTTCACGCCCGATGTCACGGCGCAGTATGTGATCGGCGTATGCGGCGCCAGCGTCGACACCAAGATGGCCCTCGGCTTCGAGTGCCCGCTCGGCGCCGACCTCGCGTGGGATGTGCTCGGCTACAACGACGATTTCTGCGCCTTCACCGGCGGCAGCGGGCTGTGGGCGAGCAAGCTGTTCCCCGGCAATCCCGGCCGGCCGCTCAACGGGCAGCTCCACGCGGGCACGACCTACCTCATCGCGGTGGGCGGCTACGCGTTCGGCACCGCGCCCGCGAGCGGATCGCTGCACATCGAGATGGTTCCGCCGCCCGTCGACACCTGCGCCGCGCCCGTGGTCGGCGCGCTCGGCGTCAACACGCTGCCGATGTACGCGACCGCGCCCACGCTGCAGGTCGACTGCGGCGGCATCCTGTACGACGTGAGCAAGACGAGCTACCTGAACTTCACCGCGCCGTACACCGGCCAGTTCATCGCGCACACCTGCGCGGGCACCACCGACACCGTGCTCGCGGTGCTCGGCAGCTGCGGCAACGGCAGCAGCTCGCTCGGCTGCTCCGACGACGCGTGCGGCAGCGGCTCGAGCGTGACCTTCAGCGCGACCGCGGGACAGACCGTGTCGATCGGCGTCGGCCTCTACAGCCCGACCGCCGTGCCGCCTGCGACCATCGCGGTCGCGATCGAGGACGCCGCGCCGCCGGTCGACCCCTGTGCGTCGATCCGGACCCTCGCGCTCGGCGCCTCGACCGTGGCGCTCGACTCGGCGATGCCCGACCTCGTGGTCCCGAGCACGCCCGACATCACCGTGTACAAGGTGAACTACTTCACCTTCACCGCGCCGCAGGCCGGCGTGTACCGGATCGACACCTGCGCCGACGCGGCGTTCGACAGCATCGTGCTGCGCGCCGGCGCCTGCGCGAGCGGCACCTCGGTGACGGCGCTCAACGACGACGGCTGCGGCATCAGCGGCGGACCGTCGCGGCTCCAGTTCCTGAGCGAGGCCGGCGAGACGCATGTGATCGGGATCGGCGCGTGGTCGGCGGTCGAGGCGCTCCCCGCGCAGACGACCGTCGCGGCCACCTTCGTCGCACCGCTCCAGGAGATGTGCGATGCGGCGAACATCATCGAGGGCGTCGTGGGCGACAACACCGTCACGATGAACCTCGCGTACCGCGCGCTCGACCTCGCGGGCCACTGCTCGCTCGGGTCGCAGGCCGGCAACAACCGGCTGGCGTGCGCGCGCATCATCCGCTTCACCGCGGCGGTGACGGGCGACCACATCGTGGGCAACTGCGCCGACACCGATCCGCTCGGCACCAACCGCGCCGACGCGCGCATCGCGGTGCTCACCGCCTGCGGCGATCCCGCGTCGGCCATCGGCTGCGACGACGACGGCTGCACCAACGGGGCGGCGCCGTACACCAGCGAGCTGCTGTTCCAGGCCACCGCGGGGCGGACCTACTACATCGCCGTCGGCGGGTTCGACGAGTCGGTCGCCGGGCCGTTCCGGGTGACGATCGAGGAGCCCGCCGCCAACCGCCAGCCGGCCGACATCAACCGCGACGGCGCGGTGAACGCCGCCGACCTCGCCGAGCTGCTCGGCAACTGGTGGGGCACCGGCGCCGCCGACATCAACCGCGACGGAATCGTCGACGGTTCGGATCTCGCCCTGCTGCTGGGAGCGTGGGGCTGAGTCCAGGCGGTCCTGGACGGTTATCAGACGACAGTTGGGACAGCCATTCCGTTTGGAACGGCTGCTTCCGTTTGGATTGTGGCAAATCTGCCATACCTTTGCGCGGCAACGCAGTTCCCCGACCCGGTTTGGATGGTCCAGGTGGGTTGTGGTGACAGAAGCTGTGCGGGCTGCGCCGTGTTCGATCGACACGGCGCCTTGTGCAGTCGCGAAGCGAGAGGAGTCACGATGGCAGATTTCCGTTCCAACAGCGCGCTGGCCGGCCGGCTCACGCGTCACTTTGCTGCATGCGCAACCGTCGCGGTCGCAGCCCCCTTCATCGGCGCCGACGATGCGTCGGCGGCCGTCCAGTACACGGCCGTCAACTGGGTCGTTCCCGCGAACATCGACGGTCTCTACATCAACGTCGAGACCCTCACCACCGGTTCGGCGGCTTCCGTCGTCGCCGGTTGGGACATCAACCCCTACTCGGCGACCTCGCTGACCTGGTTCAACGCGACCGGCACCGGCATGCTCCGCTACCCGGGCGCGACCACGGGCTCGGCGGGCAACCTCGCCCCCGGCACACTCGTCGGCGCGACCGGCAGCTACGGCTCCGGCGCGGTCGTCGTGGGCGCCGCCGCGGGCAACTGGCTGCTCAACTCGTCGAACTACTTCGGCTTCCGCTTTGTCGCGGCCGACGGCCTGACGCACTACGGCTGGGGCCGCTTCGAGATCGGCACCGCCATCAACGGCGCGGATCGCCGCATCACCGAGATCGCCTGGGAGACCGTCGGCGGCGTCGGCATCACCGTCGGTGACACCGGCGCGGGCAGCGGCCCGTACGATCCGTGCGCGCCGACCAATCCGTCGGTCAACTCGGGCAGCAACAACCTGTTCGTGCGCAGCACCGACATCGCCGACCTCGACCTCGGCGCCTGCGGCGTGCTCTACAACGCGAACTACTACAAGTTCACCGCCCCCGAGACCCGCAACTACGACTTCTCGACCTGCGCCGGCACCTCGGCGTCGGTGCTCGCCGTCCTCGACGGCTGCGCCGCCGGCTCGGGCGTCGTCGCGTGCGGCACCGTCTGCGGCAGCGGTTCGTCGCTGACGCTCTCGGCCACCGCCGGCGGCGTGTACTACCTGGTGCTCGGCAGCGCCGATCCGCTGGTCGACCTCCCGACGCCGTACGGCGTCTCGGTCACCCCGTGGTACGCGCCGTGCGATGCCACCAATCCGACCCTGGGCAACGCGACCAGCAACGTCGCGCTGAACCAGACCACCGCCGAGGACCTCACCCTCGGCACCAAGGGCTGCGGCTTCGTCGTCTACAACGCGAACTACTTCAAGTACACCCCGACCGCGACCGGCTCGTACACGTTCAACACGTGCTCGAGCGCTGCGGACACCCGCATGGCCGTCCTCGACGGCTGCGCGGCCGGCTCGGGCGTCCTCGGCTGCAACGACGACTTCTGCGGCACCTCGTCGTCGATCACCGTCGACCTGATCGCCACCGTCCCGGTGTATGTCGCGATCGGCTCGGCCTCGCCGAAGTCGACCCTGCCGTCGCCGATCGCCGTGACCGTGGTCCCGCCGCCGCTCCCGGCGTGCGTGGCCGCCGCCCCGGCCGTGTTCGGCGACAACGCCTTCGACAACACTGCCGCCACCACTGCGCAGACCGTCAAGAGCAACGCCGCCGGCACCACGACCGCGACCGTCCAGAAGACGATGTGGTTCTCCTTCACGCCCGCCACGACCGGCGCCTACAGCATCAGCCTGTGCGGCGCGACCGGTGACACCATGCTCGCCATCGGCGAGCAGTGCCCCGGCGTCGGCTCGCGCTTCGAGGCGATCGCCTTCAACGACGACTCGTGCCTCGTTGCCGGCAGCACCACCAGCCTCCTCGCCAGCTTCATCGACGCCACCAACGGTGGCGCGACCGGCACCTTCGCGGGCTTCCCGCTCGCGCAGGACCTCGTCGCCGGCACGGAGTACTTCATCCTCGCGGGCTCCTTCGCGGGAACCGTGAACATCACCGGCATCCTCAACATCAACGGCCCGGCGCAGGGCAACCCCGCCGACCTCAATGGTGACGGTGTCGTCGGCGCGCCCGACCTCGCGATCCTCCTGGGCAACTGGGGCGGCAGCGGCGTCGGCGACCTCGATGGCGACGGCATCGTCGGCGCTCCCGACCTGGCCGCCGTGCTCGGTTCGTGGGGTTGATTCGTGGGGTTGATTCGTGGGGTTGATTCGTGAGGTTGATTCGGGGCGTTGAATCGGGGGTGATCCCTCCGATCGGAGCCCGGTGTGTGACCGCGCGGAGTTGATCCGAACGGGCGCAGACCACGGCTCGCAGCCTCGAGAACACGCGCACGGCCACTGCGTGCGACACGCCTGAAACCCGCGGCTGCGTCGAGCGATCGACGCAGCCGCGGTCTTTTTTCCGCGGCCCGGTTCCTGCGTCCCCACTCCCGCGTCGTGTTTCCCGATCGGCGTTCCCCTATCGGGCGCGGCCACGGACGCGCGGGATCGACTTCGCGCGCCGGCGGGCTACGGTCGGTCCGGAGGTCCTTCCATGGTCGAGCTGCTTCCGTCCTGCGATGTCGTCCCCGCGCTCCTGCTGCACGCGCAGGGGGCGCCCGAGTTGGCCGCTGCGTCCGCGGTGCCCACGGTCGCCGCCGGCGCGTTCACGGCCGGCACCACCCGCGCCGAGCTCGTGGAGTGGTTCGTCGGGTGCGCGCTGTTCGTGGTCGGCTCGAGCCTGCTGCTGCGGCCGCGGGCGTGGATCACGGCGTTCATGACCCTGGGACCGCACCCGGCGGTGCCGTTGGTCGGCGGGCTCTACGCGCTGCTCACGGGGCTGGTGGTCGTCCTCCTCCACAACGTGTGGGTGACCGACGCCCGCGTGCTGGTGACGGTGGTCGGCTGGATCGCGGTCGCCACCGGCGTGGTGCTGCTGACGGCGCCCGAGGTCTACGCGGTGGTGATGCGGAAGCTGCCCATCACGCCGCAACTGGTGGCGCTGCGCGGGCTTGTCCGCATGGCCCTCGGCGGCATCGTGCTCGGCTACCTGCTCTCGTGAGCGGGTGTCGGGGCCGAGCGAGGCGGGGAGCCTCGGTCGGAACGCCCGTCGTGGCACGCCCGGGTCGGGACGGCCGCGGATCAGTGCGGGCGCGAACGCGGACATTTCTGTCCGAGATACCGTTGCCGCGCGGGGTTCGGGGCTATCTTTGCCGATAGCAGGCACCCACCATGACCACCTTCGCCACCGGCTCCACCGTCGCCAACAAGATCGACATGCAGAATCGCCTCTTCGCGGCGCTGAGCGCGATGTTCGGCCGCGAGGTGCCGCTGTACGACAAGTCGCTGGCGGTCAACAAGGCGTGCAACCAGACCGTGTGCGCGCTGCTCGCGAAGCTCCACCGCGGCTTCACGATGGGCGACGAGGACCTCGACCGCACCAGCGGCGAGCGCCACGGCGCCATCCGCATCGGCCGCCCCGACGAGTACCGCTGGATCGGCCGCCTGTTCGCCTGCTTCGCGATGGAGCCGCACAACTTCTACGACATGACCAATGTCGGCGCGAAGAGCCAGCCGATCATCGCGACCGCGTTCCGCTCGACGCTGCGGCCCGAGCACCGCGTGTTCAGTTCGGTGCTCATGACCGACTACTTCGATCCCGCGACCAAGGAGCGCATCGAGGGCCTGGTCGGCAAGCGCACCGTGTTCAGCGACCGCGCCAAGCAGCTCATCGAGAAGAGCGAGAAGCAGGGCGGCCTCGACTGGACCGACGCCGAGGCGCTCATCAAGGAGTGCACCGACCGGATCTTCAAGTGGACGGGCAAGGCGCGCGACCACGCGCTCTACAAGGAGCTGTCGGCCGCGGGCTTCAAGATCGCCGCCGACATCTCGTGCTTCCAGAGCCACCATCTCAACCACCTCACGCCGAACACCTTCTGCATGGACCTCTACACCGCGGCCATGAAGCACTGCCTCGGCGAGGTCGACGCGGCGTGGTTCGAGGCGCGCGCGAACACCGTGCTGTCGCGCCTCGCGGCGCAGGCCGACCACGACTTCATGAAGCTGCACTTCAAGCATGTGCCGCTGGAGGAGATCGCGGCGTACGGGCGCGGCAGCGTCTCGCCGGCCGAGATCGCCGAGGCGGCGCGCGCGCTCGCCGCGACCTTCGCGCGCCCCGAGTTCGCGCTGGCGAAGCTCGTCCACGCGGGATTCAAGGACTTCACCGAGGGTCCGAGCGAGGACACGCCGGTGCTGCTCCGCCAGGACGCCTACAAGGCGCTCACCGAGGCGGTCGAGTTCACCGAGAACGACGGGTCGGTCGTGGCCTCGAGCCACACCGCACGCTTCGGCGAGATCGAGGAGCGCTTCTACGCGTGCACGCCCAGGGGCCGCGCGCTGTACGACGAGTGCCTTGCGGTGGCCGATGCCGCGCGCGAGAAGGACCCCGCGTGGCCCAAGCGCGACATGGCCGGCTACGAGGCGGCGTACGCGAAGCCGTTCGCGGCCTTCCCCAAGACGCTCACCGAGCTGATCGCGGGCGGATTCGTGTACGCGCGCTACGTGCCGACCGCCAAGGGCATCGCCGCGGGCCGGTCGGGCGCGCTCGCGACCACCAGCCTGCCGGAGCTCGTGCGCGACGGATTCGCCGACTACGAGGGCCTGCGCTACGAGGACTTCCTGCCGGTGAGCGCCGCGGGCATCTTCGCCTCGAACCTGCAGCAGTACGGCACCAAGTCGACCGCGGCGGTCAAGCCCACCTACACGCAGCGCCAGCTCGAGGAGATCCTCGGCAAGCGCATCATCGACGCGACCGTGGTCTACGCGGGCGTCGAGGCGGAGTCGAAGCTCGAGACCTACGAGAAGCTCGGTCTCTCGGCGCGGGTGCCCGCCGCGGAGCGCGCCGAGCTCGAGCGCGCGCTGGCGGCGTACCGCGCGGTCTGACACGCCCGGCGTGAGCGATTCCGCGCGGCGTGGTCGATCTCGCGCGGCGTGGTCGATCTCGCGCGGCGTGAGCGATCTCGCGCGGCGTGGTCGATCTCGCGCGGCGGGGTCGGGGATGCATCCCCGACGGTTCCGCGCGCGCCTGCCTCTGCGGTGGATCCGTGCAGCGTCGAGGAGCGCATCCGCGCTCCCTGCACCACTCGGATCACCGGAGAGGGAACACCCATGCAGTGTCGAATTCGCAATGGCGGAGCCGCGAGGGCTTCAACGACCTGGGCGTCGTGCAGGACATCGCCCGCCACATGGCCCGTCACATCGACCATCGCATCGACCACGATCTCGGTCGTGGCGCTGGCCGCGGCGACCATCGGGGCATCGCTCGCGACCTCCGTCGCCTCGGCGGGCGGCGAGGCGTGGCAGCGCGTCGTCAACAACGGGCAGCTCATGCCCGGCTCGGACAAGCTGTTCAACAGCTACAACCAGCCGTCGGTCAACGCGCGGGGGCTCGTCGTCTTCCGTGCGCGCAGCAAGGGACCCTCGCAGCCCGTGCGCGGCATCTACACGCTCGACCTGCTGGCGAAGTCGCCGGCGATCGGCGTGGTCGCGACGGTGTCGGGCGAGGTGCCGCAGCCGAACAACATCGAGTATCCGCCGGGCAGCGGCGAGCTCGCGACCTTCCGCGAGTTCCCGTCGTTCCCGCGCATCGACGGCGGCAGCGACATGATCGCCACGCGCGGCCAGTCGCAGCCGGTGTGGAACTACCTGCTGCCCGACGCGACCGAGACCTCGGTGGGCACCGCCGGCGTGTATGCGACCGTCGACGGCACGCTCGCGACCGGCGTCTCGCTGCTGGGCGCGGTGACCGATGCCGGCACCGGCGCGCTGGTCTTCCCCTGGTGGCAGGTGCCGGGCACCGCGCCGGGCACGCGGTTCGACCAGTTCCCCGGCTCGGCCGCGGTGTGCGACGGCGAGTTCATCAGCTTCAAGGGCAACTACACCGAGGTCGCGACCGGACTCGGGCGCACCGGCGTCTACTTCCGCAGCATGCGCGCCGACGGAGGCCAGGCCCCGGTGGTGCTGGTCGCAGGCTCGCTCACGCCGATCCCGAACCAGTCGTCGAAGTCGCCGGTCAACTTCGGGTCGACCGCGCCGCCGAGCGCGGCCGACGGGCGCATGGTCTTCGTCGGACTCGACAACGAGGAGACGCCGACGATGGGCGGCATCTACCTCGCGCCGCTCGCGTCGGAGCCGGACCTCGAGGCGCTGGTCGAGATCGGCAGCCCCGTTCCCGGCGAGGGCGAGGACGACCGCTTCAACCGCATCGGCGAGGCGCTGTCGTTCGACGGGCGCTGGCTCGCGTTCTGGGGCGCGTGGGGCGATGAGACGCGCGACCTGCTCCTCACCTGTCCCGAGGACGGACAGGCGGATGTGATCGCCTACTGCAACGAGCAGTACCCCGACGGCCTCACCGTGCAGGTGCCGGTGCACCAGGGGATGTTCGCCATCGACACCGAGACCGGCAGGATCGTGAGCATCGCCAAGACCGGCGACGGCATCGACGACCTCCTCTACTGGAACTTCTCCGGCAGCCCGCCGCAGAAGGGCGGTGGCGACGAGGGTGGCGAGCAGGAGCCGCCGCGCTGGCGCTCGACCGCGTTCGTGGCGATCGACGGCACCGAACGCGGAGCGTTCCGCGCGGCGTTCAAGGCGCGCCTTGGGACCGCCGACGCGATCATGCTGCGGGTCGGTCCCGCCGACGGCGATGCGGAGATCGTGGTCTCGACCGTGACCCCGGGCACCGAGCTCGACGGCGAGTCGCCCGCGGCATCGCTGGTGAGCGCGGTCGGCATCGAGCGCGACGGCCTCCGCAACGGCCGCCTGGTGCTCGTGGCGAGCATGCTCGACGCCGCGACCACCGAGTCGTGGGCGGGCATATACGCGCGCGAGCTGCCGCCGATCCCGACCTGCGACGGCGACATCAACGGCGACGGCGCGGTCGATGCCGTCGACCTCGCGTCGCTGCTGGCGTCGTGGGGGGCGTGCCGCGACTGTTCCGCGGACGTCGACGGCGACGGCGCCGTGGATGGGCGTGATCTCTCGGCCCTGCTCAACGCCTGGGGGCGCTGCGGCTGAAGCCCTGGGGGCGCTGCGGCTGAGGCACGGGGGCGCTGCGGCTGAGGCCCGAGCGCCGCGGCTGGAACCTTGGCGCTGCGGCTGAAGCCCCGCCGCCATCACAGATCCCCGAAACCGACGGACCGTCCCGGCAACCCCGGGGCGGTCCGTTGTTGTTGCCTGCGATTGTGCGCCGATCGGCGGCGGGCGCCGATAGAGTCTCGCCTGGGCGCGAGCGCGCCCGCCTGACGGAGCCGCAGGACCTCGTGGGAGGGCCGCGCGGACAGACCGGTGGGGCGCGCCCGCGGGGCAAGTGGAAGACGAGACCATGGCTGTACGCGAAACACCCGTTGCCAAGATCGAGCGCCTGCTGAACGCGGGCGACCACGCCGGTGCGCTGCAGGCGGCGAACGACTTCCTCGCGCAGTCGCCGAACAGCTTCCTGGCGCGGCTCGGGCGCGCGCGCGCCAACCTCCGCCTGGCGAACTACGTCGACGCCGAGACCGACATCGAGATGGCGCTCAAGCTCTCGCCGAACGACGAGCACGCCCGCCTCGTGCGCGCGAACATGGACCTCCGGCTCGGCAAGACCGACAAGTGCATCGACGGACTGCGGCCGATCGCCGAGGGGCGCGGGCCGCTCTCGGTCGAGGCCTCGATCAACCTGATCCAGACGCTGTTCAACGCGGGCCGCTACGACCAGATGGTCGAGGCGGTCAAGCGCGGCGGCGCGTGGACCAAGGATCCGCGCGCGCTGCTGCTGTACGCGCGCTGCCGCGTGCTCGAGGACAAGGCCGCGGGCATCGAGGACCTCAAGGCGATCTTCCGCACCAACCATCCGTGGCCGCTGCGGCGCTTCGCCGGCTTCGAGGCGGTCGGGCACCTCGACAAGATGGGCCGCTACCGCGAGGCGTTCGACCTCGCGACCGAGGTCCACAAGGCGACCACCGCGCCGATCCAGATGGAGGAGTGGACCGTCCCGCTCCAGCTGCAGTACGACCTCTACGGCCGCGGCGCGGAGTTCTTCAAGCCGCGCGCCGAGCCGGTGCAGGGGGTCGCCTTCGTGGTGGCGATGCCGCGCTCGGGCACCACGCTGCTCGAGCAGATGCTCGACCGCCATCCGGCGATCGGCGGCATCGGCGAGTTCGACGGCCTCGACCACATGTGCCGCACGCTCTTCGCCACCGGCGCATGGCCGCGCGTGCCGAGCGCGGTGCCGTCGAAGCTGTTCCCCGAGCTGCGCCAGCGCTACCTCGACGGCGCGCACCAGATCCGCAAGGAGGGCGCGAGCTGGACCTTCGACAAGAGCCTGCGCACCTGGCGCGCGCTGCCCGAGATCGCCGCCGTGCTGCCCGGCTCGGTCGGCATCAACGTCGAGCGCGACCCGCGCGACATGGCGACCAGCATCTTCCTCTCGTACTTCAATCCCGTGTCGTACGAGTGGACGAGCAGCCTCGACGCGATCCGCCAGATGATCGAGTGGCAGCGCAGGATCGTGCCGCGCGCCTTCGAGGCCACCGGCATGCCGAACGAGCGCATCGTGTACGAGGACCTCGTCGAGAACCCCGCCGAGTACGCCGAGCGCTGCCTGCGCCTGATGGGCCTGCCGATGGACGAGCGCGTGCTCTCGCCCGAGGAGAACAAGAAGGGCGCCTTCACGCTGTCGCACGCGCAGGTGCGGCAGAAGATCAACAAGGGCTCGATCGGCCGCTGGAAGAACTACGAGTGGGCGTTCGACGGATCGTGGGACGCGGTGGTCGCCGCGCACGACGCGCGTCGGCAGCACCGCTGACCGCGCTCACTTCGCGTAGACGGCGTACCCGCGTTTGCGGAGCGATTCGGCGCGGCGCTCCTCGGCCTCCTTGGCCTGGCAGGTCGTGTGCACCGCCGGCCAGTGGCGCTCCTGCATGAGGTGCTCGAGCAGGCGGATGCCGTAGCGCTCGGCCAGGAAATTCGCCCGTATGCCCGCCTTGTGCTGCGCGAACCGAAGCTCCGGGGAGCGGCCGGTCTCGCCGACATAGACGCAGCGGACGGGCGTGCCCGTGATCTTCGGGTTCGCCTTGCGGAGACGCGGTTCGCTCCAGGCCTTCGGGTCGAGTTCGATCACATAGATGCGTCGAGCCATGCGGCGAGTGTACCGTGGGCGCCATGCGCATCGCCCTCGCCACCTGCCTCGACATGCCGCGGCCCGACGCCGACCTCCCGATCCTGGTCGAGGCCTTCGCCGCACGCGGCGCGCGCGCCGAGGTCGTGCCGTGGGAGGACCCGCGCGCGGAGTGGGGCGCCTTCGACGCCGTGGTCGTGCGCTCGACCTGGAACTACGTGGGCCGCTACCGCGACTTCCACGCGTGGATCGACCGCGTGGCCGCGGCGACGCGGCTCGTGAATCCGCGCGCGGCGCTGCTCTGGAACCTCCACAAGCGGTATCTCGCCGAGCTGGCCGCGGCGGGGATCGCCGTGGTGCCGACCGAGGTCGTGCTGCACGGCACCGAGCCCGACTGGGACGCGCTCTTCGCGCGCCACGGCGACCTCGTGGTCAAGCCCGCGGTCTCGGCCGGCTCGTTCGCCACCATCCGCGTGCGGCGCGGCGATGTCGCGGCCGCGCGCGCGCACCGGGAGGCGCACCTCGAGCGCGACCTGCTGGTGCAGCCGCTGCTCGCGTCGGTGGTGTCGCACGGCGAGACCAACCTCGTCCACTTCGGCGGGCGCTTCTCGCATGCCGTCCACAAGGGGGCGCGCTGGGACGGCGACGCCGAGCAGTCGCGCGGGCTCGTGACGCCGGCGCCCGACGAGATCGCGCTCGCGCAGGCGGTGCTCGCGCATGTGGGGTCGGCCGGATTCGGACCGCTGGCCTATGCGCGCGTCGACATGGCGCGCGGCACCGATGGGCGGCCACTGCTGATGGAGCTCGAGATCGTCGAGCCGTCGCTGTTCCTCGACCGGGCGCCGGGGGCGGCCGATCGCCTTGCCGAGGTCGTGCTCGGAGCGGTGTGAGACGAACTTCCGGCGGTGGCCTTCAGGCCGCGGATTCGTGGGCGGATTCGAGGGCTGATCGGTGGGCTGATCCGCGGGCTGATCCGTGGGTGGATCGCTGGGCGGACCGGTGGGCGGGCTGCCCGCGCCGCATCAGCGACGGCTGCGCCGACGGCCGACGACGCCCGCGACGCCCAGCAGCGCGAACGCGCCCGGCGCAGGGACGACATTGAAGTCGGTGATGTCGAAGTGCCCGTCGATGTTCTGCCCGGCGAGCGCGGCCGGCACGGTGAAGCCGAACTGCATGTTGCCGATGTTGGAGAAGATCGCCTGGTAGGTGCCGCCGCCGAGCGAGATGATGTCGGGGCTGCCCTCGCGCAGGTCGAAGCTCACGAGCGTCCAGGTGTTGGGCAGGATGACGGTGGTCGAGACCACCGACGCGCCCGGCGCGTTGGTCGGCGTGGCGAAGCGTCCGGTCACGGTCACCGCCTCGGCGAGGTCGTGGCGGAACATGAAGTTCACGCCGGTCGCGCCCGCGGCGATCCAGTTGCCGACATAGCCGCCGGCCGACGAGCCGTACGAGGCGTGCGCGCGGATGACCGTGGGCGGGAAGCCGCCGACGGTGGTGGTGCTGAGGTTGAAGGTGCTGGAGGCGTAGCTCATGCCCTCGGGACCGCCGGTCGCGTACCACGCGAGGTCGGTGGCGCCGTTGGAGTTGCGCCAGCTCGCCGAGTTGGCGACGAAGCTCTCGTTGAAGCCGAGGATGTCGGCGGAGGCGGCCGAGGTCACGACAGCCGGGGCGACGATGGCCGAAGCGACGACGAACACGGCCGCGGAGGCGGCGAGACGCGAGATGGTCAGCATGGAGATTCCCTCGACTCCTGTCACACGCCCGACGGGGCGCGCCCTTGAGCCTCGAGCCTAGCCCCGCTTCGGACGGATTCCAAGCCATTCGTGCCGGAATGCGCGCATGCAGGACGCCCGCCGCACGCCTGCACCGCGCCGGAGACGCGTCATGCCCGAGAAGTGCCGCGGCGGGGCGGAGGTGGCGAGGTGAGGGTCGGCGGCGAGACGATCGGCGTGGACGCCCCGATGCGGCCTGCGGGTAGAGTGGAGCGGTGCCGCCCGTCGAACCGCCGCTCGCCCAGCTCGACCGCCTCCTCAAGCAGGGTGACGCCGCGGGTGCGCTGCGGGTGGCCGACCAGCTGATCGCGCAGTCGCGGCGCAGCTTTCCCGGTTGGCTGGGGCGGGCGATCGCGCAGATGAACCTCGGGCGCATCGCCGAGGCCGATGCCGACATCGAGCAGGCGGTGCGCCTCTCGCCGGCCGATCCGCAGGCGCTCCTGATCCGGGGATTGCTCGACCAGCGGCTCGGGCGGATCGACCGGGCGGTCGACTCGCTCCGCCGCGTCCACCAGGCGAAGGTCCCGCAGGCGGTCGATGCCGGCGTCGCGCTGGCCGAGGTCTACTGGTTCGCGCACCGGCGCGAGGAGCTCAAGGCCTTCATCGATGCCGGTGGCGCGTGGATGAAGGACCCGCGCGCGGCGCTCGCGGTCGCACGCCTGAGGACCAAGGACGACCCCGAGGGTGCGCTGGCCGAGCTGCGCGCCATCGTCGCGCGCGAGCGCAGTCCGGTGCTCCGCCGCGTGGCGGGCTTCGATGCGGTCGGCCTGCTCGACCGCATGGCGCGCTACCGCGAGGCGTGCGACCTCGCGACCTCGCTCCACGCCGACACCACGCCGCCCTTCGACCTCGAGGGGATGCTGCAGCAGGTCCGCGATCAGGCGGCGACGCTCGACCGGCTGGCGGCGGGCGGCGAGCGCTGGATCGCCCCGCGGGTCGACCCCGTGCCTGGCGTGGCGATGGTGGTGGGGCTGCCCCGTTCGGGCACCACGCTGCTCGAGCAGA
>CAMBUI010000052.1 GCA_945870915.1 Candidatus Kuenenia stuttgartensis | reverse complement strand
GCTCGAGCTCTCGGGGTCCGACAGCGCCATCGTGCTGGCCGATGCCGACGCGCGCGCGGCGGCGCGCGCCGTCTTCATGGGCGTGACCGGCAACGCGGGGCAGACCTGCATGGCGCCGCGGCGTGCGCTGGTGGCGCGCGAGGCGCTTGCGGCGTTCAGCGACGAATTGGCGCGGCTGGTGGCGGGCGCGAAGCGGCTCACGCTCGTCGACGCCGCGGCGGCGCAGACGGCGCACGGCGTGGCGGCGCGGGCGATCGCCGCGGGCGGCCGCTCGATCGCGGGCGCGCTCGAGCCATGCGCCGGGCGCGCGATGCGTCCGGTGGCCGTGCTCGACTGCCCGGCGGACAGCGACCTCTTCCACGGCCGGCACTTCGGACCCGCGATCGCGGTCCGCGCGTTCGACACGCTCGACGAGGCGTTCGCGCTGCATGCGACGGTGGGCCAGTACCTCGCGACCAGCCTCTGGACGCGGCGTCCGCGCGCCGACCTCGCGGCGCGCGCGCACGCGTGCGGCTCGAGCCTGGTGCACTTCAACTCCGTGCTGCTGCCATCGGCGCACCCCGCGGTGTCGATCGGCGGGCACGGCGCCAGCGGGTGGGGCGTCTCGCGCGGCGAGTCCGGGCTGCGCGCGCTCACGCGCGAGGTGACCGTGACCCGCACGAGCCGGTTCCTCTCGGTGCCGGCCGAGGAGCCGTCGTCGCGCGTGCAGCGCGTGCTGTCGCGGTTCATCGCGTGGCCTGGCCGCGCGCATTCCGTGACGGCCCCGAGCGCCGCGGCGGCCCCGGGCCCCGTGACCGCCCCGAGCAGCAGCGCGTCGAGCCATCCCGCCCCGAACAACGCCGGAGAGCGGCAGCCGTCCTCTCCGGATCGTCCGCAGCCACATCAGCCAACCCGCACGGAAGTCCACGCATGAAGCGCACCGCAGTCGTCATCGGAGGAGGCCTCGCAGGCCTCGCAGCGGCCACCGAGCTCACCACGCAGATGCGCGGCGAGGCCGAGGTCGTCATCGTCGAGAAGAACCGCCACCTCGGCGGCAAGATGAACGTGCTGAGCGAGAAGGGCTTCCACTTCGACATGGGGCCGACGATCATCACCATGCCCGAGGTGGTGCGCGGGATCATCCGCCGCAGCGGCCGCCGGGTCGAGGACTACCTCGAGCTGATCCGCCTCGATCCGCAGTGGCGCTGCTTCTACGAGGACGGCACGGTGCTCGACCTGCGCGACGACCCGAAGGCGTTCGCCGCCGACCTCGACCGGCAGTTCCCCGCCGAGCGCCCGGGTCGCGGCTACCTCGAGTTCCTCGAGTACGCGCGCCGCATGTACCGGCTGAGCGAGAAGGTCTTCTTCTACAAGGATCTCGGCGGCATCGGCGACATGATGCGCAAGCCGCCGACCGACGCCGGCCTGCTGGGCGACGTGCTGCGGATGCGCATGCACTCGACGGTGGCGCGCACCTCGCACCGGACCGTGACCGAGCCGCACCTGGCGCAGCTCACCGAGCACTTCATGCAGTACGTCGGGTCGAGCCCGTTCCTCGCGCCGGCGATCCTGTCGCTGATCGCGAGCGCGCAGGGCGACTACGGCTGCTGGTACACCATGGGCGGCACGCGCATGGTGGCGCGGGCGCTCGAGCGCGTGTTCACCGAGCAGGGCGGACGCGTCGAGCGGGGCGTGGGCGCGAAGCGGATCATCGTCGCCGACGGCCGGGTGAAGGGCGTCGAGCTCGAGGACGGCCGCGTGATCGAGGCCGACATCGTGGTGTCGAACTGCGATGTGCAGCGGACCTACACCGATCTGCTCGGCACGCCCGCGGCGAAGGCCGAGCAGCGGCGCATCGCGGCGAAGTACGAGCCGGCGTGCTCGGGCGTGGTGCTCTACCTCGGACTCGACCGCCGCTACGAGCACCTGCGGCACAACTGCTTCATCTTCTCGGGCAACTCGCGGCAGGAGTTCGACGACATCTACGCGAAGGGCGATCCGGCGCGCGATCCCACGCTGTACCTTTGCGTGCCGAGCGCGAGCGATCCGTCGCAGGCGCCCGAGGGCTGCGAGTCGCTCTACATCCTCGTGCACACCCCGTACCGCCGCGACCGTCACGACTGGGATGCGCCGGGCGGGCTGTTCGACCAGTACCGCCGCGTGATCATCGACAAGCTGAAGCGCTTCGGCATGGAGGACATCGAGCGGCACATCGTGGTCGAGCGGCGGCTCACGCCGGCGGGCATCGACCGCATGTACAACGCGACGGGCGGCGCGATCTACGGGCTTGCCTCGCACGGTCGGCTGCACGGCGGATTCAAGCCGCGCAACACGAGCCCGGTCGCGAAGGGCCTGTACCTCGCGGGCGGCAGCGTGAACCCCGGCCCCGGCACGCCGATGGTGATGATGTCGGGCGTGACCGCCGCGTGGAGCGCCTGCGAGGGCGCGGGCGTGACGCCCGAGCGGGGCGAGACCAGCCTCGGCAACGGATCGTCGGTTGGCACGCCGGCGTTCGAGTCGCTGCTGACCGGCGAGTTCGGCGGCCGACCCGGCGCGGACGGAAGGGGAGCAGGCGCGTGGGCGCAGCCCGCGATGAGCCGCTGATTCCCGCGACGCCGTCGCCGCGGGTGCGGGCGGTGTTCACGGCGATGGTCGCGTCGATGACGCGGCGGAAGTTCCATGCCGTGCGGCTGGCGCGCGGCTCGCGCGAGGTGCTCGCGCAGGTGGACGGCGGCGAGCGTCCTGCGCTCGTGGTGCTGAACCACGCGGCGTGGTGGGATCCGATCGTGGCGCTGCTCGCGTGGCGCGCGTTCTTCCCGTCGCGTCCGCCGTTCGGTCCGATCGACCGCGGCGAGCTGATGCGCTTCCGCATCTTCCGCAAGGTGGGCCTGTTCGGCGTCGATCCCGACGACCCGGCGACGCTGCCGGCGATGCGCGCGTACCTCGAGGAGGAGGCCCGTCGCAGCCCGCGGCTGGCGCTCGTGGTCACGCCGCAGGGGCACTTCGCCGATGTGCGCGACGAGGTCGTTCCGCGTCCCGGCGCGGCGGCGGTGGCGGCGGGGCTTGCGCCCGACCGCGCGGTGTCGATCGCGGTCGAGTACGGGTTCTGGGTCGACCAGAAGCCGGAGATCTTCCTGCGGGCGGAGCCGATCGAGTGCCCTGCGGCTGGGCGCGGCGGCGAGGGCACGCTCGCGTGGCAGCGGCGGATCACCGCGGCCATGCGGAGGAACCAGGCGGAGCTCGCGCTGCTGGTGCGCGCGCGCGATGGCGCGGCATTCGAGCCGCTGTCGGCGCAGTTCGCGCCGAAGGTGTCGGGAACGAATCCGGTCTACGACCTGTGGATGCGGCTGACGGGGCGCGGTTCCGCCGCGCTGGGCGAGGCGCGCGATGCGCGCGGGGGAACGCGATGAACGCAGCCGAGGTGGCGGGACTCCTGCAGGATCGCTGGCTCATGCTCGGCGCGCTGGCCGCGGCGGTGCAGCCGCTCGCGCTCGGGATCGTGAACATGCGCCGGTATGCGCCCGCGCCCGCGCTGGCCGAGGTCGCCGCGCGCACCCGCGGGGTGCGGGTCGCGGTGTGCGTGCCCGCGCGCAACGAGCGGGAGAACATCGAGGCCTGCGTGCGCTCGATCCTCGCGTCGCGCGAGGTCGATGTGCGCGCGTATGTCTACGACGACGAGTCGACCGACGGCACCGGCGAGATCGTCGCGCGGCTGGCGGCGGAGGATCCGCGGGTGGTGGTCGTGCCGCGTCGGGCGTTGCCCGCGAGGTGGAACGGCAAGCAGCACGCGTGCTTCCGCATGGCCGAGCACGGGCTGGGACACGATCCCGAGCTCGGGTGGTTCCTGTTCACCGATGCCGATGTGCGACTCGAGCCCGACGCGGTGGCGCGTGCGCTCGGGGTGGCGCTCGGGGTGGCGCTCGGGGTGGAGCGCGGGACGTCGGCGGGATGCGACCTCGTGTCGACCGTGCCGCGCGAGATCACCGGCACGATCGGCGAGATGACGCTGGTGCCGCTCATCCACTTCGTGCTGATGAGCTACCTGCCGATCGGGCGGATGCGCTCGACGCTCGATCCGGCGGCGAGCGCGGCGTGCGGGCAGTTCATCCTGGTGTCGCGGCGCGCGTACCAGTCGGCGGTCGGGAGCGACGCGGGGCCGGACAACTACGGGCACGGCGCGTTCAAGGCGTCGATGCACGACGGCGTGAAGTTCCCGCGCGCGGTGCGGAGGGCGGGGCTGCGGACCGACCTCTACGACGGCACCGAGAGCGTCTCGTGCCGCATGTACCGCGGCTTCGGGCAGACCTGGCGCGGCTTCGCCAAGAACGCGTACGAGGGGCTCGGGAGCATGGGGTTGCTGATCTTCATCACCGTGTACCACGCGCTGGGGCAGGTGCTGCCGTGGGTGGTGCTCGCGCTGGCGCTGGCGACGGGCGTCTGGACCGGGGGCGCGTGGATGGCGGCGGGAGCGGTCGCCGCATCGCTGTCGCTGCGCTGGCTGCTGGCGCGGCGTTTCCGGCAGTCGCTGCTGAATGTGCCGCTGCATCCGCTGTCGATGGTGATGCTGTCGGCGGTGCAGTGGAGGAGCCTCTGGCTCGACCGCACCGGCCGACGCGGATGGAAGGGCAGGGTCGCCGGGACCGCGCATCCGTGATGGTTGCGCCGGCGCAGGGGGCGTGGGATGCTTCGCGGCATGACGCAGGAACCGGGTTCCGGACCGACAGGGCCGCGTGAGGATGCGTTGCCGCGTGAGGCGGAGCTCCTTCGTGAGAACGAGGCGTTGCGCGCGCGCGTGCTGGTGCTCGAGGCGCGGCTGTCGGCGCTGGAGGAATCCTCCGGACGGTCGTCGCCGACCGGTCAGTCGGCGTCGATGCCGCCGCCCGCGCCGCGTACGCCGCCGCTGACACCGCCGCCGCCGAGCCAGCCGTCGTTGGCCCAGCCGTCGTTGGCCCCGCCGCCGTTGCCGCGCCGAGGGTCGATCGGCGCGGGAGGCGCGTGGAGCACCGAGCAGTTCATCGGTCGTCGCATCGTGCCGTTCGTGGGTTCGATCGCGGTGCTCGGGGCGATCGCGTTCCTGGTGCACTACGCGTACGACATCGGGTTGATCGGACGCATCGCGCCGATGGGGCGGTTCGCGATCGGCGTGGTGCTCGGGATCCTGCTGCTCGGGGCGGGCGAATGGGTGCGCCGGCGTGGCGCGCCAGGTGCCGCGACGGGGCTCGACGCCGCGGGCATCGGATCGGTGATGGTGACGGTGGCGCTCGGGGTGTTCAGCCTGCGCGTGTTCGGACCTGCGACGGGTGCGGCGATCGCGGCGGCCGCGGGTGTGCTCGGTGCAGCGTGGAGCGTGCGGTCGGGGTCGGTCGCGGTTGGCGTGGTCGCGCTGATCGGATTCCTCGGGCTTCCGCCGGCGGTGGGGCTGCCGGCCGAGCAACCGCGGCTCGCGGGGCTGCTGCTCGCGCTGGCGTTGGCCACGGGACTCGGGATGCACGCGATCGGCGGAGCGCGCTTCGCGGCTGTGCGGTACTTCGCGCTCGCGGCGACGGTGCTGCTCGGTGCGGTGGTGCTTGGGGCGACCGCGAGTCCGCTGGAGGCCTTCGGCTTCGCCATCCTCTGGTGGGGCATCGTGGTGGGCGAGTCGACGTTCGCTGCGCTGCGCGGTGCGTCGGCGCGGGGCAACGTCGCGATGGTGGCGCTGGCGTCGTCGGCGCTGGTGCTGGTCGAGGTGGGTGCCTGGACGACGGCGGCGGGAGTGCTGTCGGCGGTCGAGCTGCTGCCCGCGAGCGCGGGCGCGCTGCTGCTGGCGCTCGCGGCGCTGCTGCGGGGCTTCTCGCTTGACGATGGCGAGGCGGTGGATTCGAGCGGTGGAGCGCGGGTTGATCTGTCGGTTGAATCGTCGGTGCATCCCTCGCTTGATCCATCTCGGGACCCGAGCGCAGCGCTCGACCGCTCCGCGCGGGCGATCGGCGAGGCGTGCGCGATGCTCTCGCGCGCGTCGCTCGCGTTCGGCGTGGCGCTTGCGGTCGGCGGGCTGGCGTTCCTGGTGGGTGATTCGGCGAAGGGAATCGTCGTGGTTGCCGCGGCGGTCGTGTGCAGCGTGCTGGTCGGTCGCGGTGCGCCGGGGCGCGGCACGCGCGTCTTCGCGCTGGTCGCGGTGCTGCTGTCGTGGATCGGGGTGATCACGGCGACGGTCGTTGCGCTGGGCGCGCCCTCGGTGCCGGCGTTCGCGTCGATTCCGATGCCGGCGGGCGCGCCGGGCGGAGCGGCGGTCGCGGTCGACCTCTTCTGGCGCGATGGGCTCGGTGGGCTGATCCTGTGCGCGCTCGCGCTGTTCGGCATGCTCGCGAGGACGGGCGGTCGCATCGTGGGCATCGGGGCGGTGCCGGCGGCGCTGCTCGCGTGGTGCGCGGCGGTGGCGCTGTTCGTGCCGAGCCCGGAGGCATGCGTCGCGATCGTGCTGCCGGCGTTCGCGGTCGGATGGTGGCGCAGCGCGCCGCTGGTGCCGGTCGTGGTCGGATTGCTGCTGGTCGCCATTGCGGCACTCGTGTGGACGGCGGGGCTCGTAGGTCCGATGCTCGATGGTCCCCTCAACTCGCCGATGCGGAGCGCGCTGATGCTCCCGCCCTGCGCGGTGGTGGCGATGCTGGTCGCCGCGCATCCGGCGCTGGGATTCGCGCGGCGGGCGGCGATGCTGGTCGCGGTGTGCGCGGTGGGTGCCGCGTGCGCGGCCGTCGGGCTTGCGTTCGGGGCGCACACGGGGCATCGCGGCATCGAGGCGGTGCTCGGCGCGTCGACCGTGCTCGCGCTGGCGGGCGTGGTGGCGGTGCTGGTCGGGCGCTGGCGGCGGTCGGAGCCGGTGGTGGACGGCGGCATGATCATGAGCGCGGTTTCGGTGGCGGTCGGTGCGCTGCTCGGGCTCGCGTGGTTGTTCGAGACGCGGCCGTCGGGCGAGGTCGGCGCCGCGTCGGTGCTCGGGATGATCGCGGCGACCGCGTTGGCGGCCGTCGTCGCGATCCACGCGGGCCGGCGGATGGGCGGACCGTTCGCGGGTCGCGCGGTCGTGGTCGGGTTCGCGTGCGCGGCGGCGGCGGGACCGCTCGGCGCGTTGCTCGCGGGCGTCGTCGCGGGGCGTCCGATCTCGCCGGTGGTGGCGGTCGGCGGACTGGCGGCGGTGGGCGTGGCGGAACTGCTCCTCGGGTTCCGGCACCGGATCGCGCCGCTGCGGTGGGCGGGACTGTGGGCGTTCTTCCTGCTGGTGGCGAGGCTGTTCCTGGTCGACCTCGCCGATGCGCCGGTGCTGGTGCGCATCGGGCTGCTGTTCGTGAGCGGCATGGTGCTGGTGGGCGCGGGCATCGTGTACGCGCGCAGCGCGCTACCATCGCAACCCTCTCGGCGGACGGACGGTGGAGGGTCGCCCGACCCGCGCACGCGCGCCCCCGATGCCGCAGAGCGCGATGCAGCAGACCCCGATGCCGCAGAACACGATTCCGCAGCATCCCATCCCGAAGCCCCGCACCCCGACCGACGGAACGCCGAGTGATCCCGCAGAACGCCGAACGACATCCGACGCTCGAACTGAGTTTCCTCGATGCGCCCGCGACCAAGCCGGTGCGGCTGCAGCCGGGCGACGAGTACTCGATCGGACGCGCGCCCGAGTGCAGCGTGTTCATCAACAATCCGTCGGTGTCGCGCGAGCATGCGATCGTGCGCTACGGCCCGGAGGGCGTGTCGGTCGAGGACCGCAACAGCCGGCACGGCACGCTGGTGAACGGCGTGCGCACGCGTGACGGCGGCAGGGTGCGCATCGTCGAGGGCGACGTGATCAAGCTCGGGCCGGAGCGGCTGCGGCTCGGTCGCGTCTACGAGCGGATCCGCACCGACATGCCGATCTCGTCGGCCGAGGAGCTCCGCACCGTCGTGGTGGGCGGGAAGACCGGCGGCGACCAGGCGATGCGGGTGCTGCGCGAGGTGATGCGCGCCAATCCGTCGGAGATGAGCGAGGAGGCCGCCGGCCGTCTCCTGCTCGAGCGGGTGCAGACGACCGCCGGCATCGAGCGCGCGATGATCGTGCGCATGATCCCCGGCAGCACCGAGGCGCAGATCGTGGCGCGCGTCGGCATCGACATCGGCAACGTGAGCCGCACCGTGATCGCCGCCGCCGAGGAGGGCGGGCGCGTGGCGCACCTCTCGCTGCCCGACCAGATCGGCCACCTCGGCAGCATCGCGGGGGCTGGCGTGTGCGAGATCCTGTGCGCGCGGCTGCAGGTGCGCGCCGACCCGCACCTCTACCTGTACGGCGATTCGCGCTCGGCCGCGCGGTTCACCGGCGGCGATGTCGCGGAGTTCGTGGGCGCGGCCGCGGGGCTCGGCGGGCTGGTGTTCGACGGCATCGCGCTGCGGAAGTTCGGCGAGCTGCGCCAGCACTACGCGCGCGCGGCGGCGGTGCAGCGGAAGCTGCTGCCCGACCGCACCGGCTCGACCGGCCGCATCTCGTGGGCGCTCGACTCGATCGCCGCCGCGCCGCCCGACGAGGCGAACCTCGGCACCAACGTGTCGGGCGACATCGTGGGCGTGGCGCGGCGGCCCGACGGCTCGACGCTGGCGTGGATCGGCGACGTGTGCGGGCACGGCATCGGCGCGGCGCTCCTGATGAGCGCGGCGCAGTCGTGGCTGCACGCCGCGGCGGGGCGCGTCGAGGATCCGGCGGTCACGGTCGCGGCGCTCAACGAGTTCCTCTACCAGCACACCGAGCCGTTCGACTTCGCGTCGCTGTGGGTCGCGGCGTTCGAGCTCGGCGGCGATGTGCTGGTGTGCGACGCGGGGCACGGCCACGCGTTCCGGGTGGGGCGCGACGGCGTCGAGCCGCTCGATTTCGCGGGCGACGACGGAGGCTGCGTGATCGGCGCGATGCCCGACACGGCGTATGCGTCGGTGCGCGTGCGCCTCGATGCCGGCGAGCGGCTGGTGATCACGACCGACGGCGTGCGCGAGAGCCGCGCGTCGGACGGCGCCGAGTTCGGCAGCGAGCGGGTGGTCGAGGCGCTGCGCGGCTCGACCGGTTCCGCCGACGACCTGCAGCGCATCCACGAGGCCCTGACGCGCTTCAGCAAGGGCGTGCGGCACGACGATGTGACCGTGCTGTCGCTCGCGCGGGAGGCGTGACCGTGGCGCGTGCGCGGAGGAACGCGGCGGCGCAGGGCGCGGCGAAGGCGCGCGATCCGGCGGCGGCGCACGATCCGGCGGCGGTGCACGATCCCGCGTTCTCGCCCGAACGGTGGTTCGCCGCGCGCGGTTGGACGCCGCATGCGTTCCAGCGCGAGGCGTGGGCGCGCTTCGCCGCGGGCGAGAGCGGCCTCGTCCATGTGCCCACCGGAAGCGGCAAGACCTACGCGGCGTACCTCGGGCCGCTCGCCGACATCGTGGCCGAACGGGGCGCGCGGCCCTCGTCGGGCGTGGCGGTGCTGTACATCACGCCGCTGCGCGCGGTCGCGCGCGACATCGAGCTCGCGCTCCGACTGCCGGTCGAGGAGCTTGGGCTTCCGGTCACCGTGGGCGCGCGGACCGGCGACACCGAGGCGCGCGAGCGCGCGCGGCAGCGCGAGCGGCTGCCCGACGTGCTGGTCACGACGCCCGAGTCGCTCACCCTGATGATCGCGGGCGACCGCGCCGCGGAGCAGCTCGCGGGCGTGCGCGCGGTGATCGTCGACGAGTGGCACGAGCTGCTCAGCTCGAAGCGCGGGGTGCAGGTCGAACTCGCGCTCGCACGGCTGCGTGCGCTTGCGCCCGCGATGCGCACCTGGGGCCTGTCGGCCACGATCGCGAACGTCGAGGACGCGGCGCGGGTGCTGGTGGGCGTCGGGGCGGACGGTGGCGTCGGGGCGGACGATGGCGTCGGGGCGGACGGCGGCGTCGGGGCAGCTGGTCCCCGCGCCTCCGTCGTGCATGCCGACATCCCGCGGCCGATCGAGGTGCGCAGCCTGCTGCCCGACTCGGTCGAGCGCTTCCCGTGGGCGGGGCACCTCGGCCTCACGATGATGAAGCCGCTGCTCGCGTGGCTCGATCCCGCGGTGCCGACGCTCGTCTTCACCAACACCCGCTCGCAGGCGGAGCGCTGGCACGCCGCGATCTCGTGGGAGCGACCGGAGTGGGCCGGGGTGCTCGCGATCCATCACGGATCGCTCGAGCGCGAGGAGCGCGAGCGCGTCGAGGCGGGGCTCAAGGACGGGTCGCTGCGCATCGTGGTCGCGACCTCGAGCCTCGACCTCGGGGTCGACTTCTCGCCGGTGGAGCGCGTGGTGCAGATCGGCTCGCCGAAGGGGATCGCGCGGCTCATCCAGCGCGCGGGCCGCTCGGGACATCGCCCGGGCGCGCGCTGCGAGGTGCTGTGCGTGCCCACGCATGCGCTCGAGCTGGTCGAGATCGCGTCGGCCCGCGACGCGGTCGCCCGCCGCGAGATCGAGGAGCGGCACGGATGGCGCGCACCGCTCGACTGCCTGGTGCAGCACATCGTGACCCGCGCGCTCGGCGGCGGGTTCGCGGCCGACGCGCTGTTCGACGAGGTGCGGACGACGGCCGCCTTCGCGACGCTCGCGCGCGCCGACTTCGACTGGTGCGTCGAGCTCGCGCTCACGGGTGGGCGCACGCTCTCGGCGTACCCGCAGTACCACCGCATCGCGCGCGGCGACGACGGCCGCTTCACGATCGCCACCCGCCGCGCGGCGCAGCTGCACCGGCTCAACATCGGGACGATCAGCGCCGACGCGAGCATCTCGGTCGCGATGGTCGGCGGCCGCCGCCTCGGATCGATCGAGGAGGGCTTCATCGCGCGCCTCGCGCCGGGCGACGCGTTCCACTTCGCGGGGCAGGTGGTCGAGTTCGTGCGCGTGCGCGACATGACCGCGTGGGTGCGGCGGGCCTCGCGCGCCGACCTCGTGCCGCGCTGGAACGGCGCGCGCTTCCCGCTCTCGACCGCGCTCGCGGCCGCGGTGCGCCGCACCCTCGACGAGGCGCGGCGGGGGATCTTCCGCGAGCCCGAGACGCGGCTCGCCGAGCCGATCCTGCGCGAGCAGATGGAGCTCTCTGCGCTGCCCGCGCCCGACGAGACGCTGGTCGAGCTCTGCCGCACGCGCGACGGATCGCACCTGTTCCTGTACCCGTTCGCCGGCAGGCTCGTCCACGAGGGGCTCGCGGTGCTGCTCGCGCTCCGGCTCGCGCGCACGCGACCGGCGACCTTCGCGGTCTCGATGAACGACTACGGGATCGAGCTGATGGCCGAGCACTCCGGCGAGGGCGAGCCGTTCGACTTCGCGCCGCTGGTGGGCCCCGCGCTGTTCTCGCGCGACGCCGTGGTGGCGGACCTCCTCGAGGCGGTGAACCTCGGCGAGCTCTCGCGGCGGCAGTTCCGCGACATCGCGCGGGTGGCGGGGCTGGTGTTCCAGAAGTACCCGGGCGCCGAGCGCTCGGGGCGGCAGGTCCAGGCGGGCGCGGGGCTGGTGTTCGACGTGCTGCGGGAGTTCGATCCGGCGAACCTGCTGCTGCGCCAGGCCGAGCGCGAGGTCCTCGAGCGTCAATTCGAGGGCGGGCGCCTCGCCGCGACGCTCGCCGGGCTCGAGCGTGGTCCGCTGCGCATCACCCACCCGAGGCGCCCGACGCCGCTTGGGCTTCCGCTCGTCGCCGACCGGCTGGGCACGACGCTCTCGACCGAGGGCGTGCTGGCGCGGCTCCAGGCGATCCTGCGCGGCGCGGGCGCGGAGTAGGATGCGCCCGATGCCGAGCGCGCAGGTCAGCCTCGATGGAGTCGACGCGGAGCTCATGCCCGAGCGCGCGCTCTTCCTGCGCGCCGAGCGTGCGCTCGTGGTCGCCGATCTCCACTTCGGCAAGAGCGAGAGCTACCGCCAGTTCGGCGTCCCGAGCGCCGACGGCATCGACGAGGAGACCCTCGAGCGCCTCGGGCGCGCCGCGATGCGCGCGGGCGCCAAGGTGATCGTCGTGGTCGGCGACCTGACGCACCACGCCGACGGCATCGGCGAGGCCGAGATGGAGCGGTTCGCGCGGTTCCGCGAGCGGATCGCGCTGCCGATCCGGTTGGTCGAGGGAAACCACGACCGCGGTGCGCGCACGCTTCCGCCCGAGTGGTGCATCGACCGCGTGGGCGTGCGCTTCGCGCTGGGCGGGGTGCGGTTCGTGCACGAGCCGCCCGACGAGATCGCCGGCGGCGGCGGATCGCGTGGGAACGCGGGGGCGGGCGCGGGGCCGGCGTCGAGCGCATCCGCCTCGAGGCTCGCCGCGGGTTGGACCGTGTCCGGCCACCTGCACCCGATGCTCTCGGTGGCGCGCGGCGCGCGCAGCGTCGAGGTGCCTGCGTTCGTGGTCGACCGCGTCCGCAGGTGCGTGGTGCTGCCGGCGTTCTCGAAGTTCACGCGCGGCGTGCGGTTCGAGCCGCGCGCCGATGCCGAGCTGTTCGCGATCGCGGAGGGCGCTGTCGTCGGTCCCATCGGCGGCGGAGCGGCGTCGTGAGCGGTCGCCGAGGTGCGCCGTGATCCTCACCCGGATGGGTCGGTCGAAGGCCCTCGTGGTCGTGTTCGTCGCTTCGCTGCTGTTCACGACGGTCACCATGCCGATCGTCGCGGTGCCGTTCCTGATCGAGGAGCCGCGCCGCCTCGGCGAAATGCTGCGCGGATACGGGGGGTACCTCCTGGGCCTGGTTTCGCTCGACTGGCTGGGGCGCGTCGGCACCGGCGAGTGGTGGATCCTCGCGGCGCTCCTGTGCGGATGGTCGGGACTCACGGTCGCGTTCCTCGCGCCGATCGTCGGTCCGCCCGCGGCGGATGGCGCGGGACGGTCGCTCCGGTCGAGCGTGATCGCGGCGTCGATCCTCGGGGCGTGCATGTGCGGGCTCCTGATGGCCGCGCTGGTCGAGGGCGCGCTCGCGGCGATGGCCGGCAGTGCATCGGAGTTCACCGAGATCCACCGCACCGGGTTGGTCGGCGTCTGGACGATGGCGCTGGTCGCCTGGTGCGTGTCGGGCTTCGGGTGGATGTACTTCCTGCGCCGCGCGGGACGGTCGCGCGACCCGCAGGGGCTCGACCGCCTGCTGCGCCTGCTGCTCTCGGGCACGGTCGTCGAGCTCGCGCTCGGCCTGCCGATCTACGCGCTGGCGCGCAAGAAGTACGACTGCTACTGCGCGATGGCGACCTTCCTGAACCTGATGTTCGGCGTCGCGGCGCTGCTGTGGATGTGCGGTCCGTGGGTGGTGCTCCTGCTCACGCGCCGCGCGCGGGTGAACTGGGCGCGCACCTTCTGCGGCGTGTGCGGGTATCCGCGTCGGACCGGCGCGACGCGCTGCACCGAGTGCGGGGATGACTTCGGCGCCTGACCCGTGCGCGGGCGTGTGCGCGCGCGTGTGCGCGTGCGGGTCGTCGGGTGGAAGCGGCTCAGGCGCTGGCCCGGGGACCGTCGCGGTCGGTCTGCAGCACCACCATGGTGGCGTAGCGGCCGCTCGACGACATGAGCTCGTCGTGGGTGCCGCGCTCGACCACGCGGCCGTCCTCCATCACGAGGATCAGGTCCGCCTCGCGGATCGTCGAGAGCCGGTGGGCGATGACGAAGCTGGTGCGGCCGCGGAGGATCTCGCCGAGCGCCGCCTGGATGTGGCGCTCGCTCTCGGTGTCGAGGTTGCTCGTCGCCTCGTCGAGGATCAGGATGCGCGGGTCGGCGAGCACGGCGCGCGCGAGCGCGAGGCGCTGGCGCTCGCCGCCGGAGAGCTTCACGCCGCGCTCGCCGATGCGCGTGGCGTAGCCGGCCTCGAGGCGGTCGATGAAGACATCGGCGCGCGCGACCCGCGCGGCGCGCGCGATCTCGGCGTCGCCCGCGGTCGGGCGCGCGTAGGCGATGTTCTCGCGGATCGTCCCGTCGAACAGGAAGACATCCTGCTCGACGATCCCGAGCAGGCGGCGGAACGACGGAAGCGCGATGTCGCGCAGGTCGATCCCGTCGAGCGTGACCCGGCCCGAGGTCGGGTCGTGGAACCGCGCGACCAGGTTGGAGAGCGTGGTCTTGCCCGCGCCCGAGTGGCCGACGAGCGCCACCATCGTGCCTGCGGGTGCCTCGAACGACACCCCGTCGAGCACGGCGCGGTCGGAGCCCGCGTAGCGGAACGACACATCCTCGAAGCGGATGTCGCCGCGCACGACCTCCGGCTCGGGCGACACCGTCGCGCGGGCCGCGGTGTCGGCGAACTCGTCCTTCTCGCCGAGCAGGTCGAGCGTGCGGTCGAGGCTCGCGAGGCTCGTCTGCAGGCTGGTCGCGGTGTTCGCGAGGACCTCGAGCGGTCCGAGCAGCAGCGTGACGTAGGTGAGGAACATCACGAGG
>CAMBUI010000051.1 GCA_945870915.1 Candidatus Kuenenia stuttgartensis | reverse complement strand
GAGTCGCGCGTGCAGCTCCGCCGACGGCACCGCCTCGAGCGCGGCGCGAAAGACCGCGTCGGCGGCAGGGGCGTCGTCGAGTCCCTCGAGGAACGCACGGATGTACAGGTTCGTGCCGCCCACCACGATCGGCACCCGGCCGCGCGCCTGGATGTCGGCGATCGCGGCCTCGGCCACGGCGAGCCACCGCGCGACCGTGAAGCCCTCCTCCGTGGCGTCGACGAGGTCGATCGCATGGTGGGGGATCTCCGCGCGCTCCGCCGCCGTCGGCTTCGCGGTGCCGATGTCCATGCCGCGGTAGACCTGCATCGAGTCGGCCGAGACGAGCTCGCCGCCGAGCCGCCGCGCGAGCTCCATCGCGAGGTCGCTCTTGCCGCCGGCCGTCGGCCCGAGGATCACGGGCACGCGGCCGGTCGCCACGCCCGCCGCAGCTGGGTTCGCATGCGGCTTCATCGCGCGTCGTCGATCGCGTCGAGGCACACCAGGTGCTTGCCCTCGAGCACCTCGAGGCTCGCGCCGCCGCCCGTCGAGACATGCGACAGCCGCGCTGCGAGTCCGAACTCCTCGACCGCCGCCGCGGTGTCGCCGCCGCCCGCGATGGTCGTCGCGCCCGCCGCGGTCGCGTCCACCACCGCATCGGCGACGGCCCGCGTGCCCGCGTCGAAGGGCGGCATCTCGAACACGCCCATCGGTCCGTTCCACACGACCGTCCGCGAGGAGCGCACGGCCGCGCCGAACGCAGCGCGCGTCGCCGGCCCGATGTCGAGGCCCATCCATCCGTCGGGAATCGCGCCCACCGCGGTCGTCGTCTCGGTGCCCGCCTTGAACTCGCGGCCGCACGCATGGTCGACCGGCAGCAGGATCTCGCAGCCACGGGCCTTCGCCTTGGCCAGGATCTCGGCCGCGAGCCCGACGCGGTCGGCCTCGACCAGGCTCGCGCCCGTCGACACGCCCTGTGCGCGCAGGAACGTGTACGCCATCGCGCCACCGATGATGAGTCGATCGACCTTCGCCAGCAGGTTCTCGATCGCCAGGATCTTGTCCGAGACCTTCGCGCCGCCGAGGATCGCGAGGAACGGGCGCTGCGCCGACGCGATCCGCCCGATCAGGTACTCGAGCTCGGCCGCGAGCAGGAACCCGCTCGCGCACGGCTTGCCCTGCGCGCGCATCGCCATGGGAAGCGCGTACATCGAGGCGTCGGCGCGGTGGCTGGTCCCGAACGCGTCGTTGACGTAGATGTCGCACAGCCCCGCGAGCGTGCCCGCGAAGGCGGCGTCGCCCTTCTTCTCGCCCTTGGCGAAGCGCAGGTTCTCGAGCAGCACCACGCCCCGCTCGGGCATCGCCGCCACGGCCGCGCGGGACGCATCGTCGCCGCAGTCGCCGGAGGGGAACGCCACGCCATGGGGAGCGTCCGCCCCGAGCAGCTCCGCCAGCCGCCGCGCGACCGGCGCCAGCGAGTACTCGGCCTCGAAGCCCTTGCCCTCGGGCCGCCCGAGGTGGCTCGCCAGCACCGCCCGTCCGCCCCGCGACAGGACCGACCGGATGGTGGGGAGGCTGGCCTTGATCCGGCGGTCGTCGCCGATCACGCCACCCTCCATCGGCACGTTGAAATCCACGCGCACGAACACGCGCTTGCCGGCCACATCCACCGAGTCGATTCGCTTCTTCTGCATGGGGGCGCACTATACGGAACGCCCCGCCACCCGCACGCCCCCGCGCTATAGTGACGGTCCGCGGGGAAACCTCCGCACGGCCCACGAGAGAAACCCACCATGCGTCTCACGACCGCCCTTCGTTCGTCCGTCTCCGCCCGCGCCTCCGCCTGCATGCTGGCGTTCGCGCGCGCGCTTGCTCCCGGCCTCGCTCCGGTCATCGCGCCCGCGCTCGCCTGCGGGGTCGCCCTCGCCGCCGTCGCCAGCCCCGCCTCGGCGCAGGACGAGGTGCTCAAGGTCGGCTCGTCCGCCCCGGCGCTCTCCGTCGGAGAGTGGGTCAAGGGCAAGCTCGACGCGATCAACGACCCGAACCGCACCTACCTCGTCGTGTTCCTGTCGTCCAAGGGCTCCACCGCCCGCGCGTTCCTCGACGGCCTGAACGGCATGCACAAGGCCCACCGCGCCAGCGGCCTCGTCGTGGCGATCGTGATCGACGAGCCCCTCGCCGATGTCCAGTCGTTCGTCGCCGGCTCGAGCAACCTCACCATCAACGTCGGCGTCGACAAGGAGAAGAAGACCAACACCGACTGGATGCAGGCCGCCAAGCAGGATTCGATGCCGTACGGATTCATCGTCCGCGGCGGGCGCATCCTGTGGATGGGCCGGCCCGCCGGCGCCGAGTTCGGCGGGGTCGTGAAGGACGCCTCCGTCGGCCGCTACAACCCGCAGCTCACCAAGTCGGCCAAGGAGAAGCTCCGCGCCGGCGACGAGGCGGTGCGCCTCAAGAACTTCAAGGACGCCTGGAAGCACTACGACGATGTGATCAAGACCGACCCGACCTTCTTCGGCGATGTCGCGATCCGCAAGTACAAGGCGATGCTCACCGACGCGAAGGATCCCGCGGGCGCCCGCGCCTGGGGCGAGGAGATGCTCGTGCAGTACAACCGCGACGGCGTCACGCTCGCCGAGTTCGCCCGCGCGATCGCGACCGACGACGCCATCAAGGAGCGCGACTTCGAGCTCGCCCTGCGCGTCGCCGACAAGTTCGGCGACCTCGGCAAGGTCTACGCGCCGAACCTGGCCCTCCGCGCCGAGATCAACTACTACGCCGGCAACCTCGCCCAGGCCGTCGAGCTGCAGCGCGAGGCCTGGATGGCGGCGGACGAGGAGTTCAAGCCCACCTACAGGGCCGACTACGACCGGTACAAGAAGCTCGCCGACAAGGCGAAGTCCAAAGCATCCAAGTAATCGGCCTCCAAGTAATCGGCCTCCAAGTACCCGGCCTCCAAGTACCCGGCCTCCAAGTACTCGGCGTCCGAGTACCCGGCCTCCAAGCGATGGGCCTCCAAACGATGGGACTTGAAGCGATGCAGCCCGGCTCGGCCCACGGACCCGCGCGCCCCGCGTTCGGCGGCGTTCGCTTCGGCGACCGTCTCGCGCGCGGAATCCTCGTCGCGCCCTCCATCCTCTCCGCCGACTTCGCGCGCCTTGCCGACGACGCGCGCGCCTCGCTCGCGGCGGGCGGGGATCTCCTCCATGTCGATGTCATGGACGGCCACTTCGTGCCGAACCTCTCGATGGGTCCCGCGGTGTGCGGATCACTGCACCGCGCGATGCCCGACGCCTGCCTGGATGTCCACCTCATGGTCACCGATCCCGCGGCGTACATCGAACCCTTCGCCAAGGCGGGTGCCGCGCATGTGACCTTCCACATCGAGGTCGTCCCCGATCCGCTGCCGCTCGTCGACCGCATCCACGCGCTCGGCATGTCGGCCGGGCTCGCGATCAACCCCGACACCCCGGCCGAGGCGATCGTGCCGTTCCTCGACCGGATCGAGCTCGCGCTCGTGATGAGCGTCCACCCGGGTTTCTCGGGACAGAAGTTCATCGCGCAGGTGCTCCCCAAGACGCGCGCGCTCCGCGACGCCGGCCCGGCCGGCCTCCGCGTGCAGATGGACGGCGGCGTCGCCCCCGACAGCGCGCCCTCTTGCCGCGCCCACGGCTGCGATGTGATCGTCGCCGCGAGCGCCATCTACGGCCGACCCGACTACGCGACCGCAATCGCTGCCCTCCGCGCTGGTTGAGGCGCGTCGCCGCCGCGCGCGGCACCTCTGGCTTCCACACGCCCCTTTGCTGTAGTATCCCCGCGTGGCTGAAACGACCTGGACACAGACCGACCTCGCGCAGGCTCCCAAGAAGGGCGTGCCCGAAGGCCTTTGGATGAAGTGCGCCGCCTGCGAGGAGACCCTCTTCAAGAAGGCGGTCGAGTCGAACCTGTGGGTGTGCCCCAAGTGCCAGCACCACATGCGGGTGAGCGCACGGGTCCGCGTCGAGCAGATGCTCGACCCCGGCACCTTCGAGCCATTCGACGACGGTCTCGTCGCGGTCGATCCGCTCAAGTTCGTCGACCAGCGGCCCTACGGCCAGCGCATCAGCGACGCCCAGCGCAAGACCGGTGAGAAGGACGCGCTCCTCTCCGGCTTCGGGTTCGTCAAGGGCCGCCGTGTCGTGGTCGCCGTGATGGACTTCACCTTCCTCGGCGGCTCGATGGGCTCGGTCGTCGGCGAGAAGATCACCCGCGCCATCGAGCGCGGCATCGACCACGACCTCCCGGTCGTCACCGTCGCCTGCTCGGGCGGCGCCCGCATGCACGAGTCCGGCTTCTCGCTCATGCAGATGGCCAAGACGAGCGCCGCGCTCGCGCGGCTCGACGAAGCGGGCGGCCTCTACATCTCCGTGCTCGCCGACCCGACCACCGGCGGCGTGACCGCGAGCTTCGCGATGCTCGGCGACGTCATCTTCGCCGAGCCGAAGGCGCTGATCGGTTTCGCCGGTCCGCGCGTCATCAAGCAGACGATCCGGCAGGACCTCCCCGAGGGCTTCCAGACCTCGGAGTTCCTCGTCGAGGCAGGCTTCGTGGACCGCATCGTCCACCGCAAGGACCTGCGCTCCGAGATCGGCCGCGTGATCGACTATGCCGGTCGCTAGCGCCCGCCGCACCGCGCGCCTCTCGCTCGCCGCCGGCCTCGCCTCGGCCCTCGCCTTCGCGCTCTCGTTCCCGCTCTCCGACACCTTCGTCGGCGGATGGCCGCTGGCCTTCGCGTGGCCCGCGCTGCTCGCTGCGGCCGTGTGGACCGCACCGCGTCCGATCACGCTCGCATGGACGGTCGGCGCGCCGTTCTTCGCCGCGTTCCTCGCGCACGAGTGGTGGATGCGGCACATCACCGAACTCGGGATGCCGGTGCTGGTGCTCTACCTCTCGGGCTGGACGGTGCTGCTCGCACTGCTCCTGCGGAGGCTCGCGGTCGGCGCCGACGGTTCCGCGCGCTGGCCGTTCGCACTCGCGCTGCCCTGCGCGCTCGTCGCCGTCGAGTACCTGCGCGGCTCGTTCGTCTGCAGCGGATACGCGTGGTTCTTCGCAGCCCACCCGGTCACCGAGTGGACCGAGGTCGCGCAGGTCGCATCGCTCGGCGGGGGGTGGCTGCTCACCGCGCTGGTCGGGTTCGTGGCCGGAGCCGCCGTCGACGCGGTCGTGAGGTCCGGCCGCGGGCGCCGCGACGGAAACACCGACGGGAACACCGACGGGAGCCCCCGCGGGATCCCCGCCCGCCGCATCATCTGGCCCACCCTCGCCCTCGCCGCCCTCGCCGGCTCCTGGGGCTTCGGGCGCGCGCAGATCGCCGCGCACGACGCGGCGGCCGATTCGTCCTCCAGCACGGGCGCCGCGGCGCGTCCGCGCATCCTCGTGGTCCAGACCAACCTCCCGATGTCGAACAAGCTCGCGTGGCCACCCGAGCAGCAGGTCGAGGACTTCCTCGTCTTCGCCCGCCAGACCATCGACGGCGCCCGCGCCGCGCGCGAACAGGGGGGAGGCGTCGACCTTGCGCTCTGGCCCGAGACCATGGTGCCCGGGCTCGGCCTCGAACCCGAGAGCCTCAGGACGCTCGTCGAGGGCGGCTACTACCCCGGCAACCGGTTCGAGGAGGCCCTGCGCGACCTCGCCACCCGCATCGATGCGCCGCTTCTCGTCGGCTCTCCGTCGTTCCTCGGCCTGTCGGTCGAGGGCAACCGCTTCCGGTGGACGAGCCAGTTCAACAGCGCGTACCTCGTCGGTCCCGAGGGTGCGCGCGGACGCACCGACAAGATCTACCTGACGCCCTTCGGCGAGATGATGCCCATCATCTCGAACTGGGACTGGCTCGAGGCGCAGCTGCTCGCCCTCGGCGCCGAGGGCATGACGTTCGACCTCGACGCCGCCCGCGAGCCGCAGGCGTTCCGCGTCGACACGCCGTCCGGCGCGATCGGCGTCGCGGTGCCGATCTGCTTCGAGATCACGCAGCCGTGGGCCGCCCGCCGCATCGCGTTCCCCGACGGCGCGCGCGCCGCCGGAGTCGTGGTCAACCTCTCGAACGACGGCTGGTTCGGCGGCTCCCGCGCAGGTCGACGGCAGCACCTGCAGGTCTCCCAGCTCCGCGCGATCGAGCTCGGCACGCCCGTCGTCCGATGCGTGAACACCGGGCTCTCGGCGTCGATCGACGCGGTGGGGCGGCTCGAGGCCGTCCTCGGGCCCGAAGTCGACGGAGCGTTCGTCGCAAGCCCGGTTCCCGGAAAGGGCCGACCCCTTGCCGTCCTTGTCGGTGACGGGGTGGCGGTGGTCGCGTGCCTCGCAGCCCTCGTCGGGCTCTTCCGAGCCCGACGCGCGGTGATGGCGACCGGGGACCTCGCCGCGATGCTCGTTCCGTGACGGACGCCCAGCGCCGCGCCGACATTTGAGGATTCGGCCCCGCGCGACCGATATCCCAACGCCCGCGCGGAGCGCGGGTGGCCCGCGCACCGCACCGCGTCGCGATGGCCCAACCCGCGCCTCAGCGTTCGAACGGAGTTGAACGATGGCTCAGCACTTCATTCGGTCGACGGATCTCCCGGTGGTTCAGGGCGTGGCCCATGCGAAGGCCCACCCCAACGTCCACCCCAACGTCCACGCCGGCGTCCACACACTGTCGCTTCCCTTCGCGCTGCCACTGGTGTCGGCGGTCCTCGTCGCCGCTGCCTCCTGCGGCCCGCGCACCGACATGGATCCGGTCGCCGCGCGCGCGAAGTTCAGCTCCAAGTCGCTGTCCATGACGGGCGCCGCCACGTCGGTCGCCGCGACGAACACGACCCCAGGCACTCTCGCTTCGGCCACTCCCGCCTCCGCCACTCCTGCCACCGCCACACCCGCGCCCTTCGCCGTGGCAACCGCCGAGCAGCCGCGACCTGCGGCAACGCCGGTCGAAGCGCCTTCCACGCCAACCGCGGTCGCGCCCGCGGCACCGGCGACCACGCCCGCCGTCGCGGCTTCCACTCCGACATCCACTCCGACATCCACTTCGGCGACCGAGTCCTCCGCAGCTCCGACCGACGTCACCCTCCAGCCGCCCTCGCACGCCACCGAGGCCGAGGAGGCGAGCCGCATCCTGCACGCCGCCGCGACCGGCAAGTGGCCCGCGCTGCGCGCCCACGCGATCGAGGCCTCGATCCGCAGTCCCGACACGCTGCGAGAACTTGCGCCGACCGCGCTGTACGACGAGAACCGCGGCGTCCGCTTCGTCGCCTGCATGGCGATCGCCGAGGCCCGCCTTCCCGACCTCGAGCGTGCGCTGCTCGACCGGATCGCATCGCTGCTGTCCGACCCGAGCCCCTCGGTGCAGGCTGCCGCGATGCTCGCGCTCTCGCGCAGCGGCCGCCCGGTGAACTTCACGCCGCTCGCGGCGATGCTCTCCGGCAACGACCCGGAGGTGCGCGCCAACGCCTACCTCGTGCTCGGTGAGATCGGCAACCCTTCGGCGATCCCGCTCATCCGCGAGTCGCTCGGCCGCGGGATGCGGCTGGTCAACCCGCTCCGCGTCCGCCTCGTGGAACTCGCCGCCGCCGAGGCGCTGGTCAAGCTCGGCGATCAGGACGAGGTCGAGCCGCTGCGCGCCGCGCTCTTCGCGCCCGCCGAGCAGGGGGAGCTCACGGTCGTCGCCTGCGATTCGGTCGGCCGTCTCCGCGACGAGGCCGCCCGCCCCATGCTCGAGCGCCTGCTGGTCGCCGGCGGAAAGTCCGAGCGAAGCCCCGAGATCCGGCTTGCCGCGGCCCGCGCCCTCTCCAAGCTCGGCGCGTCCAAGGCGCCCCTCATGGTCGGCCGCGAGTACGCCGCCCATCCCGACGCGCGCGTGCGCGCCCAGGCCGCCGCGCTCCTCGGCGAAATCGGCTCTCCCGAGGCGAATGTGCTTCTTGCGACGCTTCTCCGCGACCAGAATCCGACCGTCCAGATCGCCGCCGCCGGCGGTATCGAAGCAGGGGATTGACCGCGCGCCGCCCGTGTGTGCGCGCCGTGACAGCGGCATGGCTTCGAGGCGCGGCGAGGCCGCACCCGGTGCCCGGACGGCCGTGCTCCCGACCGTCGGATTGAGGCGCAGAATGCGCGTGGGGCGATTGACACGCCCTTCACGGATCGGTACAAAATCCAACCTTCCCGAATTCTCGACCCTAGCCCGAGAATCACGAGAGGTGCGAGAGCAGATGCATCCCGCTGTTGCAGCGGTTCGTATCGAACCCCGCTCCAACTCGAACAGACAGAGATCGAGAGAACAAGTTGGCCAGCCCTGGCCACGCAGCAAGGAACCCCCGAAGTGCACGTCCTGACCAAGATCTTCATCGTGCTGGTTGCGCTCCTCACCGTCGCGATCGTGCCGCTCGTCGCCGTCAACGCGACCAACGAGTCCACCTTCCAGAAGAAGTTCAAGGAAGCCCAGGCCGCCGCTGCCGCTGCCGAGGCCATCCTGAACACCGAGCGCGCCGCATGGCTCGCCTCGCAGCAGAAGGTCGAGAGCGACCTCCGCGCGATGGAGTCGAAGGTCGCCGACCTGCAGAAGCAGGCCGATGCCAAGAGCGCCGAGGCCCGCAAGGCCGCGCAGGAGCTCGCCGGCACCAAGGCCGCGCAGGCTTCGATCGCCGCGAGCCTCGAGGTCCTCGCCCAGAACGGCAAGGCCACCGGTGAACTCACCGAGACCCTCGTCGCCGAGCTCCGCAATCTCCGCACCCGCTCGATGGAGGCCGAGAAGCGCCTCGTCGAGGTCCAGGAGGCCTTCGACTCCTCGCAGTCGAGCCTCGAGGTCGCCGACGCCGCCCGTCGCGCCCTCCAGGAAGAGGTCAAGCGCCTCGCCGACGAGAAGGATCGCGCCCTCGCCACCGTGGCCGACTATGTCGCCAGCGTCGGCGAGCTCCCCAAGGCCCGCGCCGGCGCGGTCGGTGAGCGCCTCGTCGCGACCCGCAACGTCTCCTCGACCATCATCAGCGTCCGCCGCGACGGCAACTCCACCCTGGCCGAGATCAACGCGGGTTCCCGCGACGGTCTCGAGGCGGGCTGGATCCTGACCATCGGCGACGGCAGCACCTTCATCGGCAACCTCCGCATCACCGAGGTCGACGTCAACCGCTCCGTCGGTGTCGTCGAGCTCGAGGACCGCGCCGCCCGCGGCGAGGTCAAGGTCGGCCAGCGCGCCATCGCGCGCTCGGGCGAGTAATCCAGCGCCCGTCCAACCGCACCCACCGAACGGAGCCTTCCCATGGCCAAGACTGCAGCCCGTACCAGCACCCGACGCGGCGAGATGAATGTCTACACCGCGCTTCTCGTCATCGCCGCGCTCGTGCTCGGCTTCGGCGTCACCGTCCTCAGCCTGTCGAACATGAAGCAGGCCGAAGCGGGCGGACAGCCGGGTTCGCCGCTCAACGTGATTCGCTGAGCGGTTTCACCGCTCAACGTGATCCGCTGAGCGCGATCCGCCGACCGCCTGATAGACCGCTCGGAACCCTCCGGGCGCACGCATCCGATACCCCGACGCAGCGCCGCCTCCGCGGCGCTGCGTCATTCTGCTACCCTTCCACCTCGCCCACCGGCGCTCGGTGGGCCTAGATCGCGGCGGAGGGCCGCGAGGGAGAGACCGTGAGCATCGTCGACAAACTCTTCGGTTGGTTCAGCGTCGACATGGGCATCGACCTCGGCACCTGCAACACGCTGGTGTGCGTCCGGGGCGAAGGCATCGTGTTGAACGAGCCGTCCGTGGTCGCCGTCCGCAAGGGCACCAACAAGGTCCTCAACAACGGCACCGCCGTCGGTTGGGCGGCCAAGGACATGCTCGGCAAGACTCCCGGCACCATCAGCGCCATCCGCCCGATGAAGGACGGCGTCATCTCCGACTTCGAAGTCACCGAGGCGATGCTCGCCTACTTCATCCGCAAGGTGACCGGCCGCAGCCGCCTGTTCGCGCCGCGCGTGGTCATCGCGGTGCCCTCCGGCATCACCGCCGTCGAGCGCAAGGCCGTGTTCGAGAGCGCCGCCCGCGCGGGCGCCCGCAAGGTCTACCTCATCGAGGAGCCGATGGCGGCCGCGATGGGCGCAGGACTCCCGGTCGGCGAGCCGACCGCGAGCATGATCGTCGACATCGGCGGCGGCACCACCGACGTCGCCATCATCTCGCTCGCCGGCATGGTCACCTGCGAATCGCTCCGCGTCGCCGGCGACGAGTTCGACGAGGCGATCATCAACCACATGAAGAAGCAGTACGGCCTGATGATCGGCGAGCAGACCGCCGAGCGCATCAAGATCGAGATCGGCAGCGCCGCGCCGCTTCAGAAGGAACTCACGATGGATGTCCGCGGCCGCGATGCGGTCCAGGGCCTCCCGCGCAAGGTCGTCGTCTCCAGCGAGGAGATCCGCGAGGCGCTCCTCGAGCCGGTCGGACAGATCGTCGAGGCCGTCCTGCGCACCCTCGAGAACGCCGACGCCGAACTCAGCGCCGACCTCGTCGACAACGGCATCATGCTCGCCGGCGGCGGTGCGCTGCTCCGCGGCATCGGCCGCGTCATCGAGGACCGGACCGGCCTCTCGGTGCGCATCGCCGAGGATCCGCTCACCTGCGTCGCCCGCGGCACCGCCATCTACCTCGAGAACCTCGAGGAGTGGAAGGCGACCATGGACACCGACGCCGACGAAGGCTGACCCGCGCCCCGGCCCTGAGGCCGCGGACCAACGGGGAATCCACCGATGAACGCCACGCGCTTCCTCCAGATCATCGCCGCCCGCCTCAAGGGCAAGCGGCTCGATTGGACGCTCGCGTCGCTCGCGCTCGTGCTCGCGCTGCTTCCCGCGCGCGCCCTCGCGCCCTGGACCGGCGACATCGCGCGCATCGCCGCGGTCCCGGTCGTGCCCATCATGCACCTCGGCATGGTCCTGCGCGACCGGATCCGGCCGCCGCGCGAGGCGTTCGATCCGCGCGCGCCCGAGGTCGTCGAGCTCGAGATGTCGGCGGAGCGCTACCGCACGCTGTTCGAGCAGGCACGGCTCAAGACCGAGGCGCTCGACCGCGAGGTGGCGGCGCTCAAGTCGGTCCGCGCGCGCATCGGCAACACCGGCGTCCAGCTCGAGACCGCGACGGTCATCGGCATCGATCCCACGCGCCGCGAGGGACTCATCCGCATCAACATCGGCGCGCGCAACGGCGTCCACCGCGACGCCGCGGTGATCGTGCGCGGCGACATCTTCGGCGGAGCGGTGTCCAGCGACGTCGGCGAGTTCTTCTCGCTCGTCAAGCCGGCGCCGCGCTGCACCATCAGCGTGCGTCTCTATCCGGCCGACGGCGCCGACGATGCGCGCGCGGCCGCGGCGTTCCCCGGCACCGTCCTCAAGCCGGTCGAGGGCGGGCTCTGGATCGGCGACATCGCCTCCGACGCCGAGATCCGCGAGGGCCAGGTCGCCCGCATCGCCGACGACCGCTTCGGCACCGTCGCCCGCGGCATGCGTGTCGGGCGGGTGCGCCGCATCCTGCCGAACGCCCAGGTCCCGCTCGCCCGCGTCGTCGAGGTCGAGCCGATCGCGCTGCTCGCCGACGAGTCGGGCGTCGTCGTCGCGATCGATCCACCCGAGGAGCAGGCCGCGCGCTCCGGAACGGCAGGGGCCCGGTGAGGTGGAGCATCTTCATCCTCTTCAGCCTGATCGCGGTCGCGATCGACGCAAGCGTGGGCGGGATCCTCAAGATCGGCGACGCGCAGCCGCGCTTCCTGCCCGCGGTGGTCGTGTTCGCGCTGCTGTCGGCGCCCCGGCTCCACGCCGTCCGGCTTGCGATGCTCGCGGGACTGCTGGCGGACCTGATGTCCCCGGCGATCCGCGCCGACGACACCCAGCTCGTCGTCATCGGCCCGTGGACGCTGGGCTTCGCGCTCGGCGCCCTCGCGGTCGTCCCGTTGCGCTCGCTGCTCTACCACCGCAACCCGATCTCGAGCGGATTCGCCACGCTCGTCTTCACGCTGCTCGCCGCGGTCGCCTTCGTGTTCATCTGGACCGTCCGCGCCGGCATCCTGCGCGACGAGAGTCCCTCGTGGTGGCCGGGCAGCGGCGCGGGCGAGGTCTGGCACCAGGCCAAGGTCGCCCTCGCGAACGGCATCGTCGCGGTCCCCGCCATCTGGCTGCTCGACAAGACGCGCCCGCTCTGGGGCTTCTCGACGGCCAAGCGGGTCGTCCCCGGCGCCGCACGCGAAGTGGTCTGACGGCCTCGGCGAAGGCGCGGACGGTACAGTGCGCCCATGTCCGCAACGTCCTCCAGCGCGCACGATGCACTCCCGCTTGTCGTGGTCGACGACGGCCTCGGCGCCTTCGGCCCGCTCACCGATCTCCGCGCCGCATTCGAACTCCGCGCCGGCCTCGGCACGCTGCTCGAGCGCATCGAGAGCGCCGTCGGCCGCCGCGCCGACGCGCTCGTCGCGCATCCCGAGCTCGCGGCACTCGTGGCCGACTCGACCGGCCGCCCGGTCAACGCGCTGCCTGCAGCACCGCGCTGCCTGGCGGTGAACGGCCGCCTGCTCACCGCGTCGGCCGCACGCGTGCCCCTCGGCGAGGTCCATGCGACGGCCGACGGCCAGTTCGTCGCGGGCTGGATGTCCTCCGACCAGGCGCTCTCCGCGGCGCGCACCCCGCCCGCTCCGACGCACACCGTCGAGGCGCGCCTCGCGGCGGCCCCGTGGGACATCACCGCCGCGATCGCCGCCACGCTCGACGAGGACCTCCGGCTCACCCCGCGCGCGACGCGCCATCTGCGCCCCGACGAGGGCCAGTCCTTCGGAGCCCACCCGATCGCGATCGATCCGACGGCCACCATCGGCCCGCTCTGCGTGATCGACGCCTCGAAGGGCCCCGTCGTCCTCGGCCCCGGGGTGGTGGTGCGTCCCTTCACCGTGCTCGTGGGACCGTGCGCCATTCTCGATGGCAGCACCGTGGCCGAGCGCTCGCTCATCAAGGCCTCGACCGTGATCGGCCCGCAGTGCCGCGCCGGGGGCGAGATCGGCGGCACGATCTTCCAGGGCTACTCCAACAAGTCGCACGACGGGCACCTCGGCGACAGCTTCGTCGGAGAATGGGTGAACATCGGCGCCGGCACCGACAACTCGAACCTCCTCAACACCTACGGCGAGGTCATCGTGCGGCTCGAGCCCGACGGGGGGCTGATGCGCACCGGCCGCCAGTTCTGGGGCAGCGTGATCGCCGACCATGTGAAGCTTGCCATCGGCACCCGGCTCATGACGGGCACCACGCTCGGCACCGGCGCGATGATCGCCTCATCCCGTTCGCCCGCCACGCTCGTCCCGCGCTTCTCCTGGATCACCGACGCGCAGGACGGTCCGAAGACCTTCCGCATCGACAAGTTCCTCGAGACCGCGCGCGCCATGATGTCGCGCCGCGGCAAGTCACCCTCGCCCGCCCTCGAGTCGCGCCTCCGCGCGGTCCACGCCAAGGCGACGGGGGCCTGATGAGCGACGCCGCCCCGATCGGACCGCACTGCGCCATCATCGACGGCCACGCGCAGTTCTTCCGCGCCTACTACGCGATCCGCGGCGGCCTCTCCAGCCAGGTGACCGGCGAGCCCACCAACCTCGTCTTCGGCTTCATCTCGACGCTCTTCGCCTACATCCGTGCGCAGAAGCCCAGCGAGCTCATCGTCGTCATCGACGCCGCGGGCGACACCGAGACCTTCCGCTCCGCCCTGTACCCCGAGTACAAGGCGCACCGCGACCCGGCGCCCGAGGACTTCCATCCGCAGGTCGAGCGCTGCCTCGAGGCGCTGGCGATCATGGGCATCCCCGTGCTCGGCATCGAGGGCGTCGAGGCCGACGATGTGATCGCGACCCTCGTCCGCCGCATGGCGTCGGCCTCGCCCGAAACTCGCGTCCGCATGGTCAGCCGCGACAAGGACCTCGGCCAGCTCGTGGGCGAGCGCGTGACCCTCTTCGATCCGCAGAAGAACACCGACCTCGGCCTCGAGCAGCTGTTCGACTGGAAGGGCGTCCGCCCCGACCAGGTGATCGACCTCCTCGCCCTGATGGGCGATGCCGCCGACAATGTTCCCGGCGTACCTGGCGTCGGTCCCAAGACCGCCGCGGCGCTGCTCTCCGAGTACGGCTCGATCGAGGGCATCTACCAGAACCTCGACAAGATCAAGGGAAAGAAGGGCGAGGCCCTCGCCGCAAGCCGCGAACTCGTGGGCCTCTCGCGCACGCTCGTCCGCCTCAAGGACGACTGCGACTTCGCGTTCGACCCCGCGCGGGCGCACTTCGAGCCCGCGCGATGCGACCTGCCGCGACTGCTCGAACTGCTTCGCGTGCTTGGATTCAACCGCCTCCGCGGCGAGGCGCAGGAGATCTTCGGCGGCGGAGCCGCGGCGTCCGCCGACGGATCCGCGGAGTCATCCACCGGTCGGCCCACTCCGCCGCGGGCCGGTCGCCGCGCGGGCGCGAAGGGCGCCTCCGACGCGGGATCGCTCTTCGCCGCGG
>CAMBUI010000050.1 GCA_945870915.1 Candidatus Kuenenia stuttgartensis | reverse complement strand
GCCGTGACTTCCTTGCCGTTCGTGAGACGAACGCGGCAGACCTTGCGAAGAGCCGAGTTCGGCTTCTTCGGGGTGACGGTGCGGACCTGCAGGCACACGCCGCGCTTCTGCGGGCAGGCCATGAGATCCTTGACCTTCGACTTGGCGGCCTGGACGACGCGGGGCTTACGAACGAGCTGATTGATGGTGGGCATCGGTGACTCTGGAAGAAGTAGGATCGTCAAGCGTAACGGGACTCGTCGTGGGACGCAAGCGGTGCCCCGGCGGCCGACGGCGCCGACCCCACAAAACACCGTGAAATCGTGGCCTCAGCGGAATTGGTCGATAACCGCGACCGCGAGTTTGTCGCATCGCTCGTTCTCCGCGTGACCAACATGTCCGCGCACCCACTCGGCCTTGATGTCGTGGATGGCGCGCAGGCGGTCGAGCTCCTGCCAGAGCTCCACGTTCATCACCGGCCCCTCCTTGCGCTTCCAACCGCGGCGCTTCCAGCCGTCGATCCACTCCGTCAGGCCCTTGACCAGGTACTGGGAGTCGCTCACCAGGCGCACGCGGCACGGCTTCTTCAGGCTGCGGAGCCCCTCGATCGCGCCGAGCAGCTCCATGCGGTTGTTGGTGGTCCGGGCCTCGCCCCCCGAGCCCTCGCGCTCGGCGCCCTCGGAGCGGAGGATGAATCCCCAGCCTCCGGGACCGGGGTTGCCGGAGCAGGCGCCGTCGGTGAAGAGTTCGACCACGGGCTTGACGGAGGACGTGCTTTCCATAGGGTTGCTCTCCACGACGCGGCGGATCCCGGAGCGCTCTGCCCGAGGGGCGCGGAGCGTACCGCGACCGACGCCGACGCACCGCGAACCGTGTTTTCCCGCGGTTTCAGTTATGCGCCACCGGCCTCCATGCGCCGACATGCTTGACAGGACGCGGGGTTTTTCTAGACTTCCCCTTCTCTACCCACCGTCCGAGCAAGTCGCGCGGACATCTCTGAAAGAGTTCGAACATGGTTCCTCCGTTCCGCTGCTCCCCCGGTCGTACCCGTCGTCGTCGCGCCCATCAGGCGATCAAGGCCGCGCACACCACGCTCTGCCCGAACTGCGGCGCCGCCAAGCGCTCGCACACCGCGTGCTCGTCGTGCGGCTACGTGCGTCCCGGTCTCCAGATCAAGAACGGCAAGGGCCCCGCGGCCTGATCACCGCGTCTCGTCGGCGCCTGCGTGAAGCAGGCGCTTTTCGTTGCGCGCGATCGTGCCTTCCGCCCCGTGCCTTCCACGGATCCGTTTGGATTCCGTAAACTGCACGCCCGTTTCAATCCGGTCCCGCTCCGAACCAGAGGACTGCATGCCATGCGCATCGGCGTCGACATCATGGGTGGCGACAACGCGCCCGACGAGATCCTGAAGGGATCGTTCGCCGCGCTCCCAAAGCTGCCTGCCGAGGACACCCTCGTGCTGTTCGGCAAGGGTGACCTCATCGAAGAGGCCATGAAGGACCGCGGCATCTCGGCCAGCGGCCATGGATCGGGCGGACTCGGCGCGAAGATCGAGGTCGTCCACTGCAGCGAGGTGATCGAGATGTCCGACTCGCCGGTCGAGAGCGTCCGCTCCAAGCGCGACAGCTCGATCTGCCGGGCGGCCGAGTACTCGAGCCCGAAGCACGCCAACCGCTGCGACGCCTGGATCTCCGCTGGAAACACGGGCGCCTGCGTCACGGCGAGCCAGATGTACATGCGGCGCCTGCCGAACGTGATCCGCCCCGGCATCGCGGTCACCATCCCGACCTTCGCCGGTCCGATCGTGCTCGTCGACGTGGGCGCGAACATCGAGCCGAAGCCGATCCACCTCGCCCAGTACGGCATCATGGGCGACGCCTACGCCCGCGGCATCCTCGGGATCCGCAACCCCCGCGTCGCGATGATGAACGTCGGCGGCGAGGAGGGCAAGGGCACCGCCGAGACGAAGGTCGCCCGCGACCTGCTCCGCAACGCCGAGGGACTCAACTTCATCGGCTACGTCGAGGGCCGCGGCGTGTTCGACGGCGAGGCCGATGTCGTCATCACCGACGGCGTGGTCGGCAACGTGATGATCAAGCTCGCCGAGGGCCTCTCCAAGGGCCTCTTCCAGGCGATCGCGCACCAGGTCCTCGAGACCGACCCCGAGCTCGCGGTGCGCCTCGAGCCGGTCGTGAAGGCGATCTACGCGAAGCACGACTACCACGAGTACGGCGGCGCCCCGCTGCTCGGCGTGAACGGAACCTGCCTGATCTCCCACGGCTCCAGCGTCTCGCGCACGATGATGAACGCGATCCTCCGCGCACGGCAGTTCGTGCTCTGCGGCCTCAACGACATCATCAACACCCGCCTCGAGTCGATCCAAGAGCCCACCGCATGATGGGTCCGCTTCCCAGCGGCGCCTGCGGCGTGCGCATCCTCGGCACCGGCTCGGCGGTCCCCGACCGCCGCCTGACCAACGCCGACTTCGCGCGGATGATGGACACCAGCGACGAATGGATCAAGCAGCGCACGGGCATCAGCGAGCGCCGCGTGCTCGACCTCCGCACCGAGGGTTGCTCGACCCTCGCGCAGCGCGCGCTCGAGCGCGCCATCGACGCCGCGGGCATCAAGGCCGAGGAACTCGACCTCGTCATCGTCGCCAGCGTGACGATGGAGATGACCTGCCCCTCGGTCTCGTGCCGCATCGCCGGCGCCGTCGGCGCGAAGAACGCCGCGGCCTTCGACCTCGTCGCCGCCTGCAGCGGGTTCGTGTACGCGCTCAACACCGCCGAGGCGATGGTGCGCGCCGGCCGCGCGCGCACGGTCGCCGTGATCGGCAGCGAGGCGATGAGCTCGATCATCGACTACACCGACCGCACCGTCTCGATCCTCTTCGGCGACGCCGCCGGGTGCGCGATCATCCAGGCCGACGCCGATCCGACCAAGGGCTGCATCTACCAGCACATGGGCGCCGACGGCTCGGGCTGGCACGCGCTCTACATCCCGCGCCGCGAGACCGATGTGCCCCCCGAGGACGCCGCCAATCCCGTGCGCCTGGGCAACCTGCGCATGAACGGCAAGGAAGTCTTCCGCTTCGCGGTCACCAAGTTCAGGGAAGTGATGGAGGACGCCTTCGCGAAGACGGGCCTGACGCCCGACGACGTGAGCCAGGTGATCTGCCACCAGTCGAACGTGCGCATCATCGATGCCGCGCGCGAGAAGCTCAACATCGACCCGTCGAAGATCTACGTGAACATCGACCGCTACGGCAACTCGAGCGCGGGCAGCGTCCCGCTGTGCCTCGACGAGCTGTGGCGCGCCGGCAAGATCACCAAGGGGAAGCCCTTCATGCTGGTCGCCTTCGGCGGCGGACTCACGTGGGCGTCCTCGGTGTGGAACACCTGACCGGCGTCGTCGGTGCAGAACACCTGATCTCCTGCGCGCGGAACTCCAGAACATGACACACATCGTCTATCTCTGCCCCGGACAAGGTGCACAGGCCATCGGCATGGCCAAGGCCTGGTGCGACGCAAGCCCGCTGGCCAAGGCCGTCCTCGACGAGGCCGACCGCATCTTCGCGGGAAGCGCCGCGTCGACCTCGGTCGGCGGCCGCACCCTCACAGACATCGCCTTCAACGGCCCGATCGACGTCCTCAGCCGCACCGACATCTCGCAGCCGGCGCTCTTCGCGGCGGCGGTCGCATGCCACCACGCGCTGCCCGCCGAGGTCCGCTCCCTCCCCATGCGCGCCGTGGCCGGGCTCTCGCTCGGCGAGTACACCGCACTGCACCTCGCGGGCGCGTTCGGCTTCGAGGACGGCCTCCGGCTCGTCATGCGCCGCGGCCAGCTCATGCAGCAGGCCGCCGAGGCCTCGAAGGGCGGCATGGTCGCGCTGATCGGCGCCGACGAGGCCCAGGCCACCGAGGTCTGCACCCGGACGCTGGCGAACGGCCCGGCCGGCGAATGCCTGGTGCCCGCGAACTTCAACGCACCCGGGCAGATCGTGATCTCGGGCTCGATCGAGGCCTGCGACCGCGCGGTGGCGGTGGCCGGCGAGGTCGGGGTCCGCGCGACCAAGCTCCAGGTGGCGGGCGCGTTCCACAGCCCGCTCATGGCCCCTGCGGCCGAGAAGCTGGCCGAGGCGCTGGCCAAGGTCGACATCCGGCCCCTCCAGGCCGAGGTCTGGTCGAATGTCACCGCCCGCCCGCACGAGGCCGCGAATCCGCAACTTCTTCGCAGCCTGCTGGTGGACCAGCTCGTATCCCCTGTACGATGGGCCCAGTCGTGCGCGAACCTGCTCGAGGTCCTCGGGACCACGGGCGCGCGCGCCACGACCGCCTTCCATGAGCTCGCCCCCAACACGGTGTTGAAGGGCCTCATGCGTCGCATCGACAAGACTTGCGAGGTCATCACCCATGACGCACCGTAAGACCATCCTGACCCTTGCCGCCGCCACCTGCGCGAGCATCATGCTCGTCGGATGCGGCGAAGAGCCGCCGGCCGTCGTGCAGGCTCCCCCGCCGCCGCCGCCGAAGGTCGAGCCGCCCGCGCCGCCGAAGGTGCCGTCGATCTCCGAGCTCATGGCGCGCCTCGACATCGACCCGCGCGTCAACCTCCCCGAGGAGCGCGCGCCCCAGACCGAGGAGCAGCGCGTCGCCGTCCTCAAGTTCTACGACGCCTTCGCGCGCGGCAACGCCGATGCGCTCAAGCCGATGCTGTCGGCCCCCGACCAGTTCCTCCTGGGCGAGATGGTCGACGCCGGCACCTTCGCCAAGTCGACCGCGGACATCTCGCGCATCGACGTGCGCTGCGCCAGCGAGGGTGGCAACACCTGCGCGCTGGCGATCTTCCACGTCGGCGACGAGTTCGAGCCTCAGCTCTGGGTGTACGACGCGACCAAGTCGACGCCCGAGTTCGACGCGGTGGCCACGCCGCCGGCGATCATGAACAAGATCAGCGGCGACAATCCGATCGCGGTGTGGTACGAGGTCCTGCGCCTCGAGCTCGCCAAGGCGGATGAGCCGGACGAGCAGCCCGCCCTGCCCAAGCAGGACTTCACCAAGGAGCAGGACACCTCGTCGGGCAACTCCGACGAAGGATCCGCCCCCGCGGGCGCGCCCAGCGGTTCGCCGGGCAAGCGCATGCCGGGAGCGCCGATCAAGGCGCCGAAGCCGCCGGGATTCGGGACGAAGTAAGAGCGGCCGCGACTGTCGCCGACACCGCTGAACGCGGCGTCGGCATCTTCGCGGCCTTTCGAGTCAAGGAACAGCAGGCGCGGCCGATGGCCGCGCCTGTTTCGTGTTTGAGCGGCTGCGACTGTGGCCGACACCGCTGAACGCGGCGGCCGCATCCTCGCAGCCTTTCGAGTCAAGGAACAGCAGGCGCGGCCAACAGCCGCGCCTGTTTCTTGATCGGAGGATGCGACGGCCGCGACCAGCGCTGAACGCGGCGGCGGCATCCTCGCGGCCTTTCGATTTCCACTAGTATCTCCGCCCTACGCCGCGGCTGCGGCGAGGGAGGTTCCTGTCATCGACAAGCGCGTCGCCATCGTCACCGGAGCGAGTCGCGGCATCGGCCGTGCCATCGCAGAGCGTCTTGCCAAGGACGGCCGTCACGTCGTCCTGGTCGCCCGCAGCGCCGAAGGGCTCGCCGCCACCGAGACCGCCATCAAGGCGGCCGGCGGATCGTGCGAGGTCCGCCCCTGCGACCTCGCCGACCACGCGGCCGTGCAGGCCCTCGTCGACGGCGTGGCCGAGACCCACGGCCGCCTCGACATCCTCGTGAACAACGCGGGCATCACCCGCGACACGCTGCTCCTCCGCATGACCGACGAGCAGTGGGACGAGGTCATCAACGTCAACCTGCGCTCGATCTTCGTGTCGTGCCGCGCGGCGATCCGTCCGATGATGCGCGGCAAGTTCGGACGCATCGTCAACATCGGCAGCGTCTCGGGACTGTCGGGCAACGCCGGACAGGCGAACTACGCCGCCGCCAAGGCCGGCCTCGTCGGCTTCACCAAGACCATCGCCAAGGAGATGGGCGCCAAGGGCATCACCGCCAACGTGATCGCCCCCGGCTTCATCGAGACCGACATGACGGAGATCCTCGGCGAGGCCGTCAAGACCGCCGCCCTGCAGAACATCCCGGTGCGCCGCCTCGGCAAGCCCGAGGAGATCGCCGCCGCGGTCGCCTACGTGACCAGCGACGAAGCGGGCTTCCTCACCGCCCAGGCCATCGTGGTCGACGGCGGCATGACCAGCTGACCCCGGCGTCGGCCCGCGGCGCGTTGCCGTCGGCCGAGCTCCCGGGGCGTGCAGTTTCTGCCGAGCCTTCCGCCCGCCACAGGCCGCCCAACCCCGACCGTTTTTCGCTATATTCCCCCGCCCGTCGGGAAACCGACGGACGCCTGTCCCACCATCAGATCCAAGGAGTTTGCCCGTGACCGACGCCGAGATCGAGAAGAAGGTGATTGAGATCGTTGCCCAGCACACGGACAACGAGCCCGAGTCGATCACCCGCGACACGAGCTTCACCAACGACCTCAACGCCGACAGCCTCGACATCGTCGAGCTGCTCATGGAGTTCGAGGCGCAGTTCGGCACCAAGATCCCCGACGACCAGGCGGAGAAGATCCACACGGTCGGCCAGGCGATCGACTTCATCAAGGCCAACCGCGCCCAGGGCTGACGCCCTCGGTCGCCCCACGGCCCCGAACCCATCAGCCGAACCCATCAGCAGAACCCATGTCCGAGCCGCTGCCCGAATCCGAGATCGAGGCGAAGGTCATCGAGGCCATCGCCGATCAACTTGGCATTGCCAAGGCGGATGTCGCTCGGACCAGCGAGTTCGACGCCATCTGCGACAGCCTCGACAAGGCCGAACTCATGATGGAGTTCGAGGATCTCTTCGAGATCTCCATCACCGACGAGGCCGCGACCAAGCTGAAGACGGTCGCCGACGCGGTCGACTTCATCCACAGGACCCTCAAGAACTCGTGACGCCTCCCCGGGCGATCCAGCCGCCGAGGAACAGACCATGAGAACCGTCACCCACCGCCGCGTCGTCGTCACCGGTATCGGTTGCGTGTCGAACCTCGGATGCTCGGCCGCGAAGACCTGGGAGGCGATGAAGGCCGGGCGCTCGGGCATCACCCCGCTGCGCACCTTCCCGCAGAACGAGGACTGGACCGTCCGCTTCGCGGGCGAGATCCACGATTTCGACCCGTCGCATGTGGTGGACGGCCGCGAGCAGAAGCGCATCGACCGGGTGGCGCTGTTCGCGATGGTCGCCGCCGACGAGGCGGTGCGGGACTCGGGCTACGACATCCGCAACACCGGCGACCCGTACCGCCACGGCACGATCATCGGATCGGGCATCGGCGGCGTGCTCACCATGGAGGAGGGGCACACCAAGCTCCTCCAGACGGGCCCGCGGCGCGTGAGCCCGTTCGTCGTGCCGCGCCTCATGGTCAACGCCGCGGCGGGCAACGTCTCGATCCAGTTCAACCTGCGCGGTCCGAGCACCTCGGTCGCGTCGGCCTGCGCCTCGAGCGGCCACGCCATGGGCATGGCCATGCAGATCATCCAGCGCGGCGACTGCGACGTGATGGTCGCGGGCGGCGCCGAGGCGGCCATCACGCCCCTCACCCTCTCGGCGTTCGCGTCGATGAAGGCGCTCTCGACCCGCAACGACGACCCGACCAAGGCCTCGCGCCCCTTCGACAAGGACCGCGACGGCTTCGTCCTCTCCGAGGGCTCGGCGGTGGTCATCCTCGAGGAGCTCGAGCACGCCCGCAAGCGCGGCGCCCGCATCTACGCCGAGCTGGTGGGCTACGGCGCGACCGGCGACGCCTACCACATCGCCGCCCCCGACGAGCAGGGCTCGGGCGCCTTCAAGGCGATGGAGGTCGCGCTGCGCGACGCCGAGCTCAACGCCACCGACGTCGGCTACATCAACGCCCACGGCACCTCGACCCCGCTCGGCGACAAGGCCGAGGTCGGCGCGGTCAAGCGGCTCTTCGGCGACCACGCCTACAAGCTGGCCATGAGCTCGACCAAGTCGATGACCGGCCACGGCCTCGGCGCCGCCGGCGGCATCGAGACCATCCCGACCCTCATGTCGATCTACGAGGGCGTGCTCGCCCCGACGATCAACCTGGAGAACCCCGACGAGGGGTTCGACCTCAACTTCGTGCCCAATGTGCCGCAGGAAGCCAAGGTCGATGTCGCGCTGAACAACACCTTCGGGTTCGGCGGGCACAACGTCTCGCTGGTGTTCAAGCGGCTCGCCTGAGCGCCTCGCCTTCACACCCCGCATCGGCGCCTCGCCTAGGCGCCTCGCCTCGCCTTCACACCCCGCCTGAACGCCCGACCCGCGTCGCGCGGCCTGATCGCCATGACCGCACGGCCAGTCCGACGGCCGGCTCGGCGCTCCATCCGTCACCCCATTCGACGCATTGGTCGACACCCCCGCCGCGCCGAACGGGATCACGGCCCGGCGGGATTGTCATTCCGCCCATCGGGATGAAAGCCCGCCCCGCCGCTTGGCCGATAAGGACCCCATGTCGAATGACCTCGCCCGCATCCTCCGCCTGGAGGTTCCGCTGATCGTGCAGATCGCGGAACGGAGGATGACGCTGTCCGAGGTGACCGCGCTCACCCATGGCTCCATCATCGAGCTGCCCAAGCAGATCTCGGAGGAGCTCGATGTGCTGGTGAACAACACCCGGATCGGCTCGGGTCGCGCGGTCAAGGTCGGGGAGAACTTCGGAGTACGCCTGTCGCAGGTCGGCGCGGTCAGGGACCGCGTCGCCGCCTTGGGCGAGAGTTGAAAAGCGAAACACACGCCCCGTCACCACGCCGAGCCGTCAGGCCCACGAGAACCGAGAACCGCGCATGCCCCGCAACATCCCAGTCGGAAACGGCGAGATGCTCGTCGCCTTCGACGACCAGTACCGAATGCGCGACCTCTACTGGCCCCACGTGGGCCAGCCGAACCACACCTGCGGGCACATGCAGCGCTTCGGCGTGTGGGCCGACGGGCAGTTCGCGTGGATCGACTCGCCGGGCTGGACCCGCGACCTGCGCTACAAGCCCGACACGATGGTGACCGAGGTGCGGCTGCGCCACGAGCGCCTCGGCATCGAGCTCGTCTGCAACGACGCCGTCGACTACTGGAGCCCCGTCTACTTCCGCCGCGTGGTGGTCACCGACATCGTCGGCAAGCCGCGCGACGTGCGCATCTTCTTCCACCACGACATCAGCGTGAACGAGTCGCCCGTCGGCGACACGGTCATGTTCGACCCGCAGTCGGGCGGCCTCGTCCACTACAAGGACGCGACCTACTTCCTCATCAACGGCTGCTCGTCGGGACGCTTCGGCGTCGACTACTGGGCCACCGGCGCCAAGCGCATCGGCGACGCCGAGGGCACCTGGCGCGACGCCGAGGACGGCCTGCTCTCGCGGCACGCGATCGCGCAGGGCTCGGTCGACTCGACGGTGGGCTTCGCGGTCGCGCTGTCGGCGTGGGGGTCGGGCTCGATCCACTGCTGGCTCGCCGCGGGACACACCCACGAGGCCGTGCTCGGCCTCAACGACAAGGTGCGCGTCAAGACGCCCCAGCGCATGATGGACCGCACCGAGGCGTACTGGCGGCTGTGGGCGCTCAAGGAGCCGCTCGACCTCTCGCCGCTGCCCGAGCGCGTGCGCGACATGTTCGTGCGCAGCCAGGTCATCTGCCGCACCCAGATCGACAACAACGGCGCGATCATCGCCGCCAACGACTACGACATCACCCACTTCGCGGGCGACACCTACTCGTACATGTGGCCGCGCGACGGCGCGCTGGTGTCGCACGCGCTCGTGCTGTCCGGGCACGGCGAGCTCTCGCGGAACTTCTTCCGCTTCTGCGAGCGCGTCATCACCAAGGACGGCTACTTCCTCCACAAGTACAACCCGACGGGCACGCTCGCGTCGAGCTGGCACCCCTCGGTGGTCGACGGGCAGCGCGTGCTCCCGATCCAGCAGGACGAGACCTCGCTGGTGATCTGGGCGCTGCGCCGCCACTTCCAGATCTACCGCGACGTCGAGTTCATCAAGACGACCTACAACACGCTCGTGGTGGAGCCGGCCAACTGGATCCTGCGCTACCGCGACCACAACGGGCTCCCGCAGCCCTCGTGGGACCTGTGGGAGGAGCGCCGCGGCGTGCACCTCTTCACCGTCGCGTCGACCATCGGCGCGCTCAAGGCCGCCGCGAGCTTCGCCCAGGACATGGGCGCGTTCGACCGCGCCGCCGAGTACAACGAGGGCGCCGAGCGCATGCGCGGCGCGATGATCCGCCACATGTGGGAGCCGGACCGCAACCGCTTCGCCCGCATGGCGACGCCGCTGCCCGACGGAACCTACCGCCTCGACATGACCATCGACTCGAGCGCGTTCGCCCTGTTCGCGTTCGGCGCCATGAGCGCGAGCGACCCGAAGGTGGTCGCGATGATGGAGCAGGTGCGGGAGCGACTCTGGGTCAAGACCCACATCGGCGGACTCGCCCGCTACGAGAACGACTACTACCACCGGATCGAGCACTCGAACCTCGGCGATGTGCCGGGCAACCCGTGGGTTATCTGCACCCTCTGGGTGGCGCAATGGCTCATCGAGAAGGCGGAGAGCCTGCCCGAGCTCGAGCAGGCGCTTCCCTACCTCCATTGGACGGCGGACCGCGCGTTCCCCTCGGGCGTGCTCGCCGAGCAGTTCGACCCCTACACGGGCGCGCCGATCTCGGTGAGCCCGCTCACCTGGTCGCACGCGACGGTCATGATCGTCACGATGAAGTATCTCCTGAAGCATGCGCAGATTACGGGGCGTCCGTCGGGCAGCCTGGCCGAGCGCGTCTTCACGAAATCGCGATGATGTGGCTCCATCTTCGACCGGCGGCGGCGCCGCGCGAATCCGATCGCGCGCGCGTCCGAACCGACGCCGCCCCGAAGTCCGCCGCCCCGCCATGCTTCCACTCGACAAGCAGTTCGCCGCATCGATCGACCATGTCTCCCGCGCCCTCGCGGAGTGGACGGTGTCGGCGCTCTACGACCGCCGACCCGAGTTCGACACGGCCTACGGCGCCTCCGGCCGCGCGCTCTGGAAGTCGGAGATCATCAACCGGCTGCAGCACCTCTCCGAGGCGGTCGCGGCCGACCGCGCCGCGCTCTTCGTGCAGTCGGTCGAGTGGGCGCGCGCCGCGTTCATGGCGCGTGGATTCGACGTCGCCGACCTCGCCGAGAGCCTCGAGGTGCTCGACGAGACGCTTCGCGCCGAGATGCCGACGCAGGTGGCCGAGCGCACCGCGCGCATCATGGCCGAGGGCCTCAGGGTCGCCCGCCGCGCCGAGTCTCCCCGCGACGACTCGGTGATGCAGACCGCGTTCGGCTGCTCCGGCGTCGACGCCGCGCGCGCGCGCCTCTACCTCGTGCACCTCCTCGAGCGCCACCAGCCGAAGGCGGTCGAGGTGCTCGTCGACGCGGTCAAGTCCGGACGCTCGGTCGCCGAGGTCTACGAGACGGTGATCTCCCCCGCCCTCGCCGAGGTCGGCCGACTCTGGCACATCAACGAGGCGACCGTGGCCGACGAGCACTACGTCACCACCGCCACCCAGAATGCGATGGCCGTGCTCCGCACGCGCCTTCCGCAGGCCCCGTCGAACGGAAGGCGCGTCCTCGCGGCCAGCGTCGGCGGCGACCTGCACGACGTGGGCATCCGGATGGTCGCCGACCTCCTCGAGAGCGAGGGCTGGCAGGTCGACTGCCTCGGCGCCAACATGCCCACCGGCGACCTCGTCGAGCACGCGGTCGACGAACTCGGCCGCCCCCGCTTCGACCTGATCGCGATCTCCGCCAGCACGGCCCTCGCCGTCCGCTCGGTCGCCTCGGCGATCGACGCGCTCCGGGCGGCCTCGCCCGAGCACGACCTCCGCATCATGGTCGGCGGCGGACCCTTCGCCCTCGTGCCCGACCTCTGGCAGGTCGTCGGCGCCGACGGCTGCGCCTCGTGCGCCAGCGACGCGGTGCGGGTGGCGAAGCGGATTTCGGGTTGATCGAAACCTGGAGCTGATTCCTCGGGGAGGCGTGTTCGGCACGGTTCGCCATCGGACGCGTGCGATGCTCCATCCGCAGATGACGCTTGCCATGCGTACCCGCGGAGGAAGTCTGCGGAGCGCGGGACGCTCGGGTCCAGCGCAGCCTGATGTCATCCGTTCCGCAGATTGCGGCTTCGCCTTCATCTGCGGGCACTCATGATGGATCCGATCCACGCGGCGCGACCGACACGACGACCCGAGGTCCAGCGCCAACGAATGCGCCGCGAATCGCCGTGACTTTCCCTCGGAATTCTCAGGATCTATCCTCCTCCGTCCGACAACCGCCTGTCCATGACGCAGCACTCCCCCCAATCCCCCGGACGGCCCATCCTCGAGGCGCGCATCGCCGAGCGGTGCGATGGCTGCGGCGCCGAGCGGGCACGCGGGAGCGATGCGTTCTGCCGGTGCGCGCAGCCGCGGTGGCGGAACTTCTGCACGCGCTGCGTGAAGCCGGTCGAGGGAACGCCGTGCCCGCACTGCCTGGCGGTCGCCGAGGCGAACGGACGCAAGCTCAGGACGGTGCTCGACGAGTCGCTCGCGCGCGATGGCGGGCTCGCGGGGGCGGGTTCGGCGCATGCGCGGATGAAGTCCCGCGCCGAGGCGACGGTGCGCGAGTTCGGGATCGACAGTGCCGTGGCTCCCATCCCGGAATGGGCCGCGCGGCTGGCCGACAAGTCGGCGCCGCTGCCGCCGGGGGCCGAGCATTCGCGACCGAAACTGAACGCGATCGGAGAGCTCCGCCTCGAGGACGCGGCGGTGCGGCTGGCCCTCGCCGACCTCGGGTACACCGGGCGGCCGACCGATGAGAAGCTCCTGAAGACCGTGGCGCAGGCGGATGACGCCCTGGCGGTGCTCGCCGGTTGGGACGGGCTTGCCGCAGGCGGCGAACACGAGGCGCTGCTGCGCAATGCCGCCGCGATGCTATCGGCCTCTCTCGCAGGTGCAGGAACGCTCATGGAGACGCTGCGCCGGCGCGACCTGTCGCGGCTGGTCGAGGCGGGAGTCCGTCGGGCGCGCGCCGTCCGCGGCTGCCAGGCGGCGCTGGGCGTTGGCTGACGGCGCCGCGGGTGACGGCGGCCGCGCACGCCCGCGGGCGACCGTCTGTCAACGCGAATCCGCCGTTTCGCCGACCTATACTGCCACCATGTCCATGCTCACCTCGTCCAACCCCGTTCTCTCCGACCAGTCGCTCGGCCGCGTCCTTGGCCAGATCGGCGACCGCAGCAACCTCGCCAGCGTCCAGGGCGTCCTCGCCAAGACCGGCATCTGCACCATCCTCGCCGTCGCGGCGGGCGCCGTCGGATACGTCGTCGCGCAGACCTACCCCGCCATGTACATGATCAGCCTGATCGCCTCGCTGGTGGTCTCGCTGATCCTCTTCTTCGTGATGATGGCCAAGCCCGCCGCCGCGGTGGTGTGCGCGCCGGTCTACTCGATCACGCAGGGCGTGTTCCTCGGCTGCCTGAGCCTCATGCTCGAGAGCATCCTGGCGGCGAAGGGCATCACCGTCGCCGGAGGCCTCGCGCTGCAGGCGTTCATCATCACCGGCAGCCTGATGGCGGCGATGCTCGCGCTGCACTCCTTCGGGATCATCCGCGCGGGACCGCGCTTCCAGTCGGTGCTGTTCGTGGTGACGGCGGGTCTCGGCATCGCGATGCTGGTGGCGTTCGTCGTGAGCCTGTTCGGCGTGAACATGCCGTGGCTGAGCCTGTCGGGCGCCTTCGGCGGCGGCAGCGCCGCGTGGATCGGCCTCGGCATCAACGCCGCGATCCTGCTGCTGGCCTCGCTCTGGCTGCTCGTCGACCTCGCGCAGATCGACGAGGCGGTCGCCGCGGGCGCGCCGAAGTCGGTCGAGTGGCTGCTCGCCTTCGGACTCATCGTGACCCTCGCGTGGGTGTACCTCGAGGCGCTCAAGCTCGCGTTCCGCCTGGCCGCCATGTTCGGCGAGCGCAAGTGACCGCGGCGGCCTGACGGCGGGGCCCGGGCATCGGGCGCATCGATCGCCGCCGCGCTGCACGCGAACCACCAACCGCATGTGACCACGCCGCCCGCCTTGCGCGGGCGGCGTGCGTTTGTCGCCTGCCGCACGCGACCGCCCGATCTGCGGCGTCCGTACACTGCGGCGGATGTCGCCTTCGGCCGCGCTCCTCGCCATCACCATCGCATGCACGCCGGCAGCGGCGTCCGCGAGCCGCGGCGCCACCGAGCCGCCGGCGGCGGTGCGCGTGCGCACCTCGGATACGACGAAACTCGAGCTCGAGGTGCTACTCAAGCCGTCCCTGCTCGACGGCCCGCACGCGACGCCGACCGAGTCGCGCACGATCGCGTTCGTGCGCACGGCCGAGGGCGCGCCGTGGACGGTCGAGCGCGGGCTGGCCGACGGCGAGGTCCTCGGCGAGGCGATGCTCAAGCGGATCGACGCGCTCAAGGTCGCGGACCTTCGGACGCTCGACGCGACGATCGCCTCCGCCGATGCCCAGTCGGTGACCGTGGTCGATCTCATCGAGGGCGATGTGGCGATCTGCCTCTGGGATGGCGACGGCATCCGCGCGGTGTACTTCGCGACTCCTCTGCTGGCGCTCGGCTCGGCGAAGAGCGCAGTCCGCCCCTCGAGCGCCGTGCTGGTCAACCTCGCGCGCGCGAAGGATGCGCAGGGAGAGCCGATCGCACGCGGGGCGCTCGTCGCGGCGCAGTCGCGGACGCCGTCGGTGGCGAGCTTCGGGCGGTCGCGCGCGAGTGCGGCGACGGTCGTGTACCGCGAGGGCGCGCCGGTCGCGCGGCTCGAGCTGTGCCAGGCCGTGCTCGACTACGCGCAGCCCGGTGTCGACCCGAAGACCGACGCACAGTTCCTGCTCTACT
>CAMBUI010000049.1 GCA_945870915.1 Candidatus Kuenenia stuttgartensis | reverse complement strand
AGCGAAGAGGCTGGCGTTGTCGGCGCAGCCGTCGGTGTTGCTGGCGACACCGCAGGCGACCGGCGAACCCGCACCCTGTCCGTCGCCATCGGCGTCGGCGTAGAGGAGGGCGCTGTCGTCGCAGTCGGCGGCGTTGGCGGCGAAGCCCTGGATCGCGGTGCACGACTTGGTGGCCGTGCCGCCCGAGACGCCGAAGCCGTCGCCGTCGGCATCGGTGAAGTAGTCGACGCTGTCGATCGCCTCCAGCACGCTGCTGACGCCGTTGCAGTTGTTGTCGATGCCGTCGTTGGCGCAGGTCTCGACGCCGAGCGGCGACACCAGCGGATCAAGGTCGTTGCAGTCGGCGCCATTGGTGACCATGCCGGTCACCGGGGTGCACGACATCGTGATGGCGCCGGTGCCGTAGCCGTCGCTGTCGCCGTCGACGCAGTACCCGATCGAGTCGATCGACTCCGAGTCGAGGGCGGCCTCGCCGTCGCAGTCGTTGTCCACGCCGTCGTTGGCGCAGTTCTCGAGCGCGCCGGGGAAGATGGCGGCGGTCGCGTCGTTGCAGTCCTCGCGCTCCGAGGCGACCGCGGCGTAGCCCGAGGCGGGCGCGTCGCAGAAGCGGCTGGCGGCGAAGACGGTGAAGGTGTCGCTGTCGGCGTCGGCGAAGTAGCTGGTCTTGCCTGCGTCGGCGGTGCCGAGGTCGGCATCGTCGGACAGGCTGTTGCAGTTCTCGTCGACGTTGCCCGCGTCGCAGACTTCCGTCGCGCCGGGGTTGATGGTGTTCACGCCGTCGTTGCAGTCGGCCTGGGCCGAGGCGACGGCGATGTAGCCGGCGTTGGTCGTGCCCGAGCAGAACTTCGCGGTCTGGGCGATGGAGTAGGCGTCGCCGTCGCCGTCACGGAAGAAGTCGACCTTGTCGGCGGCGAGCTCGTCGACGCTGTCGGCGGTTCCGTCGCAGTTGTTGTCGACCAGCGCGTCGGCGCAGAGCTCGGCCGCACCGGGGTTGATGGCGGCGTCGCTGTCGACGCAGTCGGCCGAGGCCGAGGCGACCGCGAGGTAGCCCGAGGCGGGCATGTCGCAGAAGCGGCTGGCGGTGGCCACGGTGTAGGTGTCGCTGTCGGCGTCGGCGAAGAAGTCCGACTTGGTGGCCGCGTCGACGCCGGCATCGGCGTCATCGGCGAGGGTGTTGCAGTTCTCGTCGACATCGCCCGCGTCGCAGATCTCGGTCGCGCCGGGGTTGATGGCGTTCACGGCATCGTTGCAGTCGACCTCGGCCGAGGCGGCGGCGACGTAGCCCGCGGCCATGTCGCAGAAGCGGCTCACGGCGGCGACGGTGTAGGTGTCGCCGTCGATGTCGGCGTAGAAGTCCGACTTGGTGGACGCGTCGACGCCGGCGTCGGCGTCATCGGCGAGCTCGTTGCAGTTCTCGTCGACATTGCCCGCGTCGCAGACTTCCGTCGCGCCGGGGTTGATGGCGAGCACCTGGTCGTTGCAGTCGGCCTGGCTCGAGGCGACGGTCGCGTAGCCCGAGCTCGGCATGTCGCAGAAGCGCGACGCCGCGGCGACGGTGAATCCGTCGAGGTCGGCGTCGGCGTAGAAGTCGCTCTTGCCCGCCTCGGCGGCGCCCGAATCGGCGTTGTCGGCGAGGTCGTTGCAGTTCTCGTCGACATCGGCCGCGTCGCAGACTTCGGTCGCGCCGGGGTTGATGGCGTTCACCGCATCGTTGCAGTCGACCTGGGCAGAAGCGACCGCGGCGTAGCCCGACGCGGGCATGTCACAGAAGCGGCTGGCGGCGGCGATGGTGTAGCTGTCGCCGTCGATGTCGGCGTAGAAGTCCGACTTGGTGTTCGCGTCGACGCCGGCGTCGGCGTCATCGGCGAGGGTGTTGCAGTTCTCGTCGACATTGCCCGCGTCGCAGACTTCGGTCGCGGCCGGGTTGATGGCGGTCACGCTGTCGTTGCAGTCGGTGCTGAGCGCCACGCCGCACGCCGCGGGGGCGCCGGCGCCGAATCCGTCGTTGTCACCGTCGGTGTAGAGCACAGCCGCGTCGTTGCAGTCGGCCGAGTCGGTCACGTAGCCTTCCGGCGGGAGCACCGCGCAGACCGAGGTGGTCACGAGGAGCGCGCCGAAGCCGTCGCCGTCCGCATCGCGGTAGTAGACGACCGGTGCGGTCAGCGCCGCGAGATCCGGGCACTGGTCGACGCAGTCGGGCGTGCCGTCCGCGTCGGTGTCGGTGTCGGGCGTGCCGCAGCCGCAGGTTCCAGGGGCGATCTTGCCGGCGTCGGCCGGGCAGCCGTCGATGCAGTCGGGCGTGCCGTCCGAATCGGAGTCGGTTTCAGGCGTGCCGCAGCCGCAGGTCCCGGGCTCGGTCTTGTTCGGATCGTTCGGGCAGAGGTCGCCGCAGTCCAGCACGCCGTCGCCGTCGGTGTCGACGTCGGGGACGCCGCAGCCGCAGATGCCGGGCGCGGTCTTCGCCGGATCGTTCGGACACTCGTCGAAGATGGCGATGTTGAACGCCGCACCCGCGGCGATCGCGGCCATGGGGCCGATCGCACGCGGAATGGAGATCTGCTCGTTGGTGTTGGAACCCCACGCCGCGATCGTGCCGTCCGACTTGAGCGCGAGCGAGTGCGCCGAACCCGCCGCGATGTCGATCACGCCGGAAAGTCCCGCGGGAACGGTCGACTGGCCCGAGCTGTTCTGGCCCCACGCCGCGACGGTGCCGTCGCTGCGCAGCGCGAGGGTGTGGTTGCCGGTGGTGCCGGTGGCGATGTCGGTCACTCCCGCCAGGCCCGCGGGAACGTTCGCCTGGCCGTTGATCGCGCTACCGCCCCATGCGAGGACGGTGCCGTTGGCGCGCCGCGCCACGCTGTGCGAGTTGCCCGCCGCGACCTGGACCACGGTGGTCGCCGCGACGGGAATCGTGATCTGGCCCGAGGTGTTCGAACCGAAGCCGATCACCGCGCCGGTGGCGCGCGCCACCAGCGAGTGGCTGCCGCCTGCCGCGATCGAGACCGCGTCGACAAGGCCCGCCGGCGGCGTCGAGCGGCCGTTGGCCACGCTACCCCAGCCGATCACGGTGCCGTCGGCGCGCAGCGCGAGCGAGTGCAGGTTGCCCGCGGCGATCGCGCGGACACCCGCGAGACCGGCCGGCACGTTGGCCTGGCCGCTGGTGTTGCCGCCCCACGCAACGACCACGCCGTCGCTGCGGAGTGCCATGGCGTGGTTCGCACCCGCGCTCACCGCGGTGGGCAGGCCGACCGAGCTCGGAACCTCGAGCTGGTTGCTGTTGCCGAGGCCCCAGGCGCTCACGCGGCTCATCGAGACGGTGATCTGGCCCGTCGGCGCCGGCACGAGCACGTTGGAATTCTCGATGCGGCCCACGCGCACCCAGTACACCGAGCCCGCGGTCACCGCGAAGTTCGCGACGCGCGCGCTCAGGCTGTTGCAGGCGCTGGGAGTCGAGTTGTTGCCGAAGCCGTCGCCACTGCAGGCGACCTGCACGAGGCTGCCGCACACGCCTTCGTAGATCACCAGCGAGGGGTCGATCGTGGTCGCCGGATCGGCGGTGCAGGTGTCGAAGGTCGCCACGCCGTTCGCCGGCGCCACGAACTTGAACCAGAGGTCCGGGGTCGACGCGGTCCAAAGCAGCGTCCCATCGGGGCACTGCGTGTCGACCGGCACGCCCGCGCTGGGCGTCGGGAAGGTCGCGGTGAAGGTGAAGGGAACCGACACACCCGCCGTCAGGCTGGTGGCCGTCGCGCACTCGTCCTGAGCATGCGCCGACATTGCGAATCCGCCGAGCGAGGCGATGAACGCCGCGCCGACCACAAAGGAGCTCACGCCGTGAGACGGACAATTCTTCTTTTCGCGAGTCATGATGCAGTTCCCTCGCGCCGACCGCCCCCCCAAGACGTGGGAAAACGGCTACGGCGCAACGCAAAGGTGCCTCGCGACAGGGCTTACGCGAACCAAATTCGCTCGATGGTGACGAACTCGCCCCGCACAGGCCGCACCGGCCGTATCCCGCGGCCCGAACGCCCATTTTCTCAGACGCAAGATCGTAAGTCTATTTGCGAAATGGCTTTGCAGACGCACCGCTCGGCGCGGCGATGCCTGGCAGGAGTTGGCGCATGAATCAGACCCCCACCTGCAGGAACTCCTCCGCCGTGCCCGCGAGCATGCGCGCGCGGTCGGCGTCCGAGATCCCGTGCATGCCGCGGATGAGCGTGCCCGCCACGCGCTCGCCGAGCGGGAAGGGGTAGTCGCTGCCGAGCGCCAGGCGCGAGGCGCCGACCGCGTCGATCAGGAACCGCAGCGCCGCCTCGTCGTGCACCAGCGTGTCGAAGTAGAAGCGCCGCATCTGCGCGCGCGGGTCGCCGGTGTCGTCGCAGGGGACGTCGATGGCGCACAGGTCGGGCCGCTCGCGGAAGCCGTGCGCGATGCGGCCGATGGTGAAGGCGAGGCTTCCGCCGCCGTGCGCAAGGCAGACCTTGAGCGAGGGCAGCCGCAGCAGCACGCCGCCGAACATCAGCGAGCACGCGGCGCGCGCGGTCTCGGCGGGCATGCCGACGAGCCACGGCAGCCAGTACTTCTGCACGCTTGCCTGTCCCATCATGTTCCACGGGTGGATGAACACGGCCGCGCCGCGCCGCGCGCAGTGCTCGAAGAAGGGGAACAGCTCGGGTGCGTCGAGGTTGAGCTCGGTCACGCCGTCGCCCCGCCGCGCGTTGATGTTCGAGCCGATCTCGACGCCGCGCATGCCGAGTTCGTCGAGGCAGCGGTCGAGCTCGCGGCAGGCGAGCTCGGTGTCCTGCATCGGCACGGTGCCGAGTCCGATGAAGCGCGTCGGGTGCGCGCGCACGACCTCGGCGATGTGGTCGTTGAGGTGCCGTCCGAGCGTGAGCGCCGCATGCACCGGCTGGTGGTACGAGAACATCACCGGCACCGTCGAGAGCACCTGCGCCGATACGCCGTGCGCGTCGCACTCGCGGATGCGGGCGGCGGGGTCCCAGCAGTTCGCCTCGATGTCGCGGAAGTGGCGCCCGTCGATGGTCAGCCGCGCGCAGGCGCAGCCGGAGCCGCCCGCCGCGCCGCCACCTCTGTCGCCTCCGAGGTGCGTGATCTCCAACCATCCGCGGGTGCCCGCCCGCTCGGCGAGGTCCGGCCAGGAGGGGGGGAGGATGTGGGTGTGGAGGTCGATGACGCGCATGCAGACACCTTCTCGACACCGTCTCTCTCCGAGTGCCCGCCGCGCGGGGGGGTGCCCGCCACGGGGCTGCCCGGGGCGCGGAGGCGCTCGATGCTCGGGGTGTCGGGCCGAGCGGGGAGGTTATCCGCACCGCGCCGCCGCGGAGGCTGCCTGAAGGGGGCCCGGGCACCGGTCGCGCGGCCGGCGACCCATCCGCACTCCGCCGCGGCACAGGTACACTCTCCGCTTCCACCCGTGTCGCACGCGCGCACACAGCATCTCTCGCCCAAGGCCTTCGCGGGCCTGGCCATCGGAGCCATCGGCGTCGTCTTCGGCGACATCGGCACGAGCCCGCTGTACGCGCTCAAGGAAGCGTTCATCCATCTCGGGCACCACGAGCGCGACATCGACGAGGAGCTCGTCCGCGGCATGCTGTCGCTGATGTTCTGGCTGCTCTTCTTCGTGGTGAACGTGAAGTACATCTTCACCATCACCCGGGCGGCCAACCGCGGCGAGGGCGGCATCTTCGCCCTCCTGTCGCTGATCCCCCGCGGACTCTCGGCGAGCGCCCGCCGCGGGCGGTTCATCATGTCGATGCTCGCCATCGCGGGCGCGGGGCTGCTGTTCGGCGACGGCATCATCACCCCGTCGATCTCGGTGCTGTCGGCGGTCGAGGGACTGATCGTCTTCAACACCGCGCTCGAGCCGGTGGTCGTGCCGACGGTCGTGGTCATCCTGATCGGCGTCTTCTACTTCCAGCAGTTCGGCACGGCCAAGATCGGCGTCGTCTTCGGGCCGGTCATGATCCTCTGGTTCGTCGCCCTCGGCCTGCTCGGGCTCGGCGGCATCATGAAGATGCCGTCGATCATGACCGCCGTGAACCCGATGTACGCGGTCGCGCTCGCCATGCACCACCCGGGCGAGGTGTTCTTCCTCCTCGGCGCGATCGTGCTGGTGGTGACGGGCGCCGAGGCGCTGTACGCCGACATGGGCCACTTCGGCATCGGTCCCATCCGCATCGGCTGGTACCTGCTGGTGGCGCCGGCGCTGGTCCTGAACTACTTCGGCCAGGGCGCCGCGGTGCTGACGGGCATGTCCGACGGCACCCTCGACCCGACCAAGGCCGAGACCTTCAACCCGTTCTACTCGCTGGTGCCCCAGCCGCTCCTGATCCCCGCGGTCATCCTCTCGACGGCGGCGACCATCATCGCCAGCCAGGCGATGATCTCGGGCGTCTTCTCGATGGTGCGGCAGGCGATCCGGCTCAACATGCTCCCGCGCCTCGAGGTCGTGCACACCTCGGGCGAGCAGGAGGGGCAGATCTACATCCCGTCGGTGAACTCGCTGATGCTGGTGGGCTGCCTGTTCACCGTGCTGCTGTTCCCGACCTCGACCAGCCTCGCGAGCGCCTACGGCATCGCGGTCACCGCGCTCATGGGCATCACGACGATCCTCTTCGCGGTCGTCGCGCGCCGGCTGTGGCGCTGGCGCCGCCGCTGGGTGATGGTGCTCGTCGGCGCCTTCCTGGTGGTCGACCTGCTGCTCTTCGCGGCCAACGCGCCCAAGATCATCACCGGCGGCTGGTTCGCGCTGGCGATCGGCTTCCTCGCCTTCCTGGTGATGTCGACCTGGGTGCAGGGCTCGTTCTTCATCGGGCGCAAGCTGGCCGAGGAGACGCAGTCGATCCACGACTTCCTGGGCGAGCTGTGGACCGACGCGATCCCGCGCGTGCCCGGCACCGCGGTGTTCCTCACCACCAACTACAACACGCCGCTCGCGCTCAAGCACTTCGTCGAGCACGCGCATGTGCTGCACGAGCAGGTCGTGCTCATGACCATCGTCTCGTCGAACCTGCCCGTGGTGCCGGCCGGCCGCCAGATCCGCGTCGAGTGGCTGCCCGACGGCGTGTGGAAGATCACGGCGCTCTGCGGCTTCATGGAGAGCCCGAACATCCCGCGGTTCCTCGAGCGCGCCAAGGCGCACGGCTTCAACTTCGACGCCGAGCAGACGACCTACTTCGCCCGCCGCACCTCGGTCGTGCCCACCGGCACCTCGAAGATGTCGGGCTGGCGCAAGCGCCTCTACTCCACGCTCGCGCGCAACTCGGTCGACGCGACCCGCTCGTTCAGCCTGCCGCCCGACCGCGTCGTCGACTTCGGCGCCCAGGTCGAGCTCTGACCCTCCGGGTCGGGGCATCGAACACGGCCCTCGCACCACTCGCAACCCCACCGACGCGGGTGCCCGCAGACGCAGTCTGCGGAACGGATGACGCCCGCCGGGGCAGGTCGTGCGTGCGCGCCCTACGGCTTGGTGATGCGGTGCCCGCAGCACCTGCAGGTCGAGAGCACCGGGTCGGCCCAGAACTCCTCCATCGCCTGCGCGAAGTGCTGCACGATGTCGCGGCAGTCGAAGACCTTGTCGTAGACGAGCGTGTTGCACTTCTCGCAGAAGAAGATCAGGTGCTCCGGCTCGCCCTGCGGACGGCGGCGCTCGACGACCAGCCCGAGCGTGTCCGGGCCGCGCTGCGGCGAGTGCGGCACGTTCGGCGGGATGAAGAAGACCTCGCCCTCGCGGATCGCGTGCGTCTTCACCACGCCGTCCTCGATGGTCTTGACCGCGACATCGCCCTTGAGCTGGATGAAGAACTCCTCGCTGTCGACCTGGTGGAAGTCGTTGCGCGCGTTCGGCCCCTTGATGACCATCACGAAGAAGTCGCGGCCCGAGTAGAGGTACTTGTTGCCCACCGGCGGCTTGAAGTGGGCCGCGTTCTCGTCGACCCAGCCGAGCAGGTTGAAGGCCGCCATCACCGAGCCGTCGGCCATGAAGCCGTTGGGCTCGCCCGGGGTGTCGGCGATCGACTGGAAGCGGGAGACGACGCCGGGCTTGGCGGGCATGCCGCTGCCGCCGGCGCCGCCGCTGCTGGTGGTGGTGGTCGCGGGAGTCATGCCGTCATCGTACTGGGGTCGCGTTCCATTACCATTCGGCGATGGACCGCTCCGACTCGAACGCACGCTCGATTCCGTTCACCCGCTCGCTGGCGGGTCGGCTGCTCCTGCTCGGCATCCTGCCCGGCGCCGCCGTGCTGGGCGGCATCATCGCCCTGGGCATGGTCCAGAAGTTCGAGCACCTCGAGATCATGGCCGAGGGCGACCTCGAGCGCGAGGCGCTGGCGACCGCCGCCCGGATCGGCGCCTCGAACGCCGACGCGATCCGCGCCGCGCGCGCCCTCGCCGCGCAGCAGGAGGCGGGGCTCTTCGGCCAGCGCGCGCTCACCATCGAGGTCCTGAAGGGCCAGCTCGCCGCCGACGACAACATCACCGCCGCCTACGTCGCCTACGAGCCGAACGCGGACGGAAAGGACGGGATCGCCGCCACCGCCGACCCGAAGGAGTGGATGGACGCGTCGGGCCGGTTCATCCCGTACCCGTTCCGCGACTGGCAGGCGGGCGACGCGATCGGCGTGAAGCCGCTCGTCGACTTCGAGAGCAGCCTGTACTACGACGGCGTGCGCCGCGCCTTCGCCGAGGCCGGCCGGGCGGTCACGGTCGTGACCGAGCCGTATGTCTACGACGGGCAGCTCGTCGTCGAGCAGTCGCACCCGATCGTGATCGACGGCAGGTTCCGCGGCATCGGCGCGGTCGACCGCGCGCTGGCCGGGATCGAGGCCATGGTCCGCGCGAGCGCGCGCGAGGTCGGCGCCGAGATGTACCTCGTCTCGTCGCGCGGGCGGTTCATCGTCGCCACCGAGGATCCCGAGATCGTGGCCGGTTCGGCCGCGGCCTCCTCCGGCGTCGGACAGCTGCGCACCACGGTGGTCGCCGAGTCGCGCCTGGCCGACATGCTCGCGCCGCTCATCCGCGGCGCCGACGACGACGCGTTCGTCGAGAACTGCATCCATCCGCGCGACGGCAGCGAGATGCTCGCCGCCGCGGTGCGCATCGACAGCGGCGGCTGGACGCTGGTCTGCGCCAAGCCCCGCGAGGTGGTCGTCGCGCCGATCCGCGCCGAGGTCTGGACCAGCGCCGCGTTCGCGTTCGGCGGCCTCGCGCTGTCGGCGGGATTCGTGGGATGGATCGCCGTCAGCACCGGCCGGCGCGTGCGCGCCGCCGCCATCGCGGCCGACGCGATCGCCGACGGCGACCTCTCGTGCAGTGTCCAGGAGTGCCGGCTCGGCGACGAGGCGGGCGTCCTCCTCCGCAGCCTGCAGCGGATGAAGGGCAACCTCAACGGACTGCTCGCCGGCGTCCGCTCCGCGGGCGTCACCCTCGACTCGAGCGCGCTCGAGCTGTCGGCCACCAGCCGCGAGCAGGAGTCGGTCGCGCACCGCTTCGGCGAGTCGTCGGCGCAGATCGCGGCGGCCACGCGGCAGATCAGCGCGACCGGCGTCGAGCTCGCCCGCACCATGGCCGATGTCGACGGCGCGGTCGAGCGCACCTCGGCGCTCGCCGACGACGCGCGCGGCAACCTCGGCTCGGTCGACGGCACCATCCGCGAGCTCGCCGAAGCGACGGGCTCGATCGCCGCCAAGCTCTCGGCGATCAGCGAGCGCGCCTCCAGCATCAACGGCGTCGTGACCACCATCGCCAAGGTCGCCGACCAGACGAACCTGCTCTCGGTCAACGCCGCCATCGAGGCCGAGAAGGCCGGCGAGCAGGGGCGCGGCTTCCTCGTGGTCGCCCGCGAGATCCGCCGCCTCGCCGACCAGACCGCCGGCGCCACCGTCGACATCGAGTCGATGGTGCGCGAGATGCAGTCCGCCGTCGGCGCGGGCGTGATGGAGATGGACCGCTTCTCCGAGAAGGTCCGACGCGGCGTCGACGAGGTCGTCGCCTCGAGCCGGCAGATGGCCGAGATCATCGCCCAGGTCGAGCGCAACGCCGAGCGCATCCGCTCGGTGTCGGACGGCATGGACAGCCAGTCGCAGGGCGCGCAGACGATCTCCGAGTCGATGGGCGCGCTCGCCACCGCCGCCAAGCGCGCGGTCGACAGCGCCGAGGAGTTCGGCCGCACCGCGGGCGACCTCCAGCGCGCCAGTCAGGTGCTCCGCCAGTCGGTCGGCGCGTTCAAGCTCTCGTGACGCCGCCGCGGCGGCGAAGCCTGTTCACGGCTTCTTTGGAGTCTCGCCCTCGCAGCAGGCGGCGGCGTGCGCGCGCTCGGCGGCCTCGATGATGCGGCACAGGACGTCGACCGATCCGCGCCGGTCGAGGAACTCCGCGAAGCGCCGCAGCGCGACCGGATCGGCCAGCGTCGACGCGAGCGGCGAGAAGAAGTGGAGCGCCGCTGCGCCGAGCGCGTTCATCGGCCGCGACATCTCGAGGAAGGCGAGCGCGGGGCCGCTCATCCGGCGGCGCGCGAGTTCGTCGGCGAGCTTCTCGAGCACCACCCGCTCCTCGGGCGCCGGTTCGCACGGTTTCCCGTCGTCCATCGCGAAGGCGTTGCGGAGAAATGCGCGCATGGCGGAAGGCTACACTTCGCCCCATGACCGCGCTCGCCGCCACGATCCTGCTTCTCGCGATGCGATCAACGGCGCCAGATGTCAGATCCCCGCCCGCGCCCGCGCCCGCGCCCGCGCCCGCGACCACGCCTGCGCCCACGCCCGCGGCATCGCCCACGCCCGCCCCGGCCGACGCGCCCGCCGGGATGGTCTGGATCCCCGCCGGCACCTTCACCATGGGCTCGACCGACCCGCTCGCGCGGCCCGACGAGTCGCCGCGGCACCGCGTCACGCTGCGCGGATTCTGGATCGACGCCACCGAGGTCACGAACGCGCAGTTCCGCGCCTTCGCCGACGCCACGGGCTACAAGACGGTCGCCGAGCGGCCGGTCGACTGGGAGGAGCTCAAGAAGCAGGTGCCGGCCGGCACGCCCAAGCCGCCCGACGAGATGCTTGCGCCGGGCTCGCTGGTGTTCACCCAGCCCGCGGCCAACCAGCCCGCCGACGACTACTTCAACTGGTGGACCTGGACGACCGGCGCCAGCTGGCGCCATCCGCAGGGGCCTGCGAGCTCGATCGACGGACGCGACGACCATCCCGTGGTGCACATCGCCCACGAGGACGCGCTCGCCTACTGCGCGTGGGCCGGCAAGCGTCTGCCCACCGAGGCCGAGTGGGAGTACGCCGCGCGCGGCGGCCTCGACGGCAAGGTCAACGCGTGGGGCGACGAGTCGGTCGACCCGGGTGCCGGCAAGCCGTGGCGCTGCAACATCTGGCAGGGGGAGTTCCCGCGCCGCAATGTCGCGTTCGACGGGTTCGTGCGCAGCGCGCCCGTGCGCACCTATCCGCCCAACGGCTTCGGCCTGTTCGACACCGCGGGCAACGTGTGGGAGTGGTGCGCCGATCGCTACGCCGACAACGCCTATGCCGAGCGGGTCCGCGGACTCGCGCCCGGCGCGGCCGTGAACGACCCGAAGGGGCCGTCCAAGAGCCGCGATCCGCGCAATCCCCACGCGCCCGAGTCGCGCGTCCACCGCGGCGGGTCGTTCCTCTGCAACGACAGCTACTGCGCGAGCTACCGCCCGAGCGCCCGCATGGCGGCGCCGCCCGACACGGCGCTCGAGCACCTCGGCTTCCGCTGCGTCAAGGACGCGCCCGCGCCGACGATCCCGGCGCCGGCGACCACGCCCGCAGCGCCTGCGACCACGCCCGCAGCGCCTGCGTCCACGCCCGCGGCGCCTGCGACCACGCCCGCAGCGCCTGCGATCACGCCCGCGGCGCCTGCGACCACGCCTTCCCCGAAGTGACCCGATACGCTGCGCGCCATGAGTGCGCCCGTCCCGTCATCGAAGCCCGCCATCGACATCGCGAAGCTGCGCTACATCCTGGCCACCGACTGCGGATCGACCACGACCAAGGCGATCCTGGTCGAGCGCGTCGGTGACTCGTGGCGGCAGACGCAGCGCGCCGAGGCGCCCACCACGGTCGAGGAGCCCTTCGCCAACGTGACCATCGGCGTGTCGAACGCGCTCACCGAGATCGGCGAGCTCGCGGGGCGGCGCTTCATCGCCGACGACGGCACCATCATCCGCCGCAGGGGCGACGCGGATCCCGACGGGTGCGACCTCTACATCTCGACCTCCTCGGCCGGCGGCGGATTGCAGATGGTCGTCGCGGGCGTGGTCGCGCAGATGACCGCCGCGAGCGCCAAGCGCGCCGCCCTCGGCGCGGGCGCGATCGTGATGGACACCATCGCCTCCAACGACAAGCGCAAGCCGCACGAGCGCATCCAGCGCATCCGCGAGCTGCGCCCCGACATGGTGCTCATCTCCGGCGGCACCGACGGCGGCAATGTGCAGCAGGTGGTGCAGATCGCCGAGCAGATCGCGCCCGCCAAGCCGCGGCCGCGCTTCGGCGGCGAGTACGAGCTGCCCGTCATCTACGCGGGCAACAAGGACGCGGCGCCGCAGGTGCGCGCGATCTTCGGCGACCCGAAGTACGGCGGCTTCGACCTCGCCGTGGTCGACAACCTCCGCCCCACGCTCGAGCAGGAGAACCTCGGCCCCGCGCGCGACAAGATCCACGATGTGTTCCTCGAGCACGTGATGGCGCACGCGCCCGGCTACGACCGGCTCATCGCGTGGAGCGACGCCCCGATCATGCCCACGCCGGGCGCCGTGGGCGACATCCTGCAGCGGATCGCCGCGCGCGACGGGCTCAACGCCGTGTGCGTCGACATCGGCGGCGCGACCACCGATGTGTTCAGCGTGTTCGGCGGCACCTTCAACCGCACGGTGAGCGCCAACCTGGGCATGAGCTACTCGATCTCCAACGTGTGCGCCGAGGCGGGTATGGACAACGTCCTCCGCTGGGTGCACATCGACATGGACGAGCGCGAGCTGCGCAACCGCGTCAAGAACAAGATGATCCGCCCGACCACCATCCCGCAGTCGGCGGAGGCGCTGGTGTTCGAGCAGGCGGTGGCGCGCGAGGCGCTGCGGCTCGCGTACGTGCAGCACAAGGAGTTCGCCACCACGCTCAAGGGCGTGCAGCAGCAGCGCACCGTGGGCGACCTCTTCGCGCAGCAGGCGAGCGGGCAGACGATCGTCGACGACATGAAGCTCGACCTCCTCGTGGCGTCGGGCGGCGTGCTCAGCCATGCGCCGAAGATGGAGCAGACCGCGGCCATGCTCGTCGACAGCTTCGAGCCGCAGGGCTTCACGCAGCTGGCCAAGGACTCGATCTTCATGATGCCGCACCTCGGGGTGCTCGCGAGCGTGCACGCGCCCGCGGCGATGGAGGTCTTCGAGCGCGACTGCCTGGTGCGGCTCGGCTGGTCGGTCGCTGCGAAGGGAGAGGGCAAGTGGGGCCGGAAGTGCTTCACCTACCGCGTGTCCGGCGCCGTGAGCGCATCGGGCGAGCTCGCCTGCGGCGATGTGGCGCTCGTGCGCGTCGGTCCCGAGCAGGAGGTCGAGGTCGTGGTCGAGCCCGCGAAGGAGTTCGACCTCGGCGCGGGCCCGGGCAAGCCGGTCGCGCGGCGCGTGAAGGGCGGCACCGTCGGCATCCTGTTCGACGCGCGCGGACGACCGCTCATGCTGCCCGAGAGCGCCGCGGATCGACGCGCCGCGGTGGCGCGCTGGGCGCAGATCTGGGAGACTCGCTGACCATGGCCAAGGCATACACGCCCGGTCTCAAGGTCTCGGCGCGCACGCTCTACCGCGCGCGGCGACTCCTTCCCGTGCACGGCGAGGTGCTGGTCAAGGCCGGCGACGCCGTGAAGGCCCGCGATGTCGTCGCGCGCACCTACATCGAGGGTGATGTGACCCCGGTCGCCGTCGCCTCGCAGCTGTCGGTGCCCGCAGGCGATGTGCCGTCGCTCATGCTGGTCAAGCCGGGCGACACCGTCGCCGCCGGCCAGCCGATCGCGCGCTCCAAGGGCATCTTCGGCTTCGGCAAGAAGGAGCTCGCCGCGCCCGCCGCGGGCACCGTCGAGTCGATCAGCGCCACCACCGGGCAGGTCATCCTGCGCGGCGCGCCGCTCGCGGTCGAGGTCAAGGCGTATGTCGACGGCCGCGTGACCGAGGTCCTTCCCGGCGAGGGCGCCGTGGTCGAGGCCGACGCGGTGTTCGTCCAGGGCATCTTCGGCGTCGGCGGCGAGACGGTCGGCCCGATCCGCGTCGCCTGCAGCGCGCCCGGCGAGGTGCTCGACGCCGCGCACATCGCGGCCGACATGAAGGGCTGCGTCGTGCTCGGCGGCGCGCGCATCACCGCCGCGGCGGTCAAGGCCGCGCAGGACGCGGGCGTCGCGGCGCTCGTCGCCGGCGGCATCGACGACGCCGACCTCAAGGCGATCCTCGGCTACGACCTCGGCGTCGCCATCACCGGCACCGAGCGGATCGGCCTCACCATCGTGGTCACCGAGGGCTTCGGCGACATCGCCATGGCCGAGCGCACCCACGGCCTGCTCAAGTCGTTCGCCGGCCGCGAGGCCAGCGTGAACGGCGCGACCCAGATCCGCGCCGGCGTGATGCGCCCCGAGATCGTCGTCGCCCGCGCCGCCGCCGACCCGGCGCCGCCGCAGGGCGCGCGTCCCGAGGAGGGCGCGCTCGAGATCGGCACCCAGGTGCGCCTGATCCGCGACCCGTACTTCGGCCTGATCGGCGGCGTCGCCGCGCTGCCGAGCGAGCCCGCCGTGCTCGGCTCGGGCTCGAAGGCCCGCGTGCTCGAGGTCGCCCTCGCCGACGGGCGCCGCGTGACCGTCCCGCGCGCCAACATCGAACTGATCGAGACGTGAACAGGCGAGAGACCCGTGCGCGGAGCGACGCGCGCGCGCGGACCCGATGTGAGTTGAACGCGACCTGACCGAGACCAGCGCGGTGGCGGCGCACGCCGGACCCGACCCGACCGACCCGACCCGCGAATCCGCCCGAGATGGAGCACTCCACGATGGATCGACCCCGCACCCACCGCCTCCGCCTCCGAAGCGCGGTCGCGGCCGTGTCCGCGGCGGCAACGCCAACTTTTTGATTGCTTGTTGCCGGATCATTACCTTCATCTTTAATTTGCTGACGACGCCATTCTTGCTTCTTGTCCTTGATAACGTCATCTTCAAT
>CAMBUI010000048.1 GCA_945870915.1 Candidatus Kuenenia stuttgartensis | reverse complement strand
CGATCGAGCTGCTCCACTGGTCGGGGCTGAGCGACGCCGAGCGCATCGAGGCCGAGCAGTGGTACCGCCGCAACATCTTCCCGATCCTGACGCCGCTCGCGGTCGATCCCGGGCACCGGTTCCCGTTCATCTCGAACATGTCGATCTCGCTCGGCGTGCTGCTGCGCCGCCCCGGCGAGAGCGAGGCGCTGTTCGCGCGCGTCAAGGTGCCCGAGATCGGCGGCAAGCTCTACCGCTTCGGCAGCTCGCGCCGCTTCATCTCGCTGCAGGACATCATCGCGCACAACCTCGACGACCTCTTCCCCGGGATGGAGATCCTCGAGGTGCTGCCGTTCCGCGTCACGCGCAACGCCGAGACCGAGCGCGACAACGAGGACGCCGAGGACCTCCTCGAGCAGATCCAGCAGCAGCTGCGCGAGCGGCGCTTCGCGCGCGTGGTGCGCCTCGAGGTCGGCGCGCGGCCCAACGACCGCATCATGCGGTTCCTCGAGGACGAACTCCAGCTCGGCGACGAGGACCTCTACGAGACCGACGGCATCCTCGACTGGAGCACCGTCAACGAGATCGCCGACATCGACGCCCCCGAGCTGCGCTGGCCCAAGTGGACGCCGGTCGCGCCCGCCGGCCTCGAGGACGAGGACTCCGACATCTTCTCGCTGATCCGCGAGGGCGACCTCGTCGTGCACCATCCCTACGAGAGCTTCGACCACTCGGTCGAGCGCTTCATCGAGGCCGCGGCGGCCGATCCGAAGGTGCTCGCGATCAAGCAGGCGCTCTACCGCACGAGCGGCGACTCGCCCTTCATCCCGTCGCTGATCCGCGCCGCCGAGAGCGGCAAGCAGGTGGCGGTGCTGGTCGAGCTCCGCGCGCGCTTCGACGAGGCGCGCAACATCCTCTGGGCGCGCAAGCTCGAGGACGCGGGCGTGCACGTCGCCTACGGCGTCGTCGGCTACAAGACCCACACCAAGGTGGCGCTCGTCGTGCGGCAGGAGCAGGGGGGCATCCGCTCCTACGCCCACATCGGCACCGGCAACTACAACTCGAAGACCGCCCGCCTCTACGAGGACATCGGCCTGCTGACCTGCGATCCGGCGATCACCGAGGACCTCATCGGCCTCTTCAACTACATGACCGGCCGCAGCCGCCAGACCGAGTACCGCAAGCTGCTGGTCGCGCCGGTGGCGATGAAGCGGCGCTTCATCGAGCTCGTCGAGCGCGAGGCGGAGTTCGCCCGCGCGGGGCGCCCGGGCCGAATCATCGTCAAGATGAACCAGCTCGAGGACCGCAGCGTGACCGACGCGCTCTACCAGGCCTCGATCGCGGGCGTGTCGATCGACCTGATCGTGCGCGGGTTCTGCTGCATCCGCCCGGGCGTGAAGGGACTCAGCGAGAACATCCGCGTGAGCTCGACCATCGGGCGCTTCCTCGAGCACAGCCGCATCTTCTGGTTCGGCAACGGCCAGCCCGATCCGCTCGACGGCGACTTCTACATCGGCAGCGCCGACTGGATGTACCGCAACCTCAACACCCGCGTCGAGTGCGCCGCCCCGATCGAGGCCCGGCGCCACCGCGAGCGGCTGTGGGAGATCCTGCAGTACCACCTGACCGACCGCCGCCAGCGCTGGACCATGTCGCCCGACGGCAGCTATGCGCCGACGGATTCCGCGGCCGCGCCCACCGGGCCCGACGCGGATGCGCCGGAGTTCGCCGGCACGCACCAGCGGCTCATGCGGCTCACGCAGGAGATGCATGCGCGCCAGCGTGCGGCGCGCCTTCAGGGAAGCTGATCGCGGCGCGCGCGGCCTCGGCGTGGATCACCAGACGATGCGGCGCGGCGCGGTCGATCCGACGAGGCGGATCGGCACGACGTCGTTGCCCTCGATCGCGATGTCGGCGTTGTCGTCGGCCTCGACGGTCAGGTCGAAGCTCGCGCGCACCAGCTTGAATCCGTTGCGGTACTCGAGCTGGAAGGCGCCGAGGTCGGTGCCGTCCTCGTCGGTCGGACCGCGGACGCCCTCGAGCAGGATCTGCTCGCCGCCGCCCTCGACCTCCATGTAGAGGATCTTGTTCTGGCGGTCGAGCCGGAGCGTGATCTCGCGGTCGAGGTCGTCCATGAAGGTCATCTCGTCGGTCGCGACCGACTCCTCGCGCGGGTCGCTCGGCAGCGGGCCGAAGCCGACGCCGTTGCGGACGAGCGCCATCACGCGGTGCATGACGACGCGCCCGATCACATGCGTCGAGGCCTGCTCGGTCGTCGACTGGTACGCGCGGAAGCTCGCGGTGAGCGAGACCAGCGTCGCGGTCAGCAGCGCCGAGCAGATGCCCAGCGCCACCAGCATTTCGATGAGCGAGAAGCCGCGGCGCGCGCGGCGGCGGGTGGTGGTCGCGGCGGCGCGGAGGGTGGTGTTCATGGCGGCGGTCCGGTGCATGGCGTGCTCGTGGGTCGGCATCGGGTTCATGCGCGGCCTCCCTCGCGGTAGCTGTCGGCGACCGCGTCGATCGACGCGGGCCAGAGGATGCCGTCGGGCAGCTTGGCGTCCGGGTCGTAGCGGAGGCGGATCTCGCCGAAGCCGCTGAAGCCGGCGTCGCCGGGGGTCGAGCCCTCGCCGTCGCCGTCGAGCGCGCCGAAGTAGCCGAGCGTGGTGTTGAACGCCTCGGGCATGCCGTTGTAGTGCAGCGGTCCCTGGCCCGGGATCGGGCGGAAGGTCATCAGCATGGTGCCGAGCACGTCGGCGGTGCCGCGGATGTCCATGACGCCCGCGATGATGGTGCCCTTGAGCTTGACGCGCGCGGTGAGGTCGGGGTCGGCCGCCACCTGGTTCGAGAAGTTGCCGACGTCGACCGACCAGCCCGGCATCATGATCGAGCTGCGCTGCAGGCGGTCGAGCTTCTCCTGGCCGAGCGCGAGCAGCGCGCTGCGGAGCGCGGCGCCGTCGGGCTGGAGCGCGAGCTCCGCGTCGTCGGGATCCGAGTAGAAGCGGGTGGCGCCCGTGAGCTGGATCTTGTTGCGCCAGTGGGTGTACTCGCCCGGCGTGTCGCCGGCGATCGAGCCCAGGAAGGTGCAGCCGTCGAAGCGCACCGAGTTCGAGATGGTGCGGGTGTCGCTCAGGGTCGTGGCGCCGAGCGTCGAGGTGATGCCCGGGAAGCGCGGCTCGTACACGACCGTGCCGTTGCCGAGCGGCACCGCCTTGAGGGCGCCGGTGTAGTTCCAGTTGACGTCGGTGCACGCGGTCTCGGTCTCGAGGTACACGGTGCCCTCGAAGCGGCAGTTCACGAAGAGGGCGTTGGTGCCCTTCGGGACGCGCACGTCGCGGAAGGTCATGTTGCGGTAGACCGGCCGGCTGTAGTAGTCGTAGGCCGACTGCGAGCCGTACGGAACCGCCTCGTAGGTCGAGGCCGACGCCGGCGTGTAGGTGCCGCCCGCGGCGACGCCCGAGGTGACCTGCTGGGCGAAGTTGTTCTGCACGTTGGTCGAGAACCACGAGGCGCTGTCGGCGAAGTCGGCGGTGGTGACCACGCGCAGCTCGTCGGCGCTGGCGCCGAACTTCACCGGGGTGTCGTTGAGCGACGGACGCACGGGACCCTGCGCGATGCCGCGCCAGTCCTCGCCGGCGACCGACTCCCAGGCCGACTCCTCGACGCCGAACACGAGGCGTCCGGTCACCTTCGCGTAGTTGTCGAACACGTTGAGCACGCCGTCGGAGTACCCGAGGCGCACGTCGCGCGAGTCGACCACGCCGTCCTCGTTGCGGTCGGGGCGGGCGAGGTCGAGCAGGCGGGCGAGCTGGTCGTCGACGCCGGCGAACTCGGGCGCCGACGCATCGATGCCGGCGGCGGTGGCGCGCGCGGCGTCCCACACGACCATGCCGTTGCCGTCGGTGTCGTACTCGGAGAGGAAGCAGTCGAAGTCGTCGACGTACTCGTCGCCGTCGAGGTCGGTCACGCCGAGTCCCGACAGGCCCGCGCTCTCGCTCGGGTGGCCCGGGCGGAGGCGGCCGTCGCCGTCGATGTCGCGGTTCGCGACGGCCGAGGCGAGGTTGTTGATCTTGGTGGTGAGCGCGTCGCGCAGGTAGCGGAAGTCCGACCGCATGACGAGCGGATCGCCGTTCTCGGCGGTCAGGTCGCCGTCGTTGGTGCCGTAGCGCGTGCCCAGCGGTCCCTCGATCAGCACGTTCTTGCCGATCATGATGCGGTTGGGCGAGATCACGGCGAACTCGATCTTCTTGCCGAGGCGGAACTCCATCGACAGCGTGCGGCGGATCTCGCCGTCGGTGCCGATCGCGGTCACGCGCACGTTCGGGGTGCCGGGCACGAGCTCGTAGATCAGCTGGAACCAGAGGCGGTCGTTGCCCTGCTCGAGGCGGATCGGCTCGGTCACGACGGTGCCGTCCTGCAGGATCTCGGGGAGGCCCTGGTGCTCGGCGTTGGGCGCGAACGAGCTGGCGTCGAAGAGGTGCGCGTCGCGCACCGCCGAGGCGATGCCGTCCGGCGACGCCGGGCCGGCGTATCCGACCGGGGGCTGCACCTGGACCTCGCCGTCCGAACCGCTCCAGGTGCCCATCCACAGCCGCTCGGCGAAGTCGCCGTCGACCACGCCCTTCGCGATCACGAAGCGGCGCGTCTCGCTGTCGAGGCGGCGCTGCGCGAACACGAGGCCGCTCTCGGCCGCGCTCTGCGCGCGGGAGACCTTGAGCGAGCTGTCGGCGGTGCGCAGGTTGCCCTGCGCGACGATCGCCATCGCCGCGGCGAGCGATCCGAAGATCACGAGGAACAGCATCGCGAGGACGCTGGCGACGCCTCGGCGCCGCCTGGGCGCCGCCGCGCGCGTGTGGTGCATGTTGTGGGAACGCATGAGCATCGTCCTCTCCTTCGCCTCGCGCACTCCGGCCTCGCGGCCATCCTGCGCCATTCGGAACATCGGTGGTTCAGCCCGGTGCGATCCAGGTCACGCGGGTGATCTCCCGCGGCGCGTCGTCGCCGACGCCCTGGTACTCCACGATCACGCGCACGCGGACCATCTCGCTCGCGCCGTCCTCGAGGACGGTCGTGAGGTCGAACGGATCGACGTGCTCGACGAGCACGCGCTGGGACCAGCCCTCCATGCCGGTGAGCGGGTATCCGAGCGCGCTGATGGGCCCGTTGCCGAGCGCCGCCGAGAACACGATCCCGTCGCCGTCGTCGCCGTCGAAGTCGTCGAGGTCGTCGAAGTCGCCGACATCGAACTCGGTCGGCTCGGGACCCCAGTACGAGGTTCCCGTGACGGGGTCGTGGCGGGGGAGGTGCAGGGTGAGCTCGCGGATCTCGTTGCCGAGCCGCTGGCCGGTGCTGGCGTGCGTCGACCATTCGTTCTGCTTGAAGAACGCCTGGTGCGCCGACACGATCGCGAGGACGCCCGTTCCCACGATGACGGTCGCGAGCGCCGTCTCGATGAGGGTGAAGCCGCGGCGCGCGCTGCGTGCCTGCTTCCGGGCGGGGTTGTTGCGTCGGAGCGCTTCCATGATCGGATTCCTCAGCCTCCCGAGACCAGACTGGACATCTTGAAGATCGGCAGGATGATGGCCATCGCGATGAAGCCGACGACCGAACCCATCACGACGATCATGATCGGCTCGATCATGCTGGTGACGGCCTTGATCGCGTCCTTCAGCGCCTTCGCGTAGAAGACCGAGATCTCGTCGAGCACCTCGCCGAGCTTGCCCGACTCCTCGCCGGCGCTGATCATCTGCACGACCGAGCGCGGGAGCAGCGGGCTGCGCTGCAGCTGCGACTGGACCTTCTTGCCCTGCTTGACCGCGCCGTACACCGAGCGCCAGAGGCGCTTGTAGTGGCGGTTGCCCGAGACGTCGCCGGTGATGGCGATGGTGTCGAGCATCGGGACGCCCGCGTTGAGCAGCTCGCCCATCGTCTGCAGCGAGCGGCTGATGTACAGCGCGCGGAACATGCGCTGCAGCAGCGGCGCCGAGATCTTGAACCGGTCCCACCACGAGCCGCCGAGCTCGGTGCGGATGAACGCCAGGAAGCCGATCACGCCCGCGACCGAGACCGCGAGGATCAGCCACCACCACTCGACCATGAAGCTCGAGAGCCCCATGAGGAACTTGGTGGGGGCGGGCAGCGCCTCCTCCTTGCCCTTGAACACGCCCGCGAAGCGCGGGAGCACGAAGGTGAGGAGGAACACCGTGGTCGAGATCGCCATCGCGGCGATGATGCCGGGGTAGATCGACGCGCCCACGACCATCTTGCGGGTCTCGATCTCCTGCTGGAGGTACGCCGCGATGCGGTCGAGCATCTTGGCGAACGAACCCGACATCTCCGACGCCTTGACCATGTTCACGTAGAGCGGGCCGAACAGCTTCGGATGGCGCGCGATGGCCTCCGAGAACTGCTTGCCGCTCTCGACGTCGGACTTGATCTGCATCAGGATGCGGCGGAACTTCTGGTTCTGCACCTGCTCGGAGATGCCCTCGAGCGCGGCGCGGATCGAGATGCCCGCGCGGATCATGACCGCGAGCTGCGTCGTGAAGTCCAGGATGTCCTTCTGCGACGGGCCCGAGGTGTAGTTGAGCTTCTTGAGGACGGCCTTGAAGTCCTCGCCCGCGGCCGCCATCGGCACGAGCTGGACCACGTGGTCGCCGCGCGCGCGCAGCGCCTGCGCCGCCTCGGCGACGCTCTCGGCCTGGAGGACGCCGGCGACGAGTTCGCCGCGTTCGTTTCGAGCTTGGAATCGGTAGTGCTGCGTAGCCATCGGTGGTTTCGTCCGGAGTTAGGCCGCCAGGGTGCGGTCGAGCTTGTCGGGATACGCCGCCTGGGCGATGGCGTCCTCGCGCGAGATCATGCCGTTGAAGTAGAGCTCGGCGATCGAGTTGTCGAGCGTCGTCATGCCGATGGAGCGGCTGGTCTCGATGACGTTCGGGATCTCGAAGGTGCGCGCCTCGCGGATGATGTTGCGCACGGCGGGCGTGCACAGCAGCACCTCGATGGCCGGGACCATGCCCGCCTTGTCGACGCGGCGGAACAGCGTCTGCGAGATGACGGCCTGCAGCGTGTTCGCGAGCATGGCGCGGATCTGGTTCTGCTGGTTCGCCGGGTACATGTCGACGATGCGCTCGACCGTCTGCGACGCGTTGACCGTGTGCAGGGTCGAGAGCACGAGGTGGCCGGTCTCCGCCGCGGTGATCGCGAGGGCGGTCGTCTCGAGGTCTCGCATTTCGCCGACGAGGATGATGTCGGGGTCCTGGCGGAGCGCGTGCTTCAGGCCGCTGGCGAAGGTCGGCATGTCGGCGCCGAGCTCGCGCTGCTCGATGAGGCACTTCTGGCTCTGGAAGGTGTACTCGACGGGATCCTCGAGCGTGATGATGTGCTTCTTGTAGCGCTCGTTCATCGCCTGGATCATGGCCGCGAGCGTGGTCGACTTGCCCGAGCCGGTGTCGCCGGTCACGAGCACGAGTCCGCGCGGCAGGTAGGTCAGGCGCGTGATGACCTCGGGCAGGTTGAGCGCCGACAGCGGCGGGACCTTGGTGCGGATGGCGCGCATCGCCATGCCGACCATGCCGCGCTGCATGTGCGCGTTCACGCGGTAGCGCTTGAATCCGGGGATCTCGTAGGAGAAGTCGAGGTCGAGGTGCTGCTCGAAGTGGCGGCGCTGGTGGTCGTTCGTGATCGCCGCCAGGATGCGCCACATGTCCTCGCCGGTCAGGACCGGCAGCTCCATGGGCTGCATGATGGTGTGGGATCGCACCATCGGCGCGTGGTTCGAGACCAGGTGCACGTCCGAGGCGTCGAAATCGTTCGCCTTCCGCAGGATGTCGTTGAGAAGAGCTGACTCAGCCACAGCGTGTCCCTCCGAGATAGACACGCTCTCATCGACCGAGGGCCATCGTCGGGTAAGCCGTGCTGCCAAGACGGACGCAAACAGCGCCGATCGACGGGGGAAACGCCCAATTCAGACCGCCCGCAGCCGATACGGCGCGGTTTCGGGACTCGCCCGCACGACCGGAACGGGGTTACCTCGATTCGGGGGCGGCTGCGGGACCGGAGGCTGCAGCCGTCGGCGAGGCAGGGGCATCCGCGATGGCGCCCTCTCCCTGGAAGCCCGCCTCGGTGCGCAGCAGGCCCGCCTCGTACAGGATGCGCGCGAACGACTGGGGATCGCGGTAGGACACGCTGCCCGAGACCTCCCAGCGCGCGCCCGCCGTGGCGCTCGCCACCGGCAGGATCGCAGGGACCGTCGCGCGGACGGTCTGGCCTGGCGGCAGCGCACGCAGCGCCGCCCAGCGTCCGTCGTAGCTGCTGCCGTCGGCGAGACGGATCAGGTAGTCGTAGGTCACGAGCTCGACCTCGGTGTCGCCGCCGTTGCGGAGCTCGAGCACGATGTCGACCTTCGCGGTGCCGTCGCCGCGCGCCGCGACATGCGCCTCGGCCGCGCGCACGTCGGGCCTCACCACCGAGCAGCCCGCGGCGAGCGCACCCGCGAGCAGCATCGCGGGACGTGCAACAGAGCGGCCGAAGGCGACGGTACGGAAGTTTCCGCGAGGCATCGTGGGAATGTAGCGGGGGGCTCGGCCCCGCGCTGCGGAATTGGTGCCACGCGCCGTGGGCTCGGTTCACGCGCCGCGGGCCTAGATCCACGCGCCGCGGGCATGAATCCACGCGCCGCGGGCATGAATCCACGCGCCGCGGGCATGGGCTCACGCGCCGCGCCGCATCGATGCGCAAGGCTCCCGCGCGATCTTCGCGGGCGTCCGTGCGATTCCTCCACAGGGCGTTTCCGCCCGCTACGCTTCGCCCCGTGCCTGAACCGGCCCCAACATCCTCTGCGACCACCCGCGCACCGGGTGCATCCTGCGTGGCGGCGAAGTTCCTCGCCGCATCCATGATCGCGGGCTGGTGCTCCGTGCAGGATGCGTCCGCGCAGCAGCAGTCGACGACCCCCGCGATCAGCGACTCGCCCACCGCGCAGACGCTCTTCGACGATGTCCGCTCGCAGGCGCGCGAGAATCCCGCCGAGAGCGCGCGCCTCGCGCGCAGGCTGCTCGACGAGTACGGCAACCGCGTCGTGCGCGTCGGTGCCGAGGGCGACGACCTCTTCAACTCCGTCGCCGAGGAAACCGAGCGGTTCCTGCTCGCCACCCCCGCGGTGCTCGAGCGCTTCCGCGACATGGAGTCGCGCGTCGCCGAACGCATGCTGCGCGAAGAGGGTCCGTCCGTCACGGCCGCGCGCCGGCGCCTCACGCCGGCGGGGCTCGCCGCCAGCCTCACGCTCGCCGAGCGCGCGCTGCGCACCGACCAGCCCGCCGAGGCCGTGGCGATCCTGGCGCAGGTCGCGGGGCACCCCGATCTCCAGTCGGGCGAGGGCGTCGCCGAGCGCGCGGCAAGCCATGCCGCCCTGGAGATGATGGCCCGTCGGCGACTCGGCGATGCGGCCGGCTACACCGCCGCCGAGGCGCGTCTCGCCGGCATCGCGGGCCTCGAACCCGCCCGCACCGCGGCCCTCGCCGCCGCCGCAGCGCGGACCGAGCCCTCGCGCGCCACGACGCGCGGCCGCTCGCCCTTCGAGGCGGCGCCCGATGGCGGCAATCCCGACGAGACCTGGCGCGAGATCTGGACGCTCGACCTCGAGCAGAGCCTCTTCCGCCGCACCTACTCGAACACCTTCGCCCCGCGTTCCGCCCGCGATGCCGAGCGGGTGCGCATCGACGCCAACCTCATGACGGCCGCGCCGACCGTGGTCGGCAGCCGCGTCTTCATCTGCGAGGGTCACCGCATCCGGGCCATCGATGTCGACTCGCGCGACGAGCAGTGGTCGCGGGAGCTCGGCAGCGTCGGCATGGAGCGCGGCACCGGCGCGGTCGCCGACCTCTCCGCCATCGCCGCCGACGACGGCCTGCTCGTGGTGTACGAGGGTCACGCCCTTCCCACGCAGCGCACGGGCAACGCCCGCGTCTGGTGCCTCGATCCCGCCACCGGCGCCACGCTGTGGAACGCCGTGGTCGACGGGCTCGAGGGGCGCGAGGAGCTCTCCGGGCTCTTCCCCGTCGGCCGTCCGGTGCTCGCCGCCGATGTCGTGGTCGTCGCCGCGCGCAAGCCCACCCAGCGGCTCGAGCAGGTCGACTGGCTGCTCGCGCTCGACCGACGCGACGGGCACCTCCGCTGGGCGACCTCGGTCGCAGGCGCGCCCGCCAACCGCAGTTCCATCGGCCGCAAGCACGCGGGCCTCGCAACCGACGGCTCGGTGGTCGTCGACGCGACGCCGCTCGGCGTGGTCATGTCGGTCCGCGCGAGCGACGGCTCGATCGAGTGGCTGCGGCGGTTCCCCGTGCCGCTCCGCGACCCGCGCTACTTCGCCGAGCCGTGGGAGGCGTCCGCGCCCGCCATCGCCGGCGACCGGGTGGTCGCGATCGCGCCCGACGAACTCGAGGTGGTCGCGCTCGACCGCGTCACCGGGCGTTTGCTCGAGGCGCGCCCGATCGGTCCCGACACGCTCTGGACGTCGCCCAACTACCTGCTCTCCGGCACCGCGGCCGACGGGACGCCGATCGTCCTCGCCGTCGGCAGCAATGTCGCGGCGTTCGACGCGCGCGACCTCAGCAAGCGCCTCTGGACCCTCGCCGAATCGACGCGCGGGATCGATCCGCCGCGCGCATCGACCACCAACCGCCATGGCATCCGCGGTCGCGTCAGCGTCTCGGGGCAGTATGTCGTGGTTCCGGGCGCCGAGGAGATCCTGCTGCTCGACCTCGTGAGCGGGCGCGTGTCCGCGCGCGTCCCGTGCGAGCGGCCGAGCAATCCGCTGCTGCTTCCCGACCGTCTCGTCACCGCCGGCGACGAGAAGCTGCGCGTCATCATGCCTTCCGAGCGCGCCGAGGGCATGCTGCGCGCGCGCCTCGCGCAGGCCCCCGACGATCCATCCGCCGCGATCGCGCTGCTCGAGCTCGCCGAGGCCACCGGGCGCCCGACCGTCGCGCTCGACGCCGCGCGCTCCGCCGAGCAGGCCTTCGCCCGCGGCCGCGGCAACGAGACGCTCCGCGCCGAACTGCTCGACCAGCTGATCCACCTCGCGTCGCGGCACGCCGAGCAGGGCGACGCGGCCTTCGAGATCGTGGGCCGCGTCTGCACCAGCCCCGAGCTGCGGGTCAAGGCCGAGCTCGCGCGCGGCGAGTACCTTCGCAGCGCGGGCCGGCCGCAAGAGGCGATCTCCTGCCTGCGAGCCGTCGCCGCCGACACCGAACTCTCGACCCAACTCGTGGGGCCGGTCGAGGCGGTCCGTCGCCAGGTCCGCACCGAGGTGCTCGGGCGGCTCGGGCAGTTGACCTCGCGCGACCGCGACCTCTCCGCCACGATCGAGCGCGAGGCGCAGTCCGCCTTCGCGGCGCTTGGTCCCGCGCCGGACGCGATCGCGCTCGCGGCGATCGTCCGCGGACATCCCCGCACCCAGGCGGCCGTCGACGCGGTCGCACTCGCCGGTCGGCTCGGGCTCGATCCGAGCGCGGCCATGCTGCGCTCGGCGATCCTCGACAACCTGATCCCGCCGGCCCGCATCGAGCTGGTCGAAGCCCTCCACGCCCAGGCCGCGGCCAGCGCCGCCGGCGCGTCCGCCGCGAACCTCGGCGACCGCATCGTGGCGCTCCTCCACGGCAGCGGAATCGTGCGCGTCGGTCCGAACGGGGCAGCTCCGCAGGAGCCGCGCAGCTCGATGCCGAGACTCGGCGCGACGCCGGTCACGGGGCTCGATCTCCGCGCCCGTCTGCCGAAGGAGACCGTCGCCTGCCGCGCGGGGCGCGACCACTCCACGGTCCTCGGCATCCTCGAGGGCGCGCTCGTCCGCATGTCGGGACCCGAGCTCGCCATGCAGTGGCGCCTGCGCCTCGACGACCGCGATCCCGAGCTCCTGTGGATGCGCGGCCGCGCCGTCCTCTGGCAGCGCCTCCCCAAGGGAGAGGACAACGCACTCATCGTCGACCCCGCGCAGGGCACCATCGTGTGGGCCTCGCCCAAGCCAAGCGAGCTTTGGCCCGCCGAGGCGCGCCCCGCGGCCGGCGACCAGCCTCAGGTCGACGCCCAGCCGTTCGGCGCGGCGCCCGGTCGCCCGGGCGCCGATGGCGTTGGCAACGACCGTCCCGGGTTCAGCAACCCCCAGCGCTTCCCGACCAGCATGCCGTCGCTCGTCATCCCGGTCTGCGACGGCGAGTCGCTCATCCTGGTTCGCCGCAACGGCGATCTGGCGCGCGTCGGCGTGATGGACGAGCGTCCGGCCGCACTGCTCGCCCGTGGCACGCTCGACCTCGTCGTCTGCGAGGACCTCCGCGGCGGGCTCCTCACGGTGGGCGGTCGCGAGAACGAAGGCGACACCTCCCGTCCCGTAGTGCGGGTGCTCGACGCCCGCACCCTGGCGCCGCTCCACCGCATCGAGCCGATCTCGCGCTCCGACATCAAATGGGCCTTCACCACCGCGCTCGGCGAGGTCTTCATCGGCACCGCCACCGGCACGGAGCTGTGGACGCTCGGCGCCGACGGCCGTCCGCTGCCCATCCTCGTTTCGCGGCTCTCCGAGTCGTCCGACTCGGGCTCGCCCGTGCTGCTCGGCGCGAACCTGTTCGCGATCGATGGCGGTAGCCGCGCCACCATCACGCCGCTCTATGCGGGCGAACCGCGGACCCTCGAGTACCCCGATGCCGCGAATGCGCGGCAGCTGCGCGATCTGCACGAACTCCCCGAGGGACTGCTGCTCCAGGCCGACGATCGGTTCACGCTCCTCGGCCCCTCCGGCGAGGTGATCGGCGAGGACAGCAACGCCCGCGAGGCCAACCTCGCGTTCGCGATCCCGACCGCGGATGGCGTCCTCCAGTTGGCGATGCTCGCCATCGACCAGGATGCCCGCCTCCGCGCCCAGATGTCCTGCGTCGTCGAGCGGCTCTCGCCCGCCCACGGCCTCCGCAACGAGGGCGGTGCCTTCGAGGTCAAGGTGCGTGACTCCCGAGTCAACCGCGTGCTCGCCATCGATGGCTGGCTGTTGCTCTCCAACTCCCAGGGAACGGTCGCCATCTCCATGCCAGTCGGCGGCGGACCCGATGCGCCGGGTTCCGCGGTGCCGGGTACGGCCACCTCGGGTACGGCCACCTCGGGTACCGCCACCCCGGGTACGAAGACCTCGGGTACGACGACCCCGGGTTCCGCCACGACCGATCCCGCCCCCGACTCGCGACAGAATCCCGGGCCGTCGCCCTCGGGCGCGCCTTGATCCCGCACCGTGATCGTGCGCCTTGACAGCACGCCTCCGACCAACGACAACTCCCGCCGCCATCCCGTCCTATGCGCCCTCCGTTCGGCCCACTGCGGACCCCGCGAGCGCGTCAGAAGACTGAACGGATCTCTTCAGCCTCCGCCACCCTTCGTCCGATACAGGGCGGACCCCCGTCAGCGACTTTCGACGGGCAGACCCGACAGGAACGACCCATGACACGAGAACTCTTCGACGCAGTCTCGAGCGCTCCCAGCACCTCCGCGGATCCGTTCATCCTCTGCGGCGGCGGCATCCTCGGAGTGACCTCCGTCTTCGCGCCCTGCTGGCCCGCCGGCACCGCGACCACGAGCGTGGTCGCGCGCGACGAGGACGAGGATGAGGACTTCGAGATCGAGGACGACGACGACGACTTCGGCGACGAGGACGACTTCGGCGATGAAGACGCCGAGGAAGAAGAGGAAGACGAGGACGAGGACGAGGACGAGGACGAGGAGGAAGACGACCTCGATGAGGACGAGGAAGAGGAAGAAGACGAGGAAGAGGAAGAGGAAGAGGAAGAAGAAGAGGAAGACGAGGACGAGGAGTTCGACGACGAGGAGGAGTTCCTCGAAGACGACGACCTCGACGAAGAGGAACTCGGCGACGAAGACGAGTGATGCCCCGCGAGCGCGCGGAACATCCCGCTCGACTCTCCGCGCCCTCTCCCTCCGTCACAGGATCCGTACGAGAAGCACCCGGACCGCGTTGCCCTCGGGTGCGAACAGCAGGATCGCCGGCTTGTCCTCGACCACGCCGAGCGCCCGCGGCACGCCAAGCTGCTCGATCACGACCGTGCCCGGATCCAGCGACGGCTCCGCGCCGTCCGCCACGACCGCGCGCACGCGCACCTTGCCGCCCGCCAGCACCGCCTCGCGACCAGCGTCCACCGTCGCGCGCGCCAGCACGCCGCCGGGGATGGTCCGCAATCCGTCGACCGCATTCCACCGCGCCAGCGACGACACCGAACGGTGGTAGAGCAGCCAGTCCTTGCCGTCGACGCCGTCGCGCACGCCCTGCGCCGAGCTCATGAACAGCGCCAGTTCGTCGTTGCCGCGATCGGTCACGAACGCGCGCACGATCGACTGCTCCATCGACTCCGCGCTCGCCGGGTCCGCCGAGGCCAGCTCGAGGATCCCGTCGCGCAGCGAGAACGCGAACACCCGCGAGCCGTCGCCGCTCAGGCACGGGAGCAGGTAGCTGCGCGTGCCGTTGCCCGAGAGCCGGCGCGGGGTGCCGTCCTTCCGCACCACCAGGTCGAAGTAGCCGTCGCGCAGCTCGCGCGACGAGTAGACGAGCGTCCCGTCCGCTCCCAGCGAGGCGAACGCGTTCACGCGCCCGTCCTGCACCAGCCACTCGGTCTCGCGCGAGCTCCAGTCGATCCGGCCGATCCAGCGCGCGCCGTCCGGACGCACGCTCTCCACCAGGAACCCACGGTTGTCGGCGCTGCGGCCGAGCACGACGCCGCCATCGGTCTCGCCGAGGCGCACCAGCCCGCGCGGCTCGAGCCGGTACATCGCGATGCGCGAGGCCAGCGGCATCCGCTGCCCGGGCCGTGCCAGCGCCGTCGCGAGGTCGGGGGCGGTCCCCGTCTGCACCGCCATGTGGCGGCCATCCGGCGACAGCAGCGGCAGGGTCACGCCGTCGCCCGCCACCGAGCCGAGCGGCCTGAGGTCGAACGACAGCGCGCTTCCGACGATCGTCCCGGTGAGCGGCTGCCGCTCAGGCGGGGGAGTGGTGCCCGCGGTCCGCGCGCCCGGCTTCGACGGACCCGCGCACGCCGCGATCATCGCCGTCAGCACGACCGCCAAAGCACACGCACCCGTCACGCGCGGGCGTGACGGGTGCGGAAGTGCTTCATGCGTGCGCGCAGGTTCCATGCGCCGTGCGGGCCTCAGCCGTTCCCCTTCTCTTCGCTCGGGGCGGCGGGGTCCTTCTTGCCCACGTTGTCGGGGTGGACGCGCTCCTCCGACTTGATGTCCTCGA
>CAMBUI010000047.1 GCA_945870915.1 Candidatus Kuenenia stuttgartensis | reverse complement strand
TCTGCAACGGCATCGAGAACTACTCGCGGCACTTCGACGGCCGCGCGCCCGGCGCGCGCGCGTGGACGCTGCTCGACTACTTCCGCCAGGCGCCGGGCAACGAGAACGACGACGACTGGCTGGTCGTGATCGACGAGTCGCACGTCACGATCCCGCAGATCCGCGGCATGTTCTTCGGCGACCGCGCGCGCAAGCAGACACTGGTCGACCACGGCTTCCGTCTGCCGAGCGCGCTCGACAACCGACCGCTCAAGTTCGAGGAGTTCATCGAGATCGCGCCGCAGACGATCTTCGTGAGCGCGACGCCTGGGCCGTGGGAACTCGAGCAGGCCGGCGGCATCGTGGCCGAGCAGGTCATCCGCCCGACCGGCCTCGTCGATCCGCCGATCGAGGTGCGTTCCGCGCGCACGCAGGTGCCCGACCTCCTCAAGGAAGCGCGCATCCGCAGCGAGCGCGGCGAACGCACGCTCGTCACCGCCCTCACCAAGCGGCTGTGCGAGGACCTCACCGCGTACCTCCACCGCGAGGGGCTGCGCGTGCGCTACCTGCACAGCGAGATCGAGACGCTCGAGCGGCTCGAGCTCCTGCGCGACCTGCGCGAAGGCGCGTTCGACGTGCTCGTGGGCGTGAATCTCCTACGCGAAGGCCTCGACTTGCCCGAGGTGTCGCTCGTGTGCATCCTCGACGCCGACAAGCAGGGATTCCTGCGCAGCCAGTCGAGCCTCATCCAGACGATGGGTCGTGCCGCGCGCAACGCCAACTCGATGGCGATCCTCTACGCCGACGAGATGACCGCCGAGATGCAGAAGGCGATCGGCGAGGTCGAGCGCCGCCGCGCCAAGCAGCTTGCCTACAACGCCGAGCACGGCATCGTGCCGCAGACGATCAAGAAGGAGATCCGCCGCGGCATCGAGATGGAGCTCGCCGCGCACAAGACCGCCAAGCGCGCCGCGGGCATCGAGGAGGACGACGACGACTCGTTCGACCGCGAGACGCTGATCGGCGAGATGCAGGCCGAGATGATGGCCGCCGCGGAACGCCTCGAGTTCGAGAAGGCCGCGCGCCTGCGCGACGAGATCGGCAAGCTCAAGTCGCTGCCCGCGAGCGCGAAGCCGTCGAAGCCTGGTTCCGGCGGCGGAAGCGGCGAGCGCCAGCCGAGCAAGGCGGGCATGCCGGGCACGCGTGCGGGTCGGGGAAAGAAGCGGCGGTAGTGCTCACCGCAACCGAAACAAAGACGCGCGCCTTTCGAGCGCGCGCCATTCGTCTGGTCCTGGGAGGGGCTTGCCGGGATTGAGATTGGCCCAGCAAGGCTCGGTGGTCGTCGAATTGTCCGTCGTCATGACCGTCGGGCCGCCCGTCGCGACCACCTTCACCGCCGCGCCCGTCACGGCAACGCCCGCAGCGGCGGGCGCCGGGGTGGCCATGTTCGAGGGGGTGGTGGTGGCTGCCATGTGCATCGGGACGACTCGCGGGAGGGACAATTCCTAACCCCATCTTCGGTCGCAGGACGGGCGAGAACGCAAAATGCGACAGGGAATCGTCCCTTCCCCTGCTGCGGTCGCGTCAGGACGGCGCGGAGGCGGGTTTCTCGACCAGATTCGGGCACCCCACCGCCGCCCTATCATCGACGCCCCCATGGCAACGCCCGAGAAGTCCATCCGCGTTCGCGGCGCCCGCGAGCACAACCTCAAGAACCTCTCGGTTGAACTCCCCCGCGACAAGCTGGTGGTGATCACCGGCGTGTCGGGCTCGGGCAAGAGCTCGCTGGCGTTCGACACCATCTTTGCCGAAGGTCAGCGCAAGTACATGGAGTCGCTCTCCGCGTACGCGCGCCAGTTCCTCGACCAGATGCAGAAGCCGAACGTCGAGGCGATCGACGGGCTCCCGCCGACGATCGCGATCGAGCAGCGCTCGGGCGGCCACAGCCCGCGTTCGATCGTGGCGACGACGACGGAGATCTGGGACTACCTGCGCCTGCTGTACGCGCGCTGCGGCACGCCCACCTGCTGGCACACCGAGGAGCGCGGCAAGGGCAAGGCGAAGGCGCTCCATGTGTGCGGCAAGGAGATCAGCGCGTCGAACCCGAGCCAGATCGTGGAGACGCTGGTCACGAGGTTCGCCGGCAAGCGCGCGATGCTGTGCGCGCCCGTCGTGCGCGCCAAGAAGGGCTTCCACCGCGAGGTGCTCGAGGGCCTGCAGAAGCAGGGTCTCGTGCGCGCGCGCGCCAACGGCAAGGTGGTCGACCTGCGCGAGGTGCTCAAGAACGCGGGAGAGAATCCGCTTGGCTTCGGCCGCTACGAGATGAACGACATCGATGCCGTCGTCGACCGCATCGTGCTCGAGGACGCGGGCCGGCAGCGCATCGCGGAAAGCGTCGAGACCGCGCTCAAGCTCGCGGAAGGCTCGCTGACCGTCCTGATCGAAGACGCGTCGGCGAAGGCTTCGGGGACGACGGACGGCTGGGCGGAGCACCGCTTCAGCGAGAAGTTCGCGTGCCCCGACCACCCGCAGTGCGCGCTCGACGAGCTCGAGCCGCGCATCTTCAGCTTCAACTCGCCGCAGGGCGCGTGCCCGGCGTGCGCGGGCCTGGGCACCGTGAACGAGTTCGACGAGAACCTGTGCGTGCCCGACATGGAGAAGCCGCTGCGCGAGGCGATCCTGCCCTGGCGCAAGAACGGCCGGCGCATGAACATCTACTACGCGCGGCAGCTGCGCGGCTTCGCGGCGCTGGCGAAGATCGACCTCGACACCCCCTACTGCGAGCTGCCCGCGAAGATCCGCCAGCTGCTCATGTGGGGCAGCGAGGCCGAGGGCGTGAAGGCGACCTTCGAGTGGGAGGGCGTGCTGCCGCACCTCAAGCGCCGCGCCACCGACACCGAGAGCGAGAACGTGAAGGAGCGGCTCATGGCGTTCATGAGCCAGGCGCCCTGCCCTTCGTGCGCGGGACGGCGCCTGCGCACCGAGTCGCTCGCGGTCAAGGTGAAGAGCGGGACGCTGTCGCTGTCGATCGCCGACCTCGCGTCGATGACGGTCGCGCGCGCACTGGCCGTCGCCAAGTCGCTCGAGCTCACGAAGGAACAGCAGAGGATCGCGGCGCCGATCCTCAAGGAGATCGAGGCGCGCCTCGGGTTCCTCGCGTCGGTCGGCCTCGACTACCTGTCGCTCGACCGCACGAGCTCGACGCTGTCGGGTGGCGAGGCGCAGCGCATCCGCCTGGCCACGCAGGTCGGCAGCGGACTCGTGGGCGTGTGCTACGTGCTCGACGAGCCGACGATCGGCCTGCACCAGCGCGACAACGATCGGCTGATCGCCACGCTTCGACGCCTGTCCGACATCGGCAACACCGTGCTGGTGGTCGAGCACGACGAGGACATGATGCGCGCGGCCGACTGGATCGTGGACATCGGACCGGGCCCTGGCCGACACGGCGGCACGCTCGTGGCCGAGGGCGACATGCGGGCGATCGCCTCGCATCCGACCAGCCTGACCGGCGAGTACCTCTCGGGTCGCAGGAAGATCGAGGTCCCCGCCAAGCGCCGCGCGCTGAGCGAGAAGAAGGCCATCGTGGTCAAGGGCGCCAAGGCGAACAACCTGCAGGGCGTCGATGTCGCCTTCCCGCTCGGGGGCATCGTGTGCGTGACCGGCGTGTCGGGCTCGGGCAAGTCGACGCTGGTCAACGACATCCTGCTGCAGGCCGCCAAGCGGCACGTGCTCGGCGAGAACACCACGCCCGGCGCGCACGGCAAGGTGACCGGCCTCGACGCCATCACCCGCGTGATCGAGGTCGACCAGTCGCCCATCGGCCGCACGCCGCGCTCGAACCCCGCGACCTACACGGGGATCTTCGACGAGATCCGCAAGATCTGGGCGCTCGTGCCCGAATCGAAGATCCGCGGCTACGAGCCCGGGCGGTTCTCCTTCAACGTGAAGGGCGGCCGCTGCGAGGCCTGCCAGGGCCAGGGCGTCAAGCGCATCGAGATGCACTTCCTGCCCGATGTGTTCGTCGACTGCGAGGTCTGCAAGGGCAAGCGCTACTCGCGCGAGACGCTCGAGATCAAGTACCGCGGCAAGACCATCAGCGATGTGCTCGAGGCGACCGTCGAGGATGCGATGCAGTTCTTCGACGCGCACCCCAAGATCAACCGCATGCTCGAGTGCCTGCGCGACGTCGGCCTCGGCTACGTGCAGCTCGGGCAGGCGTCGACCACGCTCTCGGGTGGCGAGGCGCAGCGCGTGAAGCTCGCCACCGAGCTCGGGAACGCGACCGACGCCACCACGCTCTATGTGCTCGACGAGCCGACCACCGGCCTGCACTTCGCCGATGTGGCGCGGCTGCAGACCGTGCTCGACCGCCTCGCCGGCAAGGGGCACACGCTCGTGGTGATCGAGCACAACCTCGATGTGATCAAGTGCGCCGACTGGATCGTCGACCTCGGGCCCGAGGGCGGCGACCGCGGGGGCACCGTGGTGGCCACGGGCACCCCCGAAGAAATTGCCCGTCACAGGAGTTCCTGGACGGGCAAGTGGTTGAAGCCGATTCTGAAGGCGTGACGCCCGGTGTCCGCGCGCGGCGGCCGCGCATGCGGTCCGCGCCACCACCGCGCGCCGGACGCGCGGGTCACGCCCGCGACTCAGGCGCGAGCGTGACCGGAGGTCGCGGAACTCACGAGAACTTGAACTTGATGTCCGGACCCGGCATCACATGGCCGTCGACCGGCGTGACCACCAGCGCGACATGCATGTTCGCGGTCGGCGCCTTGCGGGCGCTGTTGGACCGGTTGCGGGCGCGGCGCATGATCTCGTCGAGTTCATTCGCCAGCGAGCGGACGCGCGAGATCTCGTCGTCGTTGAGGTTCTCCCAGTGCAGCGCCATGCGCTTGGCCTGGAATCCGCCCGGCGACTTCGCATCGAGCGCCGCGGCGCGGCTCTCGGTGAGCCAGGGACGGTAGAGCTCGCCGACGCGCTGCACATCGCGCTTCGCGCCCGAGTCGACCGGGAAGTGGAGTTCCTGGGTGGTCACGCTGTAGTAGCGCGGACGCTTGCCGCGGCGGCCGGGAGTGGGCTCGCCGGCGCGCGAGGTCAGGAGCCCCGCCTTCTCGAGGTGGCGGAGATGGAAGTACAGGGCGGTGCGGTTGAGCCCGACCGCCTGCGCCAGCTCGGTCACCGACGACTCGCCGAGGCGGCGGGCCGCCTCGAAGATCCGAAGGCGGAGCGGAAGGCGGATTCCCTGCCAGACAGGGGCGCGGGTGAGTTGGAGCTTTTGGGTTTCAGTCATGTTGTCGGACATCGGAACGGCAATCCTTGGAACGGCAGTCCAGGGCTGGCGCGTGGCGATCCATCACGCGCCAAAGTGCAGTGAATGCGCCGTTGAACCCGACGATCGTGCCAGCAACTGCCAACGCCCATTGCCGTCGAGGGTTGGCGGGCCGAGCGGGGTGAACCCGCCCACATGCCGCACGATCTGAAGGAGTTCATGCGCTGCGAACAAATGCAGCGATTTCCCACGGCTCTCGAACCGCGCTGCCCGAGCCCGGCTCCTCACAACGAGGAGGCCTTCGGCGGCGAGCAGTCGCCTCGATTCCCTCAAGAGGCCTACAGGATTCCAATATCGTTCCGCGCTGTCAAGAAGCGCCACAATTTTGAATGCCCGCGGCCGCAGGTTCGTGGATGATAGATCATCGACACGGATCGAGGACAGGCACATCACCGTGTTCGATGAAGTTTTTGACATTTCGGCCAGCTTGGCGGCCGACGCGGCATGCTCCTCGACGGCCGCGACTTCCACCCCGTCCCGCGCACGCAGGAAGGACGACAACCCGCTCCGGGAGCCGAGGACGGCGATCGGACCGTCCCCCGCGCGGAGGGCCGCCAACTCCGCGGCGATGCTCGCCTGCAGCGCGGGATCGGTGGAAAACCGCTCCCACTCGGCACCTGCAGGCAGGTCGCCCGACTCCGACGGCTCCCACGCACGGGGACCGCGGAGACACGCCCGACCGACCAGCGGCGTGTCCTTCCATCGCGTCCAGACCTCCGCGAGATCAGGTGCGAGGCGGTCGCACCCCCACTTCTCGCGGAACCGGTCGAGGCTGCGCTGCAGGCCGGTCCCGGTGTCGGCCGTGTTCGGGCGCCAGTGCCGATCGGCGTGAAAGTGGCGGAACACGACCCGGGTGGTGGCCAACGCCTTCCATCCGGCGAGGTTGAGCCGCATGGCGAGTTCCTCGGTCTGACCACGCAGGACGCTCTCGTCGTAGCCCCCGACCTCGGCGATCGCCGCACGGCGCGAGGCGTGGAAGCAGCCCATGGCATGCTCGACCTCGACCACCTCGGGCAGCGCCGACTCGGGGAGCCCCTGTCCGAGGTGGTGGTAGCCGAGCGGGCTCAGGATCGCGTCCCCGAGCGCGTGCACGCGGCCGTCGGGCAGCTTCTGGAGGCCGGTCACGACGCCGACGCGCGCGTCGGACGAGAGCAGCGCGACGCACTCCGCCACCCAGTTCGGCGTGTCGACGACCACATCGCCGTCGAGGCGGCAGATGAACTCGCCCTCGGTGGCCGCGTGGATGGCGTTGAGCACCTTCGACAGCACCCCGCAGTGCGGGAGCTCGATCAGGCGCACGAAGGGGCGGCCGGCGCGCGGAGTGCCGTCGGCCCAGTGGCGCCGCGACCAGGCGCGCGCGGTCGCGAGGCTGTCGTCGGTGGAACCGTCGTCGGCGATCACGATCTCGAGGTCGGTCGGGTCGTGGGCGAGCGTCCGCTCCAGGCTCTCGAGCAGTTCGCCGAGGAAGTCGCGCTGGCCGTCGCGCGAACTGGCGCGGCCGTTGTTGTAGTTCGGGATGATGACGGTCGCGCGCGGCATCCTCCCGTGATCGGCAGGTTCGCCGATACGCCTGCAGCGCCCCGCCGCACGGCGGGCGACGACCTGAGGCGTCGGCACGGCGCGCGCCGGACGAACCTCCGTTCGGCGCGGGGGTCGAGCCGCTACCATCGCCGCCCATGCCGTCCGAGTTCCCACCTGTCGCGGCCCCGAGGCTGTCGCTGCGCGCCATGATGATGCCGCGCGACACCAACCACCAGGGCACCATCTTCGGCGGCATCATCCTGTCGCACATCGACCAGGCGGGCTACATCGAGGCACGCCACAACGGACTGCACAAGTGGGTGACGGCCAGCATCGACCGCGTCGACTTCAAGGCGCCGGTCCTGGTGGGCGAGGTGGTCGAGTTCAGGACGCGCACCATCCGTCTCGGGCACACCTCGGTCACGGTGCAGGTCGTCGTCGACGCCGAGCGCCTCGACGGGTCGTGGGTGCGCGTGACCGAGGCCCAGCTCACGATGGTGTCGGTCGACGAGGCGGGCAGGTCGATCCCCTTCCGCGATTCCCCGGCGCCGGCGTCGGACCGGAGCGCGGACGGAGGGTCGCCGAAGGCAGGCCCGGCGTGAGCGCGGCACGCCTCGGAATCCTGATCTCGGGCGGCGGTCGGAGCGCGCTCAACATCCACGAGGCCTGCCGCCGCGGCGATGTCGACGCGCGCGTGGCGCTCGTCGTCGCGCACCGCGGGGAGATCGAGGGTGTCGCGCGCTGCCGCGCCGCGGGAATGCGGGTCGCGGTGATACCTCCGGGCGATGGGCTCGCCGACCGGATCGATGATGCGCTCGTCGCCGCAGGCGTCGGGCTGGTGTGCCTCGCGGGCTACCTGCGGAAGTTCCGCGTCGGCACGCGCTGGGCGGGACGCACCATGAACATCCATCCCGGGCTCCTGCCCGACTTCGGCGGACACGGCATGTACGGTCTGCGCGTGCACCGGGCGGTGCTCGAGGCGGGACGGTCCGAGAGCGGCTGCACCGTGCACGAGGTCGACGAGGAATACGACCGCGGACCGGTGATCCTCGAGCGAAAGTGCAGGGTTCTTCCCGATGACACGGCGGAATCGCTCGCGGCGCGCGTATTCACCGAGGAATGCAAGGCGTATCCCGAAGCCATCCGCATGATGCTCGCCGGAGCGCGGGGATGACCGCGCGCCCAGCCCGCGCGGCCGTCCTCCTCGTGCTCTGCGCGCTGCTCGCGCCTGCCCGCGCATCGCTCGCCCAGGCACCGAGCCCGCCGACCGGAGCCACACCCCGCCGCGAGGCCGAACCCCGCCGCGATGCCCGCCCCTCCTCCGACGCGCTCGAGCACGCGCTGCAGCGGCGCGACTTCGCCGAGGCCGATCGGCTGATCGAGGCGAGGCTCGCGGCGGGCGACCGCGATCCGATCCTGCTCTACAACGCCGCGTGCGTGCTTGCGCAGCTGGGCAGGCTCGCGTCGGCCGAGCAGCGGCTGATGGAGGCGCTCAAGGCGGGCTTCCGCGACTTCGACACGATGGAGGCCGACGAGGACCTCGAGCCGATCCGCGCCTCGCGCACCTACGAGGCGATCATGGAGGCGCGCGAGCGCCTCGAGAAGGACGGCCGCGGCGCCGAGGGACGCACCTCCTCGCCCGCACGCGGACGGCGCGCCCACGCGCCCGATCCCGTCGCGGCATGGAAGGCCGCCCACCCCGAGGAGTTCACCGACAAGACGGGATACCGCTACGACAAGGGCGGCGACGGCAGCATCTCCTACGCGACCTTCCTCGACGAGGCATCGCACGAGCGGATGAAGCGCAACCTCGATGCGCTCGGCGACCACCTGCTGCGTGCGTATTTCGGCAAGCCGCCCACCGAGACGGTGCTGGTCGCCATCGTGCGCCCGGACGACGCGAAGGACTACCTCGAGCGCCCCGAGGTGCGGGGCATGTACCTCCACAGCGCCCGGCGCCTCGTGTCGCGCGACGCCGGGCAGAGCCTCCAGCACGAGTTCGTGCACCTGATGCACTTCGCCCACATGGAGCGCACCGGCCAGCGCCACCCGATCTGGGTGCAGGAGGGCCTCGCGAGCCTGTACGAGGACTACACCCTGCGGCCCGACGGAGGCATCGACTTCCACCCCAACATCCGCTTCAACATCGCGCGCAAGCAGGTGACCTCCAGGACCGCGATGCGCTGGAGCGAGCTCTTCGCGCTCTCGGGCACGGGCTTCATGAACGACGCCGAGCGGCTCTATCCGCTGGTCCGGTCGATCTTCGAGTTCATCGCGCGCGAGCGCCGGCTGGAGGAGTTCTACCGGCAGCTCGGCCGGACCTGGAGCGACGACCCCGACGGACGCGCCGCGATCGAGAAGGCGTTCGGCGAGCCGCTCGCGCGCGTCGAGGAGCGCTGGCGAAAGTGGATGGTGGAGCGCGGCGAGATCGACGATTCCATCGAGCGCGACGACGCGTCGCTCGGGATCGCGATCGAGGACGCGGGCGACGGCGTGCGCATCCGCTCGTTCGTGATCAAGTCGGCCGCGAAGGCGGCGGGGCTGCGCGTCGGCGACGTGATCATCGAGGTGGACGGCACGCCGGTGCGCAACCGCGACGAGATGCAGCTGGCGGTGGCCAGGCTCGAGGTCGGGCGGCGCATCCCGGTGCGCTTCCGCAGGGACGACCGCGAGATGACGCTCGAGGTCGCCCCGCGCGCGCTCGGCGCGTGAGCGGCCGCGCGCGCACGCGCCGCATCGCGATTGCTACACTCGCCCCATGACCACGGTCATGACTCCGGCACGGCCGAACAACCCCGGCGAGACTCCACCCAGGCGCAGCGGCGCGGGGCGGTTCTTCATCCGCGGGCTGGGCGTGATCCTGCCGAGCGTGCTCACGCTGTGGATCCTGGTGACGGCCTTCCGCTTCGTCGACAACAACATCGCCGAGCCCATCAACATGGGCGTGCGGCTGGCCATCTCGGCCGCCGCCGACGGCGGGGCGATCGCGCAGTTCGCGCCCGGCGAGGAGCAGGTCGTGGCCGAGCAGCAGCGCGCGGCGCGGCTCCGCCTCGACGAGTCGCGCGAGTCGGCTGCGTGGCGCGCCACCCGTGCCAACGTCGACGCCTGGTGGGAGGCGCGCTGGTACCTCGACCTCGCCGGGCTCGCGTTCGCGATCGTCGCGGTGTACGTGCTCGGGCGGCTGGTCGGAGGCTTCCTCGGGCGCAAGCTCCTCGCGGCCTTCGAGTCGGGGCTGCTGACGGTGCCCGGCATCCGGTCGGTGTATCCCGCGCTCAAGCAGGTCGTCGAGTTCCTGTTCGGCGGCGAGAACAAGAAGCTCAACTTCAACCGCGTGGTGATGATCGAGTACCCGCGGCCAGGCCTGTGGCAGATGGGCCTCGTGACCGGCGACGCCACGCCGGAGATCGTTGCCGCGTGCGGCGATTCGGTGAGCGTCTTCGTCCCGAACTCCCCCGCCCCGTTCTCCGGCTGGACCGTGACCGTCCCGCGCGCCGATGTACGGGAGATCCCGATCTCCGTCGACGAGGCGCTCCGCTACCTTGTCTCGGCGGGCGTCGTGGTGCCGGGCGACCGCAAGCCGTCCGCGACCAGTCCGACCACTCCGAACCATCCGCCGCGGCAGCCGTGACGCCCGGGCCGGAACGCAGGCCAGCAAGCCGATCGAAAGGGACACCATGCAGATCAACGTCAAGGGCAAGCACCTCGAGATCACCGAAGCCATCGACGCCTACGTCCGCAAGAAGTGCGAGCGCCTCACCCGCTACTTCGACAAGGTCCAGTCGATCGACTGCGTGATCGAGAAGGAGCACAACGGCTACCACGTCGAGTTCATCGTCGACGTCGAGCACCACGACGACTTCATCGTGAACTACCGCGACGCCGACCTCTACGCGGCGATCGACCTCGCCGTCGACCGCGAGGCGCGGCAGCTCGTCGAGCACAAGCAGCGCACCCGCGACCACAAGCACGGCCACTGACCGCGACGGAACCCACCCATGAAACTCCGAGACATCGTCGTCGAGAAGGCCATCGTCCCCAACCTCGTCGCCACCAAGCGCGACGACGCGATCAAGGAACTGCTTGACGCGCTCGTGTCGTCGGGCAAGGTGTCGGCCGACATGCGCGACACCTTCGCCAAGGCGATCATCGCCCGCGAGAACAAGGGCTCGACCGGCCTCAACCACGGCGTCGCGATCCCCCACACCAAGACCACCACGGTCAAGTCGCCGATCGCGGCGATCGGCGTCAGCCGGGGCGGCGTCGACTTCAACTCGCTCGACAAGCAGCCGGTCTACTCGATCTTCCTGCTCGTGTCGCCCGAGGACAAGCCCGAGCTGCATCTCGACGCGATCCAGGCGATCTTCTCGCACCTCTCGAAGGACCAGTTCCGGCGCTTCCTGCGCCAGGCGACCGCGACCAAGGACGTCGTGACGCTGCTCGAGGAGGCCGACTCCGGCCAGGTCGCCCGCTGAACGCCGACGATGCTCGCGGCGCAGACCACCATCGTCAACCGGCTCGGGCTGCATGCGCGGCCCGCGATGGCGTTCGTGGAGGAGGCGTCGCGGTTCGCCGCCGAGATCACGGTGCGCAAGTGCTGCGACGGCGAGACGGTCGACGGCAAGTCGATCCTGCAGATGCTCATGCTCGCCGGAACCTGCGGAACGCTGATCGAGATCACCGCCGACGGCGGCGACGAAATCGAGGCGATCGCCGCGCTGGTGCGGCTGGTCGAGTCGAAGTTCGGCGAGGACGAGTAGCGCCGCGCCCCCGGCGGAGGACTAGCCGATCCGCTCGGTGGTGGTCGCGCGCCGCATGAGCTGCCCGAGCGCCTCGTGCGGGTCGAGGCCGTCGAACACCATCGCGGAGACCGCCTCGCAGATGGGAAGCTCCACGCCGTGCTCGCGCGCGATGCGCACCAGCGCGCGCGCGGTCGGCACGCCCTCGACGACGGAGATGGTGCTCGAGAGCGCGTCGGCGACCTTCTCGCCGCGGCCGAGCCGCTCGCCGAAGCTCCGGTTCCGCCCCTCGGGGGCGAAGCAGGTGGTCGCGAGGTCGCCGGCGCCCGCGACGCCGAAGAACGTCTCGACCTTGCCGCCAAGCGCGACGCCGATGCGGGCGATCTCCGCGAGACCGCGGGCGAGGAGCGCGCTCTTGGCGTTGGTGCCGAGGCCCATGCCGTCGGCGACGCCGGCGGCGATCGCGATCACGTTCTTGCAGGCGCCGGCGAGCTCGACCCCCACCAGGTCGCCCGACCGGTAGACCTTGGTCCAGGGCGAGGTGAACGCGGCCTGGACGCGCGAGGTCAGCTCCTGATCCGCGCTCGCGGCGACCAGCACCGCGGGAAGCCGGCGCGCGAGCTCGGCGGCGATCGTCGGGCCACTGAGCGCCGCGATGCCGCGGGCGCCGCAGACCTCGACCAGGATGTCGCACGGAAGGCGGAACGACTCGACCTCGATGCCCTTGGCGATGCTCACGAGCGGGACGCCCGCCGGAAGCGCCCCCGCCATGCGGGCGAAGGTCGGGCGGATGAACTGGGTGGGGATCGCGCAGACCACGAGCGTCGCGTCGGCGAGCAGCGCGGGATCGGAGGTCACGCGCAGCGCGTCGGGGATGCGGAAGCCCGGAAGGCGCTCGCTGGTGCGGGTCGAGGCGAGCCGCGCCGCCGAGTCGGCGAAGGGCGAGACCATGGTCGCGGCGATGCCGCGCGTCGCGAGCACATCGCTCAGGACGAGGGCCATCTGGCCGTCGCCGACGATCGCGACATGTTCGGACTCGGGTTGCACGCCCGCAGGATAACCGAGCGAGGGCTCCAGAAGTCCTTTCGGGCGCGGTTCGGAGGGCGATCGGGAGGGGAACCCTCCGCACGGGTTCGCGTAGGCTCTGCTACCCTTCGCAGCCCGCGGAACTCCACCATGTCGACCCTCTCCACGATCTCCATGGACTCCTCCGTTCGCACCGGTTCCGACGATGCCGGGGGCGCGGAGCGCCTCGAGCGCCAGCTGTTCGTCGCCCTGCTCGGCGGCATGCTGCTGCTGGCCGCCTGGATCTCGGGGATGTTCGGCATCGAGAAGTCGGTCAGCGACATTCCCGCCCTGATCGGCGCGCTGGTGCTGGTCGTGCCGCTGGCGAAGGGCGCCTTCGAGGAGCTCCGCGAGGGGCGCGCCTCGAGCGACAGCCTGGCGAGCCTCGCGGTGTTCGCGGCCATCGCGAACGAGCTCTACCTGGCGGCGGGCTTCCTCGCGTTCTTCCTGTGGTTCTCCGAGCTCGTGCTCTCGCGCACGGCGTGGGGCGCGCAGCGCGCGATCCGCGACCTGCTCGAGCTCACGCCCGACATCGCGCGCCTGGTGGATGCCAGTGGCGCCGAGCGCGAGGTGTCGCTCGCCGAGGTGCGCGCCGGCTCGATCGTGCGCGTCCGCCCCGGCGAGAACCTGCCGGCCGACGGCGTGGTGCGCACCGGCACCTCGAGCATCAACCAGGCCTCGCTGACCGGCGAGGCGGTGCCGATCGAGGTCCAGCCCGGCGTGTCGGTGTACGCAGGCACCACCAACCTGACCGGCCAGATCGATGTCGAGGTCACGGCAGTCAAGGGCGAGACCACCATCGGCAAGGTCGAGAAGCTGATCCGCGAGGCCGAGAGCACCAAGGGACGGCGGCAGGAGCTCATCGAGCGCATCGCCGGCTACTACGTGCCGGTGGTGCTGATGGTGGCGCTGATCGTCTGGTTCTTCACCGCGAAGTCGGGCTCGCCCGACGCGAAGGCGGTCGCGGCCGAGCGCGCCATCACCGTCCTGGTCGTGACCTGCCCGGGCGCCCTGCTGATCGCCTATCCGACGGCGATGGTGGCGGCCTTCGCCGCCGCGGCGCGGCTCGGCGTGATGATCAAGCAGACGCGCACCCTCGAGAGCGCCGCCGACATCGACACCGTCGTGATGGACAAGACGGGCACGCTCACCACCGGGAAGTTCGCCGTGAGCCGGCTCGCGCCGAACGATGGGGTCGACGGCGCCACGCTGCTGCAGGCGGCCGCCGATGCCGAGCAGTCGTCGAACCATCCGCTCGCGAAGTCGATCCTCGAGACCGCCGAGCGCGCGCGCATCGCGCCGCAGGCGATCACCGCGTACCGCGAGATCCACGGGCGCGGCGTCGCGGCGACCACCGCGTCGGGCGAGATCTTCGCCGGCCGCGGCGCCTGGATCGTCGAGCTCAATCCGGCGCTCGCCGCCGAGGTCAAGGCGGTCGAGGCCAAGATCGAGGGCATGTCGGGCGTCCATGTGATGGCGGACGGCCGCTACCTCGGCGCCGTCGGCCTCGAGGACAAGCTCCGCCGCAACGCCGGCGAGGTCGTGTCGAAGCTCCGCGAGCTCGGCGTGCGCCGCGTGGCGATCTTCACCGGCGACCGCCTGCCCGTCGCGACGCGCGTGGGCCAGGCCGTGGGCGTCGACGCGATCGAGGCCGAGTGCCTGCCCGAGGAGAAGCACGAGGAGCTCAAGTACCTCATGCGCAAGGGCCACCGCACCCTCGTGGTCGGCGACGGCATCAACGACGGACCGATCCTCGCGACCGCCGACGTGGGCGTGGCGATGGGCCTGTCGGGCTCGGACATCGCGACCAACAGCGCGGGCGTGGCGCTCATGAACGACGACCTGCGGAACATCCCGTTCCTGCTCGAGATCGCCCGCAAGGCGAAGTCGGTGGTCGCGCTCAACATCACCGTGGCGATCCTGCTCGCGATCGTGGGCCTCGCGCTCGCGGCGACCGGCCGCCTCGACATCTGGGTGACGCCGTTCTATCAGGCGGCCGCCTACGTCTTCGTGATCGCGAACTCGCTGCGGCTCGTGCGCTTCGGCGAGGAGTTCGCCGCGACCGAGGAGATGCGCCGGCAGCAGGAGGCCGATGTGGCGGCCAAGCCGTCGCGTCGCATGCTCGCGGGCGGCTGAGCCGCGCGGGACCCGTGCTTCGCGTGAAGTGCTACATTTCGCGGGCGCTCCCGACCGGGGGCGCCCGCTTCACTTGCCTGCCACCGGAACCACCATGTCGACCATCGCACAGATCCAGTCGCTCCTCGGCGCCGACGCCGACCAGCTCCTCAACCACAAGGCCAAGGTGTCGCGGGATGTGATCCATGTCCCGTCGCCCTCGATCGTCGACACCGCGTTCGGCCCGAGCGACCGCAGCCCGCAGGTGATGCGCAGCCTGCAGGCCATGTTCGGGAACGGCCGGCTGGCGAACACGGGGTATCTCTCGATCCTGCCCGTCGACCAGGGCATCGAGCACTCGGCGGGCGCGAGCTTCGCCAAGAACCCCGCGTACTTCGACGGCGAGAACATCGTCAAGCTCGCCATCGAGGGCGGGTGCAACGCGGTGGCGACCACCTTCGGCGTGCTGTCGAGCGTGTCGCGCCGGTACGCGCACCGCATCCCGATGATGGTCAAGATCAACCACAACGAGCTGATGACCTACCCGAACAAGTTCGACCAGGTCATGTTCGGCTCGGTGCGCGACGCGTGGAACCTCGGCGCCTGCGCGGTGGGCGCGACGATCTACTTCGGCAGCGACAACTCCACGCGGCAGATCGTCGAGGTCGCGCGCGCGTTCGAGGAGGCCCACTCCCTCGGCATGGCGACCGTGCTCTGGTGCTACATCCGCAACAACGCCTTCAAGACCGGCGGCAAGGACTACCACACCT
>CAMBUI010000046.1 GCA_945870915.1 Candidatus Kuenenia stuttgartensis | reverse complement strand
CCGAGACCGCGCTCGCGCCCGTCGCCTCGCACCTCGCCGACGGCACCCTCGACCCCGCCCTGCGCCTCGAGATCTTCGAGGCGGGCAAGGATCGCGCGACCGGCCCGGTCCGCAGCGCCGTCGACCGGTTCACCGCGGCGCTCGGTGCCGACGCGACCGCGCGCTACGACGCGCTCGCGCTCTCCGGCGGCGACGCCGCGCGCGGACGCGAGGTCGTGCTCTACCACCAGAGCGCCGTCTGCATGAAGTGCCACGCCATCGGCGGCACCGGCGGCAACGCCGCGCCCGCGCTCGACGGCGTCGCCACCCGCGGCGACACGCGCTACCTCCTCCACTCGCTCATCAATCCCAGCGAGAGCGTCGCCAAGGGCTACGAGAACGCCGGCACCAGCGCGATGCCCTCGATGCAGACCGTGCTCACCGACGCGGAGATCCGCGATGTGGTCGCCTACCTGTCGACGCTGAAGTGAACCGCGCGGCACGGCGTCCGCATCCACCTGACGGAAACGAACGCGAGGCACACCACCGGGTGTGCCAAGAGGTGCGCCTCGCGTCGTGTTGGTCCGTCTCCTACCGCCGCCAGCGCGTGCGCATCATCGTGCGCGTCGCCGCGCAACGCCCGCGAACGCGAGCAGCGCAAGCGCACCCGGCGCCGGCACCGCGGCGGGCGCCGAGGCGGAGTTGAAGACCCATCCGTCCCACGATCCGTCGGATACCGCGCGGTCGCCGAAGCCGATGAACGACTCGGTCCACGCCGCGCCGCCCTGATCCTTCGTCCAGTAGTGCCAGTAGTCGAGGTAGTCCGGCGGCGTGCCGAAGCCGGTGTCGCCGTCGGCACCGATCGCGACGCCGACCAGCACGTCGCCGAAGCTGAAGCCCTGCACCTGGTAGCTGAAGAAGCCAGGCTGCGCCGCCGCGACGATCGCGAGCAGGTCGTCGCCGAACAGCGCACCGTCGTACCGCACCTCGTAGAGGTAGCTGTTCGCGTTGCCGAACTGGAACTGCAGGAAGCTCGCGCTCGCGCCCGAGCCGACCGTGTACGAGCCGACGAGATCGGCCGAGGCACCGCCGGTCACCGCGCCGACCGATGCGATGGCGGAGGCGAGCACGGACGCGAACGCCCCTTGCGGGCGGGCGCATGCCCGCGGTCCGACCGGAGTGAAGCCATGTGAAACGGAACCGAACGCGCACATCATGTGCGGACTCCTTCGTGCGGCATGAGCGGCCGCAACCGCCGCGACTCCATCGCGGCCGACATACGGACTGCATCCGGGAGTCCCCTGCGGCCGGCGGTGCGTGCTGCGGATGCGTCACGACGCGCGCAGGGCGGCACTTCACCAGGCTTCAGGAGCGGAGGCAGGAAGTCATCGCGCGCGGAACTCGACCCGACTGTTCCACCGGTCTCTGCCGATGGTTCACGGTGACGCCTTCGCGACGGATTCACACCGTCTTCGGAACCGCGCGCGCGTCCGGACACCCGGACGGTCGGACTGTAGCAACTCTCACCGCGCGCCGAGCCCGGCGCCGAGGAACGCCGCGACCTCGTCGGCGAACGCGGTGGCGCCGGCCGCGCGCGCCTCGCGCTCGATCCGCTCGATCTCCGCGCGCGCGCCCGCCTCCCCGCGGTTGTGCGCGAGCGCGAGCGCCATGAAGCGCAGCGACGGATCCGTCGGCGCATCGGCGGCGAGCTGCGCCGCAAGTGCGCGCGCCGCCTGCGCTTCGCCATCATCGAGCCTCGCCGCGATCGCGGCGCGCAGGTACCGCAACGCGGTGGTGAGGAACGCGCGCTCGCTGGAGAATCCCCCCTGCCCCGTCAGCGCGCGCAGGTATTCGCTGCGTCCGCCCTTGGCGTCGCCCGACGCGACGAGCAGCGCTCCGAGGTTCGCGACCGCATCGGCGTCGAGCGGCGCGAGCCGCACGAGCCGGCGCGCCTGCACGATCGCGTCGGGATAGTCCGCGCGCCGCACCGCGATCGAGAGCAGGCCGCGCACCGCGTCGAGCTCCTGCCTGCGGTCGTTCGGATCGTCGGCCGCACCCTGGTACGCGGCGCGCGCCTCGTCGAGGCGGCCGAGCTCCTCGAGCAGCCGTCCCTGCATCCAGCGGAACTCGACCATGTGCGGCGCGAGTGCGATCGCGCGCGCGATGTCCTCCAGCGCTTCGTCGCGCCGTCCGAGGAGTCGCAGGGCCTCGCTCCGGTTCGACGGGTGCGTGAGTTCATCGGGCTTGAGCTCGCACGCACGCGTCGCGTGCACGAGCGCCTCCTCGGCGAGCACGCGCACGGCCTCGCGGTCGCCCTCCTCCATCGCGCGCGCCGCGCGCGCGAGCAGTTCGGTCGCGAGGTTGTTGTGCGCAAGCCACGCCTCGGGATTGCGTGCGATGGTGTCGCGCCACAACGATTCGATGTCGGCGTACTTCACGCTCGCGATCCACGAGAGCGGAATGCACGCGGCGACCATCGCAGGCAGCACCGCGTGGCGCACCGTCGCCACCTGCGCCGCTCCGCGATCCTGCAACCTCTCCGCCGCAGCCGCGACCAGCAGCACCAGCGCCGTGGCGAACGCGGGCATCGCCGCATACGCGAAGTGGTCCGCGACGTACGAGAAGCGGAACGGCCACACGTCGATGAATCCGAGCGCGGGGAAGAGCGCCGCGCACGCCCACAGCAGCAGCAGCAGCGGCGCGCGTGTCGAGCGCCACACCGACACCGTCCACGCAAGCAGCGCCAGCATGAGGACGAGCGGGATCCACGCCGCCGGCGACGCCGCTTCGATCGCGCGGCGCGGATACACGAAGACCTGCTCGACCGGCACCGCGAAGTGCGAGGCGTAGAAGACGATGTTGCGCGCCGCGAGCAGCACCCGTTCGACCGCGCCGAGCGAGAACTCCGCTCCCTGTGCGCCGACCTGCACCTTCTCGACCAGCGCGGTGAGCAGCCCCAGCGCGATGCCGGTCGCGAAGTACGGCGCGACCAGCAGCGCGAACCGCGCGTCGATGCGGCGACGCTCGTGCAGTGCGATCATCACCAGCACCGGCGGCACGAACACCGCGGTGGTCTTCGACAGCAGCGCGCACACGAACAGCAGGAACGCCGCGGCGTGCGTTCCCAGCACGCGTCCCTGCGCCGCGCGGGTCGCGTGCACGAAGCACAGCACGCTTGCGAGCGCGAACGCGAGCGACTGCGTGTTCTTCCGCTCCGTCGCCCATGCGACGCTTTCGACGCCCATCGGATGCGCCGCGAAGAGCGCGGCGATCCACGCAGCATGCGGTACGCGCAGCGCGCAGAGGATGCGCCACAACAGCACCGCGCTCAGCGCATGGAGCAGCACGTTGGTTGCGTGGTACGCCACCGGCTCCAGTCCGAACACCGCATGCTCGATCCAGAAACCAAGGAACACGAGCGGGTAGTACTGCGGCGTGGCGCCTGGCTGCCAAAGCGTCATCCAGCCATTCGAAGACTGAAGAACACTGTTGGCGGTGATGTAGTCGTCGTCATCCCAGATCCAACCGGCCTGGAAGGCCAGTGCATGCGCCGCCAGTGCTGCAAGTGTGATCAGGAGAGGCGTCTTGATACGGGTCCACATCGAGCGCGGGATTATAGCGCCAAATATAGTCCGAGAACCATGTTCCACGTGGAACAGCCGCATGCGGAGGTGCGGGGAGTTGATTTTCTAGGTCGCAGAATCGGGTCGGCACCATTGACAGCATAGGCGTGGCAGGGGATAAACCTCGCCGCCAATGGGGTCGTGTTCCCCGTGGAACATCCAGGATCGGAGTGATCATGTCGACGCAGGACTCATCGCAAAAGGGCGCTGTTCGCAAGCTTGGCCGGGGTCTCAGTGCCCTGCTTGGAACGCCTGTGCAGATTCAGGTCCCTGGCGCTGGGTCGACCGGTGCTGGTGTTGAGGGTGTCCGTGGACCCCGTTTGGGTCAGCAGTTGCCTGCCCAGGGTGTCGTCCAGGGTGTCGTGGCGCCACGCACTTCCCCTGCTAACGTCTCTGTTGCCGTGGTCGAGCAAACTCCGATCGCACCCGCGGCTGGGGTCGAAGCCATGGAAGAGGCGCCTGAAGTCGCGACTTCCGCCCCTGAATCGGGTGCAGGACTGCGCGAGATCCCCGTGGAACAGATCGTTCCCAATCGTCGCCAGCCCCGAACGGACTTCGATCAGACTGCCCTTGCGTCGTTGGCGGCGTCGATCAAGTCGGCCGGTCTGATGCAGCCGATCATGGTTCGTCCGCTTTCAAGCGGTTTCGAGCTCATCGCTGGTGAGCGCCGGTGGCGTGCCGCGAAGCTGATCGGACTCGCGATGATCCCCGCGGTGGTGCGGCCCGTCGACGATCAGGTCGCAGCCGAGCTGGCGCTGGTGGAGAACATCCAGCGCGAGGATCTCAATCCGATGGAGCGTGCGCACGCGCTGCGGCGCCTTGCGGACGAGTTCACCCTCACCCACCAGGAGATCGCCGACAAGGTCGGGCTCGACCGAGCCTCGGTCACGAATCTGCTTCGCCTGAGTGAACTCGACGTGGGAACCGCCGACATGGTGCGGTCGGGTCAGCTCACCCAGGGGCATGCGAAGGCGTTGCTCTCATTGACCGAGCTGGGTCTGCGGGCGAAGTTCGCCAGCCAGGTCATTGCACAGGATTGGTCGGTGCGCGAGCTCGAGCGTCAGGTGCAGTCGGTGCTGAAGGGGGGAGGCGCGCTACCCAAGCCGGTGGGCGCGGCTCCTGGCAAGGACCTCACGGCGCGCGATGCCAACGTCGCAGACCTTGAGCGACAGCTCGCCGAGCACCTCGGAACCCGCGTTGCGATCCAACTTGGACGCAAGAAGGGGTCGGGACGACTCACTGTCGAGTTCTACAGCCTCGATCAGTTCGATGGTCTGATGCAGAAGATGGGTTTTGGCGGCCGGTAGGGCAGTGAATAGGTTATTGCGACCTATAACACAGACGGCGCCACCCACCGCAGCAGCCCGCCGACACGGCTTTTGACCGATCTTCGACCGTTTTCTCACCCCTGCTTGAGTAACCCCACCCTTCGGTCGATCGACCCCGTGCCTCAGTGGCGCCCGTGTGACGGCGCGCACCGACGAGGCGACGGACGCAATCCCGGAGCACACGGATGGCACGCTCACTCGACTTCCAGCAGGCGGCGATGGCTCGGCAGGTTCTTGCGGCGCAGGGCATGTTCCAGCGCGTGCTGGTGACTTGGGCAAGCGATGTGCTCGAACTGCGCCGGCGGGATCTGCTCGTGCCGCGGTGGGAGTCCACCCCGACCAACGACCTCTGCCAAGAGGATGACGATGGCGAGCCGATGAAGCATGCGGCCTGATGGCCTCGGTGCTGGCACGCGGGTTGCGTGCGGGTGCTGCACCCTCGGAGAACGCGCATGTCCGGCATCACATCTGGCGTAGGCCTCGTCAGCGGGATCAATTCTGCGCAGATCATCGAGCAGCTCCTGGCGCTCGAGGGTCGCGGGAAGATCCCCATCCAGCGTCGGCTGGCCGCCCTCCAGGGCTCGAAGACCGCGCTGCTCGACGTCAACGCGCGTCTGCTCAACCTCAAGAACTCCTCGTCGGCGCTGCGCATCGGGAAGACCTTCCAGACCATGAGCGCCGTGTCGGCCGACGACACCGTGCTCACCGCGCGCGCCTCGTCGTCGACGCCGCCCGGCAGCTACAGCTTCACCGTCGGCCGGCTCGTCTCGACCAGCCAGCTGCTGTCGCGCGGCTTCGCCTCCAAGAACGCGACGCCGCTCGGGCTCGACGCGATGACCTTCGAGTGGGGCGACGCGTCGCTCGCGCGCGATGTCGCGCTCTCCGAACTCCGTGGCGGCGAGGGCATCGCCCGCGGCTCGATCAAGTTCACCGACAGCCTCGCGCGCACCGCCACCATCGACCTCAACACGGCGGTCACGCTCAGCGAGGTCGTCGAGCGGATCAACACCGCCGACGGCATCGGCGTGACCGCGTCGATCGAGAACGAGCGCCTCGTGATCCGCGACGACGCGGGCGGCACCTCCGGGCTCCGCATCGAGGATGTCGGCGCGGGCGCGATCGCGGCGCAGCTCGGGATCGACGGCACCTTCGCCGGCGGTGTCTCGACCGGCGACCAGATCAACCGCATCGGCACCACCACCGGGCTCGCGTCGTTCAACGACGGCAGCGGTGTCTTCATCCGCGACAACGTGGCCGACCTCCGCCTGCGCGTCGACGGCACGACCTACGACATCTCGCTCGGCCGCGAGGACGAGCCGATCACCGCGTCCACCAAGCTCGCCGACCTCAACAACGGCACGGGCATCCGATTCAACACCACCGACGCCGACGACTTCACCGTCATCACCTCGACGGGCGTCGCGGTGGGCGTCAACCTCGGCCCCGTGGTGGTCGACGGCGAAGTGCAGGACCCCGCGGTCGAGACCGTCGGCGAGCTGATCACCCGCGTGAACGCGGAGCTCGACGCCACGCTCGGCGCAGGCGAGGTCGTGCTCAGCCTCGACGGCGACGGCACGCGCTTCCTCGTGACCGACCGCCTCGGCGGCGCGGCATCGCCGAAGGTGATCTCCGCGGGACCGAACGGCGACCGCACCGCGAAGGACCTCGGCATCTACACCGGCGCGACCGATGTCGGCGCGAACGTCATCACCGGCACCACGATCCGCAACAAGGTCGCGACCGCGCGCGCGTCGACGGTGCAGGACATCATCGACCGCATCTCGACGCAGACGAGCGGCGCGGTCACCGCATCGATCAACGCCTCCGGCACCGGCCTCGCGCTCGGCGTCGCGACCGGCTCCACCATCGAGGTGCTCGCGGGCACCACCGACGGATCGAGCTTCGGCGCGTCGGTCGGAGAGCGGACCGCCCGTGACCTCGGCCTGTTCGGCCTGAGCGGCACGACCTCGGTCCAGGGAACACGCACCGCGACCGGCGTGGGCACCGTGCGCACCGCGAGCCTACGCGGCGGCGCCGGACTCGGAGCCCCGACCACCCTTTCGCTCACCGACCGCTCGGGCGCGACCTTCAGCTTCACCGACTTCGCGTCGCACGACACGCTCGACGCGCTGGTGCGCGCGGTCAACGCGGCGGCCACCACCGCGGGGGTCGACCTCGCGCTCGCGGTCGGCGACAGCGGCCGCTCGCTCGTGGTGCAGGACAGCAGCGGGGGCACGGGACCGATCACCATCTCGGGCGACGGCGCGTCGGCGCTGGGCCTTCCCTCGTCGGCGTCGGGCAGCGTCGCGCGCGGCGCCGACCTCGACCGCAGGCACCTCGCGCTCGGCACCGCGCTCTCCTCGCTCGGCTTCGGCAAGGGGATCGGCGTCGGCACCTTCCGCATCACCGACAGCTCGGGCGAGAGCTCGGTCGTCGACATCGGCAGCGACGCGGTCACCGTCTACGACGTCATCAGCGAGATCAACTCGCGCGGCCTGTTCGTCGAGGCGCGCATGAACGACACCGGCGACGGCATCACGCTCGTCGACACCAACACCGGCTCGCCCATCAACGCGCTCAAGGTGGTCGACGTGACCGGCTCGGTCGCACGCGGCATCGGCATCCTCGGAACCGCCGCGGCGGCGGGCGACGACATCGCCGGCTCGCTCGAGAAGACGGTCGACCTCGATGTGACCGACACGCTCGACGATGTGGTCGCCAAGATCAACCAGGCGAAGATCAACGTGAACGCGTCGATCGTGAACGCGGGATCGGGCACCACGCCGTTCCGCCTCAGCCTCGCCTCGACGGTGGGCGGCGTGCGCGGTCAGCTCCATGTCGATTCCGGCGCGGTCGACCTCGGGCTCATCCGCGCGTCCGAGGGCCGCGACGCGTCGCTCTTCCTCGGCACGGGCAACCCGGCCACGAGCTTCCTGTTCACCAGCGCGACCAACACCTTCCGCGACATCGTGTCCGGACTCGAGGTCGACGCGAAGAAGGCGGGCACCACCACGCAGGTCGAGGTGTCGCGCGACTTCGCGCGCATCGTGACCGACGTGAAGCAGCTGGTCACGACGGTGAACGACGCGCTCGGGCGCATCGACACCTACGACAGCTACGACCCCGACACCGAGAAGCGGGGGCCGCTCCTCGGCAACCCGACGGTGGCGCGCGTGCGGCAGCAGCTGATCCAGACGGCGCAAGGTCCGGCCAAGGGCGTGGAGGGCCGCTACCGCTTCCTCTCGCAGGTCGGCATCCGCTTCGGCAAGGACGGGCAGCTCGTCTTCGACGAGGCGAAGTTCCAGGCCGCCTACGACACCGACTCCGCGGCGGTCGAGGAACTCTTCACCGGATTCGAGGTCGCGGCCACGGGCAGCAGCTCGCCGGTCGAGGGCGTCACGATCGACAACCCGACGACCACCACGACCTACACCAAGCTCGGCTTCGGAGACCTCTTCGACCAGCTGCTCAAGAAGCTGACCAACTCGGTCGACGGCGTGACCACGATCGCGGACCGCAACTTCCAGGAGCAGATCGACGGGCTGCAGGACCGGATCGAGCGCTTCGACACCCGGCTCGACTCGCGGCGGGTGCGGTTCGAGGCGCAGTTCGCCGCCATGGAGGCGGCGCTCGCCAAGCTGCAGGCGCAGCAGTCGTCGCTCGGTTCGATCGCGTCGAATCTGGCGCTGAGGTGACGCAAGTCGCGGTTCGGTTGATCCGATGGAGGTGTCGATGTCCTCGCAGAACACACACGGCTCACAGGCCTACCTCAAGACCAAGGTGATGACGGCGTCCCCCGCGGAACTGCGGCTGATGCTCATCGATGGCGCCATCCGCTTCGCCGACCAGGCCAAGCGGGGCTACGAGGAGCGCAACTTCGAGCTCGCCTACGAGGGCACGACCAAGGCGCAGAACATCATCATGGAGCTGATGAACGCGCTGCGGCCCGACCAGTCGCCGGAGCTCTGCGCCCGGCTCTCGGCGCTCTACACCTATATGTACAAGGCGCTGGTCGAGGCCAGCACCACCCGCGACACCGCGAAGGTCGACGAGGTCATCGAGCTGCTCCGCTTCGAGCGCGAGACCTGGCAGATGTGCCTGCAGGAGATCACCCGCGAGCTCGCCCGCGAGAACCAGACCGCCGCCGGCATGCGCGCGGTGCCGAGCGTCAATCCGACCCAAGCCCGTTCGAGCCATGCCAGTTCGAGCCACGCCATGCCGGGCGCCCACGCGCCGGGGCAGGGCGGAGCGCCGAAGGGCAGCCTCTCGATCAGCGGCTGACCGCGGCTGATAAGGCAGGCGAACGGAAGTCCCCGCGAGACCTTCATTTCAGCGAATCGAAGCGCCGATAGATTGCGGCGAGATTCCAAACCGAGTCCGAACCGAGATCGCGAAATCTGCATACGGCCCGCCCCGCGGCGCCGAGTCCCCCGACGAGCGAAGGAACACCGATGTCAGCACACATGAACAGCGTCGCCTCGAACCTCCTCACCCGCATCGAGCGCTGCGAGGCGAAGATCGGTGTGATCGGGCTCGGATACGTCGGGCTTCCGCTCGCGCATGCCCTGCACCAGGGCGGGCTTCCGATCATCGGATTCGACATCGACCAGGGCAAGATCGACGCCATCAAGGCGGGACGCAACTACCTCGTCCACCTCGGCAACGAGCTGATCACCACGCTCCGCGACTCGAAGCGCTTCGAGGGCACCACCGACTTCAGCCGGCTCGGCGAGGCCGATGTCATCATCATCTGCGTGCCCACGCCGCTCGGAAAGCACTGGGAGCCGGACATCTCGTACATCCTGCAGACCGCCGAGGCGATCGGCCGGACGCTCCGTTCGGGCCAGCTGATCATCCTCGAGTCGACGACCTATCCGCGCACCACCCGCGACGACATGATGCCGGCGATCCTCGCCGCCGCCGGCGAGCGCGCCAAGGCGCTGCAGGTCGGCAACGACGTGTTCGGCGCCTTCAGCCCCGAGCGCGAGGATCCGGGCCGCAAGTCGCACTCGACCAGCACCATCCCCAAGCTCGTCGGTGGACTCGACGACGCATCGACCGAGCTGGCCGCAGCCGTGTACCGCAAGGGCGTCACCACCGTCGTGCCGGTCAAGACGGCCGAGATCGCCGAGAGCGCGAAGCTCCTGGAGAACATCTTCCGCGCGGTGAACATCGCGCTGGTGAACGAGATGAAGGTCGTGCTCGACGCCATGGGCATCGACGTGTGGGAGGTCGTGCGCGCCGCGAGCACGAAGCCGTTCGGCTACATGCCGTTCTTCCCCGGCCCGGGCCTCGGCGGGCACTGCATCCCGATCGACCCGTTCTACCTGACCTGGAAGGCCCGCGAGTACGGGCACTCGACCCGCTTCATCGAGCTCGCCGGCGAGATCAACACCTCGATGCCGCACTACGTGGTCGACCGCACGGCGCGCGCGCTCAACGAGCACGCGAAGCCGATGAAGGGATCGCGGATCCTCGTGGTCGGACTCGCCTACAAGGCCGACATCGACGACGTGCGCGAGAGCCCGTCGTTCGAGCTGATCGAGCTCTGCCGCCACCACGGCGCGCAGGTCGACTACTTCGACCCGCTCGTGCCCGCGACCTGGGCCGGCCGCAAGCACGACCTCAAGATGACCTCGGTGCCCTACGACGCCGCGACGATCGCCTCCTACGACTGCGTGCTCATCTCGACCGCGCACTCGAAGGTCGACTACTCGGTGATCGCGAAGCACGCGAAGCTGGTGGTCGACACCCGCGACGCGCTGCGCACCTACGAGAAGGACATGGGGGCGCGGCTCGTCCGCGCGTGATGCGATGACAGCGTCGACCGACGCGCCCGGCGGACGACGAGGCTATGCGGCCGCCGCTGCGTCGGGTTCCGCGTGGACCACGCTACAGACGCTCTCGAACAAGGTCGTGACCGTGTTCGCGATGCTGGTCCTGGCCAAGCTGCTGGAACCCGCCGACTTCGGTCTGTCCAATCTTGCGATCAGCGTCGGTTCGTTTGCCTTCATCATCCCGCCGTTCGTGATGGGCGACGTGCTGCTGGCCCGGCCGTCGCAGTTTCACCGCAGCGCAGGCACCGCCCGCGCGATCGCATGGGGTGCGGGCATCCTGCTCGCGCTCGGGCTCATCGTCGCGGCGAAGCCGATCGAGACCTTCGCGGACAAACCCGGCCTCGCGTTCCTGCTGATGGTCGTCGTGATGCAGCGGCCACTGGCCGACGCTGCCTTCGTCATCCCTAACTCGCGGTTGCGCATCGGCCTTGACTACAGGCGGATCGCACTCATCGATGGCGCTGTGATCCTCTTCGCGACCCTGCTGGGCCTCGCGATGGCGTACTGCGGCATGGGGCCGTCGTCGCTGCTCTTCCCGCCGATCGCGATGATCTGGATCCGCGCCTTCATCTACCGGCGTGCGGCCGGACCGATGGAGCGGAGCCCGGTCGATCCAGCGCTCGTCGCGCCGATCGCCAACCGCTTCCTGATCGCCTGCACCGGGCAGTACCTCAACAGCGTCCTCGCGATTCTCGAGGTACTCGTGCTGGGCTTCTTCGCGAGCGAAACCGAAATCGGGCTGTACGGATTCGCCGCGCTGCTTGCGATACAGACCAACACCGTCATCGCGTCGCAGCTCGGCGCGGTGCTGCAGCCGATCTTCGCGCACATCCGGCAGGATCCCGCACGGCAGGTGGCGGCGTTCCTGCGTGCCACGCGCCTGCTCTCCAGTGTTTCCGTACCCCTGTCGCTGATGCAAGCCGCACTGGCGATACCGCTGTTCCAGCTTCTCTTCGCGACGAAATGGACCGGCTCGATCGCGATCTTCGCAGTCCTCAGCGTGTCGCAGGCCTTCATGTTCGTCGGCGCTCCATCGATCGCGCTGCTGAAGGCGCAGTCGCGGTTTCGTGCATACTTCGCCTGGCAGTTCACGCAACTCGTGGTTTCTGCGGCGGTGTTCATCGTCGCCGTGCAGCACGGGACCGAACTCGCTGGCCGCATCATCGGCTTGTTCGGGCTTCCAGTGAGTGACGACGCTCGGCAGGCCGCCGCGCTGAGCCTGGCGAGCGCCGCGATGTGGTCGCTCTTCTGCCCGTTGGGCCTCTGGATCGCGGGGCGTCCGAGCAAGCTTGCGCTTCGCACGGTGCTTGGTGTGTTCTTCGCTCCATGGCTTGTCGCGGCGCCGATCGCCGCGTTCGCGGTGCTCGCGTGGTGGCTGCTGCGGACGGGCACATCTCCCTGGATTGCCGACGCGGTGTCCCTGGTGGCGATCGGTCCGCTCGCGGCCGTCGCCGCCATCGTCGGGTCGGTGTGGATGCGCAAGGACACGCGCGCCGACATCATGTCGATCATCGAGCGCCTTCGACGACGGCGACACAGGCCGACGCCGGTTGGATGAACCCGAGGCCGTCGCAGCCGAGGCCGTCGCACCCGGGTACGGTCGTCAGGCGGGCTTGCGGACCAGCACGATCAGCGTCGAGTGCAGGAATCCGGGAAGATAGCGGTGCACCACGCTCATGACGCCGAAACTGATCCGAGAGAAGGTCATGTACCACGGCTCGCATTCGACCGAGTAGACGGTTCCCTCGAGCGCCGCGTCGCGGAGGAGGCGCCTCAGCTGGCGCTTCGAGTTCGCTCGGTAGACCGTCGGGAACACATCCTCCTCCTTGCGGCCAATCTGCGCCTTGCCCAGCACGCGTGCATGCAGCGAGTTCGGAATGATTTGTGCGGCAATGGCGATGTAGGAGTGCTTCGACGGAGTCCGGGCGATGAAGACGCCCCCGGGCTTGAGAACCCGCCGCAATTCCGCAAAGTACGCCGCCGGGTCTCCGACATGCTCCAGCACGTAGTCGCTCACGGCGAAATCCACGCTCGAATCCGCAATCGGCCACTTGAAGTCGCTGCCGATGCGTCGGAACTCGTCGATCCAGGGGTTGGTCGCGGCGACGGGATCGACATCGATGCCGATCACCTTCCGACCTGGAGCGCGGAAGTCGTGGAGCTTCCTGCGGTAGCTCGATGGGTCCTCGTGAGCCTTTCCACGACCACATCCGATCTCCAGCACGACTTCGGCCTCCGCGGCAAGTGCCTGCGCGCGCGCGAAGAATGGAATCGACCCGTCCGCCCGGGAGAAGCCACCGAAGCGAATCTCGGGGTAAATGCGCTCGACAAAGTCCTGACTGATCATCGAACTTCCGTTTCTAGGCCGTGGCTGCTGCTAGTGGACCAAGACACGCGTCGCCTCGCGCCCGGCGAGCAGGGGTGCATCGTGGGAACGAGCTTCGTGTCGAATCGAGCGAGCGAGATCGGCAAGCCGTCGACTCACCTGCAGTTTTTGCATGGATCACATGGTCTGCATCGGAAGTGATCGGTGATGGGGGTCGAGGTCGGGGAGTCGACGCCGAGGTTATCCACCGAGGGTTGCCTCCTCGGTGCCAACGGTCTCCGACTTCGATCGACAGGCGCGCCGCCACCAAGGGGGCGCGCGTGGGAGCAGCCGAGGTGGGAGCAGCCAAGTTTGCTGCAACGCGCCCGCGGTGGATGCCGATAGACAGACACGACGCGCACGAGCCTGTGTTCGTCCGGAGCTGGAACCAGACCTTGACGACGATCCTCGGCATCTACCTTGTCCTGTTTTCGATCGCCCTGATCGTGATCATGCGCGTCGATGCCGCTCGCGAGCGTTGTCCGCTGCTGTCGACCCGCAACTTCTTCCTGGTGGGGATCATCCTCTTCCAGAGCAGCTCGGGCGCGGTGACCCTGCTGATGGGGGAGACCGAGCGCGGAGCGGAACTCGAGGACTACACGCTTCCCGGGCTGGTGTTCTGCACCATCCTGACGGTCTTCGTGGCGCTGTTCCTCTGGCTGTACCGGTCGCTGGGGGTTGTTGATCGCCTTGCGTTGGCACGGACCCGGATCCGCACCTGTTCACCATCGCGACTGGTGTGGGCAGGCATCCTGGTGACGTTGATCGGGATCACGCTCCGCTTCGCGGGCATGGGAATTCCCTATGTCGCGGTGCTGCTCCCACAGTTGTCGGCGGGCTGCCTTTGCGCGGGCATCGCGCTGGTCGCGACGGCATGGGCGCGGTCCGTCTTCAATCTTGCGATCGCGTCCATCCTGGCGGTGACACTCGTCGCCAGTTCCGCAACCCTTCTGGTCGGAGCGTTCGGCCGACGCGAGATCATCGGCCTGTTCTTCTCGATCGTGTGGGCCCTCTACTTCGAGAAGTGGCGATACATGCCGGTTTCACGGCTCTTTCCCAGACTGACATTCGCGGTCGCGGGGCTTTCGCTCGCGGTGCTCGTCTTCTCCGCTTCGCGCGTCGGTGGTCAGAACGTCGATCGCTCGCTCGGGCAGCAGGTCGAACGACTCCTTCAGATCGAGTGGGAGAACGTGCAGGGTCGCTTCTTCGACGCCGTCAGCGGACAGTTCGCAGGCGGAATCAGCATGTACCTATACGACGCACGCCTCAAGGACTCCGCGTACGACCCGCTGCACTCGCTCGCATACTTCGTCACACTGCCGATCCCCCGCGATTTCTGGCCCGGAAAGTACGAGGGTCTGGGCTTCACCGCTCCGGACGTTGCCGGTGTGACGCGCGTCGCCGACGAGTTCAGCTGGGGTCCGGGACTCGTGGGCCATCTCTGCAACGACATCGTGTTCCTCTCGCTCCCGATCTACACGATTATCCTCGCCGCGGCGTTCAAGTACATGGATGTACGCGCCGCGTCGTCGATCCGCGATCCGATGACCGTGGCGGTGTTCGGAAGCGCGCTCGGACAGGGACTGGGCATGCCGAGAGGCGAGATCGGACTCTTCGCATTCAATCTGCTGGCGGCGATCGTCGGCGCCTGGTTGTTCAGTCGAATCGCGGCCCGGATGTTCCTGCCAGTCGACCGTGAGGCGGAGTTTGAAGAAGCATCCGGGGAATACGACGATCTCGAAGGCGATGCGGAGTACGAGCTCTCCAGTGAGGCAGAGCCCGATGCATCGGGCGAGCAACTGCGTCACATGCGATGATCCGTCGATCGCGCGACGATTTGACGCGTGAAGGTTCGCGGGAGGCGGCGTCTTTCGCACCACCGACCTCAGCTATACCGCCTCGGGCAGCAAACGGCACCGCCCCGCACGGTCGTCACGCGTGCACATCGTGTCCCGCGTCGCGCAGGGTGCGCTCGCGGCGTGCCAGCTCGAGGTCGTGTTCGACCATCATGCGGGCGAGGTCCTCGACGCTGGTGCGTGGCTTCCAGCCGAGCACGGTGCGCGCCTTCGTGGCGTCGCCGAGCAGCTGCTCGACCTCGGCGGGGCGGAAGTAGCGCGGATCGATCTCCACGAAGTCGCGGTAGTCGAGCCCCACATGGCCGAAGGTCATCTCGCAGAACTGGCGCACCGAGATCATGCGCTCGGTGGCGATCACGAAGTCGTCGCCCTTCGGTTGCTGCAGCATGAGCCACATCGCCTCGACGTAGTCGCCGGCGAAGCCCCAGTCGCGGAGCGCGTCGATGTTGCCGAGGTAGAGCCTGGACTGGAGGCCGAGCTTGATGCGGCCGACGGCGCGGGTGATCTTGCGGGTGACGAAGGTCTCGCCGCGCCGCGGGCTCTCGTGGTTGAACAGGATGCCGCACGAGGCGTGCATGCCGTAGCTCTCGCGGTAGTTCACGGTGATCCAGTGACCAAAGACCTTGGCGCAGCCGTAGGGTGACCGAGGCCAGAAGGGCGTCGTTTCCCGCTGTGGAACCTCCTGCACCTTGCCGTACATCTCGCTCGAGCTCGCTTGGTAGAACCGCACCGGGCGCGACG
>CAMBUI010000045.1 GCA_945870915.1 Candidatus Kuenenia stuttgartensis | reverse complement strand
GAATGTCAACGCGTTCAACACGATCTTCTACCAGCTCGAGATCGACCCCGCGACGGGCGCGCTGCTCGACGAGAACATCGAGGACATCCTGCCGCCGCTCGACCTCGAGACGCAGCCGGTGCTCGACCGGCTCTCCGAGCTCACCATCGACTTCGCGCCGGCGCTCGCGATCGCGAACGCGTCGACCGGACACACCGAGTCCGATGTCCGTCGCGTCGACCTGTCGTCGGAGATGTTCATGATCCTCTACGACGTGCGCTACACCGACGGCGTGCGCGTGCTCGTCGACGGCGCGACCGGCCGGGTGATCGCGCACGGCGACGAGGCGACCGCCGACAACACCGCGACGCCGGCACAGCTGTCGGCGTACATCGGCGCGGCGCGCGCCGCCGCCGGCCCGGCGTGGTTCCTGTTCGACACCCAGGTGCTGGTGACCGCCGACGGAACCGCCGCGACGGCGATGTTCCTGAACCCGCTCAACGGCCAGGTGAAGCAGGTCGAGATGCTCGGGGCGCAGATGGAGATCGCCCAGTTCCTGCCGATCGGGCGGATCCAGCGCACGGTGGCGGAGATCCGGCCGCGCGTCCCCGGCATCGTGGTCACCGCCGAGCAGTTCATCGCGCATGTCGCATCGGAGTTTCCCGGCGCGATGCTGGGCGACGCCGGACTCCAGTCGCGCGTGCGCGAGGATGGCTCGGTGCGCACGCGCTGGACCACCCTGTTGCGCACCGCCGCCGGCGAGAGCATCGAGTACGCGGTCGACGCGACGGTGCCGATCGGCAAGGGCCTCGGGTTCGCGCAGCTCGCGACGCCGCGCGTGACCGGCGACCTCACGGGCGACGGCCACGTTCTTTCGGATGACCTCGCGGAGTTCTTCGCCACCTACGGCGAGGAGTATCCGCCTCACGACCTCGATGGTGATGGAACTGTGCGCGGCGGCGATCTCGCGATCCTGCTGCAGCATTGGGGCTAGCAGTTCCTCCCGTCGAACCCGGGCAGTGGGCCGTCGCGTCGGTCCGCTGCCTTTTTCACTCCGCGGCGAGAGGCGCATCCATCACGCGAACAGCGCGCGCAGCGGCGCGAGCGACCGCGTGCGCGCCGCGTCGCGGAGGCGCGCCGGCCAGTCGCCGTGCATGAACGGCCGCTCGACCAGCGGGAAGAGGCAGAGGCACGCGAAGGTCACCGCGAGCGCGAACGGCACCGCGAGCAGCAGCAGGTTGCGCTCGAAGGAGGTCGTCGCGAAGGGCGCCACCGCGCGCCCGAACAACGACACCACCAGGAAGTGGAAGAGGTAGATGGTGTAGCACGCACCGCCGACGGCGCTCACCACCGGCACCGACAGCATCGCCTTGACCACCCGCCCCCGGAAGGCGCCGAGCGTCACGGCGAGGAGTCCGGCCACGAGCAGCGCGATGCCCCACGGCGTCTCCTCGAGCACGCGGTAGGACGCGAGCGCGGCGGCGATTCCCGCGATCCAGAGCGCGTCCCAGCGCAGCGACGAGATTCGGGTGCCGGTGCGGAGCTCGCCGAGCGTCCACAGGTCGGCGACCAGCACTCCCGCGAGGAAGAACACCAGCTCGCTGCCGAGCCAGGTGCCGTGCTGCAGCGGCCCGGCGAGCGGCGCAGGCTCGAGGCCCGCGCGCCGCGACTGCGCGGCCAGCACCGCGCCCGCGGCGATCGCCGCGAGCAGCACCGCGCGGCGGAGCGCATGCGGACGCACCCAGAACACCGCCGCGATCAGCGGTGCCACGAGGTAGAACTGCACCTCGATCTCGAGGCTCCACGAGATGAAGAACGCCCACGGCTCGTCGCCGAACAGCGCGCGGCGGAGGTAGAGGAGGCCCGCGAGGTAGTCGGCCAGCCGCGCGTTCTCCGGCGCGGCGACCAGCGTGCCCACGAAGAACGCCACGAGCGCGATCACATACGGCGGCTCGATCCTCGTGAGGCGCTTGCGATAGAACCCGGCGAGGCTCGGCGGCCGCTCGCCCCGCCGTCGAAAAGCAGCGCGGGCCGCCCCGTCGGGCGGCCCGTCTGCACATCCTGTGATCGCGGCAACGGTCGGCTGCGGCGGTCAGTTCCCGCCGCGCATGTAGATCTCGATGTCGCGGACATCGAGCCAACCGTCGCGGTTGAAGTCGGACTTCGCCATGTGGCCGAGGCCACGGCGGCGGAGTTCCTTGACGGAGATCCGCTCGAGCGGCTGGCCGGGGCCGTCGAAGGCGCCGCAGCTGTCGCCGACGGTGAGGAACTTGAGGGCGATGAAGGCGAAGTCGCCGTTGCTGACCGCGAGGTCGGCGTTGTAGTTCGAGCGGCCGCTGCGGGTCGGCTCGGCGCCACGGTCGCCGACGAAGGTGCCGAAGTCGAGGACGTCGATCACATCGTCGTCGTTCGAGTCGCCCTGCACGAGCACGGCCGAGAGGGCGTAGCGCGTGCCGGACACCGAGGCGGACGCCGAGGCGCTGATCGAGTGGACCGGATCCTTCACCAGCACGCAGGGGTACTCGAGCGCGACCGGCACCTGGACGCCGGGGATCGAGCCCTGGCCCGCCACGAGCTCGACGCTGAAGAGCTGCGTCGTGCCGCCGACCTTGACGCGGATCGACCGCGTCGAGGTCTGCGTGATCGAGCCGAACAGCGAGACATCGACATCCATCAGCTGGTGGTCGGCGACGGTGACCGAGGTGGTCTCGGTGTCGGTCTGGCCGATGGCGTCGGTGGCCGAGTAGGTGATCGTGCTCACGCCGATCGGGAACACGCCGTTCGCCGGCCACGAGGTCGAGGTCGACGCATCGGGGTAGGTGACGGTCAGGCTGACCGCGACCGCGTTGCCGCAGAGGTCGGCGGCGGTGACGGCCGGGGCCGCCACGAACGCGCCGTCGGTGGCACCCGCGTCGGCCGCGATGCTCGAGGCGACGGGCACGCCGGCGAGGACCGGACCCGACGAGAGCAGCGAGATCGAGCCGAGGGCCGAGACCATCGGGACCATGGTCGCGCCGCCACCGGTGGTGAGGCGCGACTCGAGGCCGCCGATCGAACCGAAGGTCACGAGTCCGCCGGTGCCGCAGAACGACGCGCCGGCACGGATGTTGAACACGAGGTCGACGAGGGCCGCGGGGCCGGTCGTCGGGAGATCGGCGACCGGCACCGACACCGCGTAGCGGAGCGAGCCGAGCGTGTTGTCGATCGACTCGGAGCCCTCGAGCGAGAAGGCGCTGCCGGCGACCGGCGAGGCCGAGACGAGCTCGAGGCTCGCCGCGTCGAAGGTGACCGAGAGGTCGGCGCTGCGGAGCGCGGTGCCCGACTCGCCCATGTTCACCCGCACCAGGACCTGCTCGCCGACGCCGTAGTAGGTGTCGTCGGACGCAAGGCTGAGCGCGGCGATCTGGCCGAAGCAGTCGGGGTTGCCGTCGCCGTTGAGATCGGAGTCGGGCGTGCCGCAGCCGCAGATGCCGGGTGCGGTCTTGTTGCCGTCGGCCGGGCAGCCGTCGCCGGCCGCGGCGACGTAGCCGTTCGGAGCGGTGCAGGCGAGCGTGGTCGACGCCGCGTCGCCGGCGCCGTCGGCGTCGGTGTCGGCGTAGAAGGTCAGGCGGTCGTTGGCCTCGCTCTCGGCGGTCGAGCCGTTGCAGTTGTTGTCGACCGCGAGGTCGCCGCAGGTCTCGGGAGCGCCGGGGTAGACGAGGTTGTTCGCGTTGTTGCAGTCGGTGCTGTTGGCAACGCCGTTGCAGGCGACGCGCGGACCGGCGCCGTAGCCGTCGCCATCGCCGTCGCCGTAGGTCACGGCGGTGTCGTCGCAGTCGAGCACGTTGGTGCTCACGCCGCACGGCGTCATCGGGCCGAAGCCGAAGCCGTCGCCGTCGTTGTCGTCGTAGGTGACGAGCGCGGCGTAGCAGTCGAGGTCGTTGAGCACATGGCCCGCGGGCTGGGTGCAGCCCTTGATCGAGGTGCCGGTGCCGAAGCCGTCGCCGTCGGTGTCGGGGAAGTAGTCGATCGAGTCGACCGCCTCGGCGTCGGCGTCGGCCACGCCGTCGCAGTCGTTGTCGACGCCGTCGTTGGCGCAGTTCTCGGGGGCGCCGGGGTAGACGGCGGTGCTCGCGTCGTTGCAGTCGGTGCTGCTGGCGACGCCGCAGGCGGTCATCGCACCCGCGCCGAAGCCGTCGCCGTCGCCGTCGGCGTAGGTGACGAGCGCGTCGTTGCAGTCGAGGTTGTTGGCGACGCTGCCGGCGATGGCGGCGCAGCTCGGGGTGGCGGCGCCGGCGCCGAAGCCGTCCGAATCGCCGTCGACGTAGTAGGCGACCGAATCCGACGCCTCGGCGGCGTTGTTCACGCCGTCGCAGTCGTTGTCGGTGCCGAGGTTGGCGCAGTTCTCGAGGGCGCCGGGGTAGACGGCGTTGCTGGCGTCGTTGCAGTCGTTGCTGCTGGCGACGCCGTTGCAGGCGACCATCGCGCCGGCGCCGAAGCCGTCGCCGTCGCCGTCGGAGTAGATCACCGATGCGTCGTCGCAGTCGGCCGAGTTGGCGACATAGCCGGCGGGGGCGGAGGTCTGGCAGAAGCCCGACGCCGCGGCCAGCGCGCCGAAGCCGTCGCTGTCGGCGTCGGCGTAGTAGGTCACGGGCGCGATGAGCGCGGCGTTGGTCGGGCAGAGGTCGGTCGAGCTCGACACGAAGCCGGTGGGCTGGGTGCAGCTCGTGGTCGAGTCGGCGGGATCGCCGGCGCCGTCGCCGTCGGAGTCGCGGTACCAGAAGATCGTCGAGCAATCGAGCTGCGTGACATTGGCCGCGTAGCCGATGCCGAAGTCGTCGACGCCGGGCACGACGCCGTCGTACACGATCGTCTCGGTGGGGTACGCGATGTTGAGGTTGTCGATCACCGTGATCGGCGTCGAGGTGAAGGTCGAGCTCGCCAGCGACTGGAAGCGGAAGGTCACGACCTGGAGGCCCGCCGCCGGGATCTGCTTGGGCGCGCCGAGCGGCGCGAGCGCGTAGTACAGGAGGTTGCCGTCGGCCGGCGGGATGACCTCGTTGATGCCGGTGTAGTCGTTGGCCACCGTCGGCAGGTACGACTGGGTGAGGCTGGTCGAGCCCGCGGTCGTGATCCCGAGGAACTGCACCTCCGCCGGGTTCCACCCGACGATGCAGTCGATGGCGACGAAGCTGGCCGCGAGCGCGGGATTCTGGCGCTCGGCGCGGAGCTTCACCTCGAACACCTGGCCGGGGATGATCGGTGCCGCCGGGGGCACGAGCCGCAGGTCGACGATCGACTGGGCCTGCGCGGCCGAGACGGCCAGCAGCGTGGTGGCGGCCGCAAGCAGCGAGAGGCCGCGGAGCGAGGTGATGCGCGCGATGTTCATGGGTGACATCCGACTTCTCTTCAGTTCGATGAGGGGGCACTTGGGCGGGCGACGACGAATCGACACCGCCTCCCGTTTCAGGACGACGAATCGAACCTAACCCCTTATGGCGCATGGGGAAGCGAATGCCCTTCCGATTCGCGCCCTTTGCGCGACCCGCACAGATGAAACAGTCGCCCGCCGCGAGTTACCGCGCGGCGGGCGACTTCATAGACGGATGGGATGGACCGAGAACGCGGGCGTGCGCCGCGCGCGGATCGGGGCTCAGGCCAGCGCGGCGTCGAGCAGCTTGGCGAACTCGGCCTTCGACTTCACGCCCATGGTGCGCGCGACGACCTGACCGCCCTTGACCACGACCACCAGCGGGATGCTCTGCACATTGAACTGCAGCGCGAGCTGGCGGTTGGTGTCGACATCGATCTTGCCGACCTTCGCCTTGCCCTGGTACTCGGTGGCGAGCTGGTCGATCGCCGGGCCGATCATGCGGCACGGCTGGCACCACTCCGCCCAGAAATCGATGAGGACGGGAACGCTGCTGTTGACGACTTCGCTCTGGTAGTTCGCTTCGGTGATGGTGAGGGTCGCGGGGCCGGCCATGGGATCAAGCTCCTGATGCTTGTGCTCGTGCTTCTGCTGCTTCTGCGGAATGCGGGGCGGACATCGTAGCGGCTGGACGGGCACCGGCGACCCGCGCTGGGATCAGATGCCGGCACCCCGGAGCACGGCGCGGGCGACCTGGAGCCCCTCGCGGTGGGCGCCGACATCGTGGGCCCGGATGATCCGCGCACCCCCGCCGTAGGCCGCGACCGCGGCGACCACCGAACCGATGATGCGCTGCTCGGGGTCCTCCCGGCCGGTCACCGCCCCGACGAAGCTCTTGCGGCTCGCGCCGACGAGGATCGGATAGCCCAGCGCGGCCAGCTCGCCGGTGCGGGCGATCAGCTCGTAGTTCTGCGCGACCGACTTGCCGAAGCCGAGGCCCGGATCGAGGGCGATCATCTCGCGCGCGACGCCGGCGGTCATGGCGATGTCGGCGCGGGCGAGGAGATAGCTCGCGACCTCGCGCACCACATCGTCGTAGATCGGCGGCTCGGCGTAGCGGTCGGAGTAGCTGTCCTCGCCGGGCGGCGCGAGGCGGTGCATGAGGATCAGCCCCGCACCCTTGCGCGCCACCAGCGGCAGCATGGCGGGGTCCTCGCAGGCGGCGCTCACATCGTTCACGATGTCGGCGCCGGCCTCGAGCGCGGCCTCGGCCACCGCCGCCAGCGTGGTGTCGACCGAGATCGCGACGCCCGAGTGCGAACGCACCCGGGCGATCACGGGCACCACGCGGCGGACCTGCTCCTCGGCGTCGACCCGCGCGGCGCCGGGGCGGGTGCTCTCGCCGCCGATGTCGATGATGGTCGCGCCCTCCTCGACGAGCTGGAGCGCGTACTGCGCGGCCTCCTCGGCGTTGGAGAACTGGCCGCCGTCGCTGAAGCTGTCGGGCGTGGCATTGACGACGCCCATGATCGCGAACGGATCGAGCGAGACCACGCGGTCGGGGCCGGCGGTCCAGAAGCGCCGCTCGCGGGGCTCCCGGGGGTCTCGGGACTCGCGGGGGTCGCCGCCGCTCATTCGGCCTTCTCCGGGGCGGCGGGTGCGGCGGGTGCGGGCTTCGTGGCCGGGGCCGGCGCCGCGACGGGCGCGCCCGCGCCGCCCCGGTTTGCCGAGGCGGCCGCGGCGGCCATCGCCTTGAGGACGTCGGCCGGCAGCACGGTCACCGCGCGGGCGCGCCCCTGGTCGAGGTCGATCGCCACCGCGATCGGGTTCGCGTCGCGGTCGATCGCGGGCATCATCGACTTCACCTGCTCCTCGCCCACGAAGCTCGAGGCGATCTGCGCCACGAGGTTCACCAGTGGACCGATGCCGACCATGGCCTCGACATCGCGATCCTCGGGCAGCCATTCCTCGATCGAGCGCACGGTGCCGTCGCCGGCGAGCGTGCGGGTTCCGGCCGCCGCCTCGAGCGCGCGGCTGTAGACATCGGGGCGCTGGCTGAAGGTGACGACGATGCCGTCGTCGCGCTGCTTGATGAGTCCGTTGAGCCCGCGCGCCCCGAAGATGAACTGCTTGGCGAGGCGCTCGTAGTCGAGCCCCGGCCGCTGCGACGCGTCGACGACGGTCTCCTTGACCTCGAAGGCGATGACCGACTCGCCCGACTTGAGCTTCTTGTCGGGGTTCCACGAGGGCTCGCGACGCACGCCCGCGGACTCGCCCGCGAGCGACTCGATCGACTGGCGGATGCGGGCCAAGGTGCGCGCGGGATCGCGCGACGCGACGAACAGCGCGCTGTCGTTGAGCGCGCCACCCATCGCGACGCCGAGCTTGGACGGGAACGCGCCGAGCTGCACCGCACGGATGTCGGCGCCCTCGGTGAAGAACCACTCGGGCAGCGCCGTGCGCGGCAGGCCCGCGAGGTCCATCAGCTCGCCGAACCGGGCGGCGCCGCCCAGTCCGTCGATGTCGGCCGACAGGGCGAGGTAGAAGGGACTCTGCGGCAGGCGGTCGAAGCGGGCGGGCTTGCCCGCGCCGCCTGCGGTCACCGCGGCGAGCGGCGTCGCGGGCTCGGCCACTCCGAGCGTCGCGAGGAAGACGCCGAGCGGATCGACATCGACCACGACCAGTCCGTCGGCGAGCATGTCGGCGATCTCGAGCGCCTTGCGGCGGGTGGCCTCCTGCGCCTCGCGGGTCCCGGAGAATCCGCCGAGCGCACCCGTCGGGTCGACGCCGTCGGCATCGGGCAGCGGCGTCGCGCGCGCCTTCTCGACGGCCGCGTGCATCGCGTCGCGCGAGCCCCAGGCGACGAGGTCGGCGCGCTCGAGCCACGCGGTCTCGGCGGGCTTGAGGCGGGCATGGAAGCGCTCGCCGATGCCGCGCGCCGGCAGCGCGGTCGGCAGCGTCGCGCGGCTCGGGGCGAGGGCCACGCAGCCGTCGAGCGCCGCGGCGAACACCGTCGTGCCGTTGCCGGTCAGGTACGCGCCGTCACCGGCGGCGGCGGCGGGCGTGAGGTTCGCCGCGATGAACGCGGCGCCGTCGGTGGTCGGCACCAGCACGACGGGAAGCACGGCGGGAAGCGCAGCGGCAGGCTCGCCCGCCGCGACCGCGGGGAAGTACGCGACCGCCGGGCCCTTCTCGTCGAGGTTCGCGCCCACCCCGAGCTGGGCCTTGAGGAGGTCGATCGGCCGGCCCATCGAGAGCACGCCGCCCTGCCCCGTCGCCTCGACGAGCTGCGCGATGTCGTCGCTCATCGCCTTCAGGCTCGGCACCACGACGAACGAGACGGCGCCCTCGGGCACCCACGAGAGGGCGCGCTCGAGTCCGGGATTGCCCGAATGGCTGGGGTTCGGGAGCGCGGGTGCGCCCGCGAACGCCCCGTCGCTGCCGCACGCCCAGAGGGCCAGCGCCACCGCCAGCGCGCGCGACGAGACCCTGTTCGAGACCCTGTTCGAAACACGGTCCGAACGCTCGGTCGAAGGCTGACCCGAAACCTGTGCGGGAACCGACTTCGGCGCGAAACGGAACCGGGGCATGTGGCGAAGCTCCATCCCCCTACTCTACGGCCTCACCCGCCTTTCCGCGCCGGGCCGCACATCGAGCCCCGCGCGCATCGACCCCCGCACAGATCCCCGCACCGATCCCCGCACCGAATCCCGTACCGAATCTCAGGGACCTCCATGCTCGACCGCATCGCCGCCACCGTCACCGCCGCCGTCGCACTCGTCACCGGCCTCGCCTGCTCGGCCGCGGCCCCGCAGAGCGCCGAACTCACCGCCAAGTGGAAGGACGCCACCGTGCACGACATCAAGGTCAAGACCCTCGACGGCAAGGACGCGAACCTCTCCGACTACGCCGGCAAGGTCACGCTGGTGGTGAATGTCGCGAGCCAGTGCGGCTTCACCGGCCAGTACGCGGGCCTGCAGAAGATCCACGACACCTACAAGGACAAGGGCTTCGTGGTCCTTGCGTTCCCGAGCGGCGACTTCGGCGGTCAGGAGTTCGACACCGCCGCCGAGATCAAGGAGTTCTGCTCGACGAAGTACAGCGTCACCTTCCCCGTCTTCGAGAAGTGCCAGGTCAAGGCCGGCAAGGGGCAGTCGGAGGTCTTCCAGGCGCTCGGCACCAAGACCGGCGAACTGCCGGGCTGGAACTTCGGCAAGTACCTCGTCTCGCGCGACGGCAAGACGGCGCAGTTCTTCCCCTCGACCGTGGCGCCCGACAGCGGCCGCATGATCGAGGCGCTCGAGAAAGAGATCGCGAAGGAGATCGCGAAGGAGATCGCGAAGGAGCCCGCGAAGGAGCCCGCGACGGCGCCCGCGAAGGACGCCTCCGCCCCCGCCGGCACGACCAAGACCGTTCCCACCGGGAAGTGATCCCCGCGCGGGTACGCTTGCCGCATGGCGACGCCCGATCGGAGCACGACAGACACCCGAACGCTGCCCGCGCCGCGCCGGCGGATCGCCGCACGCGACCGGGCGGTGATCGCGCTGTGCCTCTTCCTCGCGTGGAGCGGCGTCGCCCCCAATGACCGCGTGGTGTGGGCGCTCGAAGTCTTCTGGGTCGCCGCCGCGATCGCGATGTGGTTCCTGTGGCTGCGCCGGCTGCCCGCGAGCACGGTCGTGTTCTGGACGCTCATGGTGCACGCGGTCGTGCTGATCGTGGGCGGCATCTACACCTACTCGCTCGTGCCCGCGGGGGCGTGGGTGCAGGAGTGGATGGGCCGCCCGCGCAACGACTACGACCGGCTCGGCCACTTCATGCAGGGCTTCGCCCCGGCGCTCGCGTGGCGCGAGGTGTTCATCCGCAACGCGGTGGTCGCCGTGCGCGGATGGCTCGCGGTGACCGTGGTCGGGATGTGCCTCGCGTTCAGCGCGCTGTTCGAGCTGCTCGAGTTCGCGGGCGCGAAGCTCGCGGGCGAGCCGGGCGTCGACTTCCTCGGCGCGCAGGGCGACGCCTGGGACGCCCAGTGGGACATGCTCTTCTGCCTCGTGGGCGCGATGCTGGCGGTCTGGCTGCTCGGTCCGCTGCAGGACCGGCAGATCACTCGACGGTGACGGACTTCGCGAGGTTGCGCGGCTTGTCGACGTCCTTGCCGCGCATGACCGCCGCGTGGTACGCGAGCAGCTGGAGCGGCACGACCGTGAGCAGCGGCTGGAACATCTCGATGCAGTCCGGCACGTAGAAGACCTCCTGCGCGAGCGACTTGATGTGCTCGTCGCCCTCGGTGGCGACCGCGATCACGTGGCCGCCGCGCGAGCGGACCTCCTCGATGTTCGAGAGGACCTTCTCGTACTGCGAGTTGCGGGTCGCGACGAAGACCACGGGCATGCCGTTGTCGATGAGCGCGATCGGGCCGTGCTTCATCTCGGCCGAAGGCATGCCCTCGGCGTGGATGTACGAGATCTCCTTGAGCTTGAGCGCGCCCTCGAGGGCGACGGGGTAGTTCACGCCGCGGCCGAGGAAGAGCCAGTTCTCGCGGTGGATGTACTTCGCGGTGGCGGCGCGGATGCGGCCCGACCACTCGAGCGCGCGCTCGATCTTGGCGGGGATCGCCTCGAGCTCGCGGAGCAGGTTCGAGACGTACTCCTGCGACAGGTAGCGGCGGCGGCCGATGAAGGTCGCGAGCATCGAGTTCACGAGCACCTGGCCGGTGAAGGCCTTGGTGCTGGCGACGCCGATCTCGGGACCGACGCGCAGGTAGACGCCCGCATCGGTCTCGCGGGCGATCGACGAACCGACGACATTGACCACGCCGAGCGCGAGCGCGCCGCGCTGCTTGGCCTCCTGGAGGGCGGCGAGCGTGTCGGCGGTCTCGCCCGACTGGCTCACGGCCACGACCACGGTGCCGTCCTCGACGATCGGATTGCGGTAGCGGAACTCGCTGGCGAAGTCGTGCTCGGCGTGGACCTTGGCGAGGTCCTCGAAGAGGTACTTGCCGATCATGCAGGCGTGGAGCGCGGTGCCCTGGCCGACGAAGACGACGCGCTTCGCGTTCGCGAGCTTGCGCGCGTGCTCGCCCACGCCGCCGAGGCGGATCTCGCCCTTGGCGACGTCGACGCGGCCCTGCAGCGTCTGCCGGAGGGCGCGCGGCTGCTCGAAGATCTCCTTGAGCATGAAGTGGTCGTAGTGACCGAGCTCGATCTGCTCGAGGTCGAACTCGAGCTCGCGGATCTCCGCGGTGATCTCGAGGTTGTCGACGGTGGTGGTGCGGAAGCCGTCGCGGGTGATGCGCGCGACCGAGTAGTCGCCCAGCGCGATCGCCTGGGTGGTGTGGCTCACGATGGCGCTCGCGTCGGACGCGACGACATACTCGCCGTTGCCGACGCCGACCATGAGCGGCGAACCCTTGCGGGCGACCACGAGGACCTCGGGCTCCTTCTCGCAGATGACGGCGATGGCGTAGGCGCCGGTGACCTCGCGCAGCGCGGCCTGGACCGCCTTCTCGAGGTCGCCCTGGTAGAGCTCGCCGATCAGGTGCGCGAGCACCTCGGTGTCGGTCTCGCCCTCGAACTCATGGCCCTTCTCCTCGAGGTACTTCTTGAGGGCGGCGTAGTTCTCGATGATGCCGTTGTGGATGATCGCGATGCCGTGGCCGAGGCGCTTGTCGTCGCGGTGCGGGTGCGCGTTGCGCTCGGTGACGCCGCCGTGGGTCGCCCAGCGGGTGTGGGCGATGCCGAGGGATCCCTTGAACCCGCCGCGCTCCTGGATGAGCTTCTCGACGTTCGCGACGCGGCCGACCGAGCGGGCGACCGTGAGGCCGCCGTTCATGACCGCGACGCCGGCGGAGTCGTAGCCGCGGTACTCGAGGCGCTTGAGGCCCTCGAGGAGGATGTCCGATGCCTGACGGCGTCCGATGTAGGCGACGATTCCGCACATGGTGGCTGGCTTCCTTCGATGCGATCTGAGGTGCTGTCGGGGTACTGCGCGCCCCGAGACAGGTCCGGGAGGACCGAGGTCGGGGCGCGCATAAATATCGACCGAACGGCGGTTTGCCTTGGGCAAAGTCGCGGGAAACCGCCGCTCGGGGGCGACGCACCGAAGATTCACCTGTTTTGGCTGATAACGGTCACCCGTCGAGGCGACGAAGGCGCAACTTTCGCACGCGGACCTCGGTGGGTTCGCCGGCGTGGATCTGGATTCCGATGTTCGCGCCCTTGGGGGCGTCCTTCGAGTCGTCGACCAGCGCCGCGGTCGGCAGACCGTCGAGGGCGTGCCGCATCGCGTTGCCCTTGGCGACCACGCGGTAGGTGCGCCACTCGGAGATGTCGGGCGACGGACCGGCGCGCTCGAGCGGCGTGGTGGTGCGGGTGCCGTCGGCGGCGATCACGGTCTTGAGGCCGTGCTCGGCGAGGATGCCGCGGCCGCCCTCCTCGTAGCACATGGCGACGTAGTTCGGCGCCGGGTGGGCGTCGATCTGCGGGCCGCGCAGGCGCACGCCGTCGAAGGCGACGCTGCGGTACTGGACGCCCGAGTTGTTGCCCACGACCTTCATCTCGACCTCGAGCTCGAAGTCGCGGACCTCGCCGTTCCAGACGAGGAAGGTGTTGTGCGGCGCGGGGTTCGCGGCGGTGGTGCGGCCGACGATCTCGCCGCCCTCGACCGACCAGAAGCGCGGGTCGTAGGTGAAGGCCGCGAGCGCGTTGGGCGAGGCGTTCGACGACGCGAAGATCTCGATGAAGCCGTCGTCGTCGAGCTTGGCGAAGGCGGGGTCGGCCGGGTCGCCGCCGGCGCGCAGGAACGCGAGGAGGTCGAGGAGTTCGCCCTCCGACAGCGTGTCGAGCAGGTTGGCGGGCATCGGCGACACCTTGCTGGGCGCCATCGAGGCGATGTCGGCGCGGGCGATGGTGTCGCGCGCCTCGGAGAGGAGGCTGGTGCGCACCTCGATCGCGTCCGGCGCGTCGGCCACGATGCGGCCGGTCACGGTGCGGCCGTTCCGGAGCACGATGTCGGTGTTCTGGTACTGGTCGCTCACGGTCCTGCTCGGGTCGACGAGCGCGGCGGCGAGGTCCTCGGGCGAGAAGCGGCGCGAGACGCCCGACAGCTCGGGCCCGCCGCTGCCGCCGGTGCCGCCGGCGCGGTGGCACTGGGCGCACTGCGCGGCGCGGAAGGCGCGCAGGCCCTCCTTGTGGTCGCGGCCGGCGACCAGCTTGGGCGAGAGGGCGACGATCGCCTCGGCGGTCCAGGTGCGGCCGGGGCCGCGCGGCGCGACCGCGGGCTCGTTGGCGGACTTGCCCGCCGCGGTCGAGGCGAGGAACTCGCGCTCGCCCTCGGGCGCGAGGGCCACGAACTCCTCGGTCATGCGCGAGAGGAAGCCGGCGTAGCTGTTGCCGCCGCTCGCCTTGCGGAGGTTCGCGACGGCGCGGGCGAAGCGCATGCGGAGGTCGGGCGTCCAACCGGCGGCTGCGTCGCGGACGGCGTGCACGAGGCCGATCTTCATGGTCGCGGGCGCGTTGGCGATGATGTCCTGCACGGCCTTGCCGTAGGGACCGCCGCGGGCGAGGAGCGCGGCGTCGATCTGCGGCGCGCTGCGGACATCGGGGCGCTCGAGCAGGGTGACCGCGACCTCGATGGCCTTCGGCGATCCGAGGCGGGCGAGGATGGCGGCGCGGTGCATGTCGAGCTCGGCGGCGTCGGCCGCCTCGGCCTTCGCGGGGAAGTTCGCGAGGACCACGTCGCGCAGCGCGTCGCCGCCGCCGACCGCGGTCGACTTCGAGCCGAAGCGCAGGATCCACAGTTCGCAGGCGCGCAGCCACGGGAGTTCGAGCGCGGTGCCGCGCACGGCGCCCTCGAGCGCGGTGAGTCGCGCGGCCACCGGCGTGCCGTCGACATCGGGCTCGCCCACGCGGCAGAGCGCGACGAGCGCGAGGATGGCGGACTGCGGCTCGGTGGCGGCGAGCGCGCGCTCGCGCCACTGCGCGGGCTGCTGGTGCTCGAGCGCGATGCGGGCGGCGCTGCGCACGCCGGCGTCGGGCGAGGAGAGCGCGGGGAACGCGGCCGCGACCGCGGCGGGACCGGCCGCCCACGGCATCGGACGGTGGTACTGCTCGAGCGCGCGGCGCTCGGCGAGCGCGGCGGGCACGGCCTTGGGCGCGCGCTTGACCGCGATCGGATTCTCGGCGCGCACGCGGAACACGGCGCTCGGGAGGTTGCGTCCGCCGACGGCGACGTACATCGCGCCGTCCATCACCACCGCGTCGGTGAGCGGGAGCGGGCGGCCGGCCATGAACGGCTCGATGCGGAAGTTCGGGGTCGAGGCGTCCTTCGAGGCCTCGGTCTCCCAGCCGGCCCACATGGTGCCGTAGGTCCAGTCGAGGAAGAACATGCAGTCGTTCCACGGCGCGGGGAACTGCAGGCCGGCCGAGGCGAGCATGCCCGTCGGCGACGCCGGGCCGACATCGACCGCCGGCGGCAGCGAGTCGGGGCTCCACGACGGCCACTTGCCGCTGCCCGAGCGCCAGCCGTAGTCGACGCCGCTCGCGAGCTCGCACACGCGGGTCGGGCGGTACCACGGGAGGCCCATGTCCCACTCCATGTCGCTGTCGAAGGTGTAGGCGCGGCCGACCTCGTCGAAGGCGATGTCGTAGCTGTTGCGGAAGCCCGCGGTGACGAGCTCCCACTTCGAGCCCTCGCGGTCGGTGCGCGCGATCCAGCCGCCGGGGGCCATCACGCCGACGGCGTGTCCGTTCGGATCCCAGAGGCGCGAGAAGATGACGTCCTCCTGCCAGACCAGCGGCAGGCGCGAGTCGGCGAGCGCGGCCTCGGGCGGCGCGCAGTGGTTGCCGCCGACGACCCACAGCGAGCCATCGGGCGCGAGCACGATCTGGTGGGGACCGTGCTCGCCGCCGTCGCGCGCCATCGAGGCGAGCATGCGCTTGTCGTCGTAGGTTCCGTCGCGGTCGGCGTCGCGGAGGCGCCAGAGCCCGCGCTCGGCGGGATTGCCCTCGTTCACCACGGCGAAGAGGTCGTTGTCGACCACGAGCACGCCGTGGGCGCGGCCGATCTCGGGCTCGATCGGGTCGACCTTGCTCTCGGTCTCGGGTGCGCCGTCGCGGCAGGGCGTGATGGCGAACATGCGGCCGTACTGCGCGCTGGCGATGAGGCGGCCGCGCGCCTGGTCGGTGGCGAGGGCCACGATCGAGCCGCGCGACTTGGGCGCCACGTAGACGAGCTCGCAGATGAAGCCGGGCGGCACCGAGATCGCGCGCTCGATGTCGCCGAGCTGCGCGCCGCCGAAGGACGCGGCGGGCGCGTCGCCCCAGGGGCCGGTGCCGAGCTTGCCGAGGACGGTCGCGGCGACCGGCGCCGGCGATCCGCCTGCGGCCGAACCCGCCGCCGACTGCCACGGCCCGCTCGCCATCCAGCTCGCGTCGCTCACGAGGCGCGTGCGCACGCCCGCGGCGTCGGTGTACTCGATCATCGCCACGGCGCCCGCGGGTC
>CAMBUI010000044.1 GCA_945870915.1 Candidatus Kuenenia stuttgartensis | reverse complement strand
TCGCGGGCCTGCTCCGCGTGATGGGACGGCTCGCCGACGCCGAGCGCGTGCTCGTGCAGGCGGTCGAGAAGGCCGGAACCAACGCCGGCTGGCGTGGCCTGGTCATGCTCGCGCAGCTGCAGATCGTGGTCGGCGCCGAGGACCGCGCGCGTGCGTCGCTCGACGCAGCCGTCGCGCGCCAGGATCCGAAGACCAAGCCCGCGACCCGCGCGGCCGTCGACATGCTGATGGGCATCGAGCGGTTCCCGCTCGCGCTGACCTACCTCGAGCCGCTCGCGGCCGAGGACGGCACCCCCGCGATTCGCATGCGGCTCGCCGAGTGCCTCCTGCGCGTCAACCGCAACGCCGATGCGCGCAAGGTGTTCGATGCGGCGACCGCCGCCGGCCCGCGCGAGATCGGCGCCGAGCTCCTCGACGGCGCGATCTACACCGCCCTCGGCGACGAGTTCCGTGGCAAGGGCGAGACCGACAAGGCCCGCGCCGAGTACGAGAAGGCGATTCCCCCGTACCAGCGCGCCAAGCAGCTGGCCCCGGGCATCCCGCAGCCGTTCATCCAGGACGCGATGCTCAAGCGCAAGTTGTTCGAGATCACCGGCGACCGCACGCGCGGCGAGGAGGCCCTCGCCTCCGCCGACCGCGCATCGTCGATCGGCGCGACCTTCTTCCCGGCCGCCGCGGCGCGCTCGGAGGTGCTGATCGTGCTCGGCGACCTGAACGGCGCCGTGGCCGAGCTCGAGCGCTACCTGCGCATCGTGCCGACCGCGGTCGACGCCCGCCGCCGCCTCGTCGACCTGCTCTACAGCAACAAGCAGTTCGACCGCGCCGAGGAGGCGCTCCGCGCCGCGATCGGCTACGCGCCCGGCGAGCCGGCGTGGCACTTCACCCTCGGTGACCTGCTCGCGCAGCGCGGCCGCCTGCCGGAGGCCGCGGCGAGCTACGCCCGTGCCGACGCGCTGCGCCCCGATGCGGCGACCTTCTTCCGCCAGCTCGATGCGCTGATCCGCGCCCGCGAGTTCCGCGGCGCGATCGACGCGTCGCGCGCCCGCGGCGAACTCGTGCGCGACAACGCGGTCGCGCGCGCCTACCTCGGCGCCGCCCTCGTGGCGATCGGCGAGAAGGGCGACGGCGTGAGCACCCTGCGCGAGTCGTTCGGCGTGGCCAAGAAGGCCTACGACGCCGGCAACGCCCAGATGATGCAGGACTGGTACGGCGCGGTGCGCCTGATCTTCGCCCCCGGCCTCCTCAACGAGGCCGAGGCGCTGGTCAAGGAGGTCAGCGGCGGCGACCCGACCCCGGTGGGCTGGGACTACCTGTCGTTCCTCGCGCTCGGCAACGACTCCGCCGGTCCGGCGAAGGTCGTGTCGTACCTCGAGCCGGTGGCGGAGACCGACTTCTCGGCGATGCCGGAGCTCGGCGCTGCGTTCTACGACCGCCTCGGCACGAGCTACTACCTCACGGGCAACTGCCAGAAGGCGATCGCGACCTTCGAGCGCGCGCTGGCCCTCACGCCCGGCAATCACGCCGTGCTCAACAACTACGCGTACCTCTGCATCGAGTGCCTCAAGGATGCGAAGAAGGCGCTGCCGCCCGCCCGCCGCGCCGTCCAGCTCCAGCCCACGCGCGGCGAGTACCTCGACACGCTGGCCCTCGCCCTTGTCAGCGACGGCCAGGCCGCCGAGGGCCTCGAGTACGCGGAGCGCGCCGCCAAGCTGGGCGACAGCGCCCCGGTGCAGCTCCACCGCGCCATGGCGCTCAAGGCGCTCGGTCGCGACGCACAGGCCCGGGAGGCCCTGCGGCGCGCCGCCGACATGAACCCCGACCCGCCGACCAAGGCTTCGATCGAGCAGTTGTCCGCAACGCTCAAGTGACGCTCAAGTCAAGCTTTTGAAGCCCCGATAGACCGATTCCGAGAACACCCATGTCCATCGCACCCTCGAAGAGCCCCGTCGATCCCCGCAGCCAGCCCACCCGGGCTCGTGCTGGCGCCGCCGCACCGTCGGCCCCGCAGATCGACCCTGTCCGCGTCCTTCGCCAGAACACCTGGAGGCTGCTCGCCTCCGTCGTGGTCGGCGTCGGTCTCGGTGGCGTTGCGCATGTGGTGAGCGACTTCGTCTATCCGCTCTACTCCGACACCGTGCTGTTCGAGCTCCAGGTCTCGCCCGAGGAGGTGACCGACGTCATCGCCCGCGACGAGCGCACCGAGGAGTCGGTCGAGCGTCTCGGCCAGACCGAGGCGCAGCGCATGGTCTCGCGCGAGCTCCTGCTCAAGGCGATGAACCACCGCGACATCGAGCAGACCAAGTGGAGCGAGTGGTACCTCGACGACTCCGGCCGCTTCGTGGCCGAGGACGCCGTCGACGACCTCGAGGACGAGCTCTCCGCCAGCCACCGCCGCCGCACCAACTACGTGGCGCTCTCCTGGTCGACGCATGTCGCGTCGGACCTGCCGGTCGTGCTCAACCGCATCGCCGAGACCTACATCGCCACCCGGAAGGCGGCCGACGACGAGAAGTTCGAGGCCAACCGCGGCACCTTCGCCAAGCAGCTCGGCGACCTCGACTCCCAGCTGACCAGCCTCGGCAAGGAGATCTCGAAGTTCGTCACCGACAACAACATGACCTCGACCAACGAGGAGCGCAACGAGATGCTCCTCGCCGTCGAGGACACCGCGCGCCGCCTCGGCGAGACCAAGTCGCTGCTCACGCTCGCCGCGAGCCGCAAGTCGCAGACCGAGGCCAAGATGGAGGGCCGGCTCGAGCCGTCGCCCGACGACATCCGCACCGCCGAGGAGGACCCGCAGGTCCAGCGCGCCAACAGCTCGCTGCAGGAGATGCGCGTCGCCCTCGAGACCTACCGCAAGAAGTTCGGCGAGAACCACAGCGCGCTCCGCGGCATGGAGCGCCAGGTGGGCGCCGCCGAGATCGAGCGCGACGCGGTCCTCGACCAGATCCTCAAGCGCAACCTCAACGCCGACTTCAAGACCTTCGCCGACCAGGTGGAGAGCTACACCGGCCTGCTCGAGAAGTTCGAGAAGGACCTCGCGGCGATGACCGTGCGCCTGAAGGACTTCACCGCGAACCTCTCCACCGTCGACGAGCTCAAGGAGCGCCGCGAGCGCCTGCTCGAGGCCCGCGCGAAGCAGCTCGACGTGCTCGCGAACCTCGACCAGCTGAAGGCCCGCGAGGATGCCCGCGCCGTGAGCGTGGCCCGCCGCGCGCAGACGCCGCGCGAGAAGAGCTTCCCCCAGCTCAAGTACATGCTGCCGGCCGGCGGCGTGCTCGGCCTCGCGATCTTCACCGCGTTCATCTTCATCCGCGAGCTGCTCGACACCCGCGTGCGCTACGCGACCGACCTGACCTGCGTGCCTGGCCTGCGGCTGCTCGGCTCGATCCCCGACCTGTCGGAGGATCCGCTGGGACCGAAGAAGGTCGAGCGCGTGGTCCGAGAGGCGCCCAAGTCGGTCGTGGCCGAGCTGTCGCGGCAGATCGCCGGGCAGATCCTCAAGGCGTGCGCGCAGGGTTCGGTCAAGACGGTCGGCTGCCTGAGCGGCCTCCCGCAGGCCGGCACCACCAGCTTCATCACCAACCTGGCCGACTCGATGGCCGCGAGCGGCCGCAAGGTGCTCGTGGTCGACGCGAACTTCCGCCGCAGCCACCTGGCCGCGGCGATGGGAACCGAGCCCGATGCGCGCGGCCTGGGCGATGTCCTGCGCGGCGCGATCACGGCCGGCGACGCCATCCGTCCCGCGGGCGGCGATGTCGACATCATCCCGGCGGGCACGCCCGACAGCCGCGTGTTCGAGCTGCTCAACACCCCGGCGCTCGATGCGTTCCTCCAGGAGGTCTCGGCGCGGTACGACATCGTGCTGGTGGACCTGCCTCCGGTGGTGGTCGCGGGCGATGCGCTCGCGGTCGCGAACAAGGTCGACGGCACCGTGCTCGTGGTGCGTGCGTTCCAGGAGCAGCGCGGACTCGTGTCGCGCGTCGTGGCGCAGCTCGGCGATGTGCGCGGCCAGTTCCTCGGCGCGGTGCTCAACCGTCCGATCAACACGGCCGGCGGATACCTCCGCAAGAACTACGAGGCGATGGCCGGCTACGCGGGCAAGTGATCCCGCGCGCCGCACCGCGGCCGACGGGGCGTGAACACAGGATCCGGCGGCACCGTCCGCGGGCATGCAAGACTTGGAACCGAACCGCGACATCTCCGTGGATGCCGATCCGCAGCGCGTGCTGATCACGGGCGGCGCAGGCTTCATCGGGAGCCATCTCTCCGAGCTGCTGCTCGACCGCGGGCACCATGTGACCGTCGTCGACAACTTCTCGACGGGCCTCCGCTCGAACCCCGGGCGCGTGCGCTCGGTGGCGGCGCGGCATCCGCGCTACCAGGTGATCGAGGGCGGCGTGTCGGAGGTGCTGCCCACGCTCGACCCGGCGCGGTTCGACTGCGTCTACCACCTCGCGGCCGCCGTCGGCGTGCGGCTGGTGGTCGAGAAGCCGATCCACACCATCGAGACCAACATCGAGGAGACCAGCGTCGTGCTGCGGTTCGCCGCCGCGCGGTCGCTGCCGATCCTGGTGGCGTCGACCAGCGAGGTCTACGGCAAGGGCGTGCGCGTGCCGATGCGCGAGGACGACGATGTCGTCTACGGCGCGACCTCGTACAGCCGCTGGTGCTACGCGTGCTCGAAGGCGATCGACGAGTACCTCGCGCTCGCCTACCACCGCGAGTCGGCGCTCCCGGCGGTGATCGTGCGGTTCTTCAACACCGTCGGTCCGCGGCAGATCGGCGAGTACGGCATGGTGCTGCCGCGCTTCGTGCGCGCCGCGATGGCGGGCGAGGACCTCGAGGTCCACGGCGACGGCCGGCAGTCGCGCTGCTTCTGCGACGTGCGCGACGTGGTGCGTGCGCTGCCGATGCTGCTCGGCAACCCGGCGTGCGCGGGCGGCGTGTTCAACCTCGGCCGCGACGAGATCATCTCGATCCGCGAGCTCGCGGAACTGGTCGTCTCCACGCTCGGCTCGCGGAGCCGCATCCGCATGGTGCCCTACGAGAAGGCGTTCGCGGCGGGGTTCGACGACCTCGCGGTGCGCCAGCCCGACCTGACGCGCATCCGCGGCGCCATCGGCTTCGCGCCCACGATCCCGCTGGTGCAGACCATCCGCGACCTGGCCGCCGAGCTGGTCGAGCGCGAGGGCGAGGTTGCGGACATGGTCGCGCACGAGGCTTCCAACGCCGCGCCGGCCTCCGTGCGGGGGAGCCGCTGATGCCGTCGCTGACCGCCGTGCATCCCTGGCTCCACGCCGGCTTCGGTGCGTTCGTGAACGCCTGCGCCAACCTGCCGATCGGTCTGGGAGGCGCAGGCCCGGCTGGCCAGGCCGACGCGATCCCGATGCCGCCGCCGCTGGTCGATCCTCCGGTGCTGCGCGCGGTCGAGGACGGCGCGCTCATCAGCAGCGCCTCGTTCGGGGCGCTCGAGTTCCTCAACGGCTACGCGGGGGTGTTCATCGTCGCGTTCCTGGTCACGCTCATCTCCACGCCGTTCGTCCGCAGGCTGGCGATCGAGATGGAGATCATCGACAAGCCCAACGAGGCCCGCAAGCAGCACAAGTATCCGATCGCGTACCTGGGAGGGTTCGCGGTGTTCCTCGGCGTCATGGCGGCGATCGCGTACAGCTACGCCATCGTCGACGGACCCGGTGGATCGCTCGGCCCGATGCCGCTGTCGATCGTGATCGGCATCATCGCGATCACCTTCACCGGCCTCGCCGACGACGTGTGGGGCTGGGACCCGCGTCTCAAGATCGCCGGCCAGCTGGTCGCGGCGGCCGCGCTCGCGGTGCAGGACATCGGAACCCGCGTGGCGGAGGGCGTGCTCGCGCCGCTGTTCGGCGAACCCCAGACGGTGCTGCTTACCCTTGGGCCGGTCGCGCTCCAGTCGGGCGACGTCTTCTACTGGACAGGCACGGCGCTCATCGCGCTGTTCGTGCTCGGCGGCTGCAACGCCATGAACCTGATCGACGGCCTCGACGGACTCTGCTCCGGCACGGCGGCCATCCAGGCGACCGCGCTGCTCGCGATCGCGCTGCTCATGGCGGCCGGCACCCCGATCGCCGACCCGTTCGAGTCGCTCGCGGGGGTGCGGATCGTGCTCTGCCTCGCCTTGCTGGGGGCGGTGCTCGGGTTCCTGCCATGGAACTTCAACCCGGCGGTGATATTCCTGGGCGACTGCGGCAGCCTCCTGATCGGCTACCTGGTGGTGGTCTCGATCCTGATGCTCGGCGAGCAGGGCGACACCCACCTGGTGTTCGCCGGTCTGATCATCTTCGCGCTGCCGATCATGGACACCGCGCTGGCGATCCTGCGGCGCAAGCTGGCGGGCGTGCCGATGTCGACCGCCGATGCGAACCACATCCACCACATCGTCAAGCGGGCGGTGGGCGGGGTGAAGCGCGCGGTGTTCACGCTGTACGCGATCTCGTTCAGCTTCGGCATCCTGGGCGTCGTGCTCGGGGCGCTGGCGATCGAGAAGCTGGTGCGCCTCCGCATCGTGTACGCGGTGTCGATCGTGCTCTTCGGGGCCATCGCCGCGATCGCGCTCAAGGTGGCGCTCCGCAGCCGGTGGCAGGCGCATCTCGAGCAGCCTGCGGATGCGACCGCGATGCCGGCGCTGGCGCCGGTGCTGGTCCCGTCTGCCGTGTCGTCCACCGCGCCCTCTGCGGTGCCCGCGGTCATCGAGCCGCAGAAGTCCGACCCCGGCGCATCGACCGCATCTACCCCGTGAATGGGTCAAACGAACCGATTATGGATGGCGACGAAGGGCAGATCGGGCATATCCCGGTGCTCCTGGAGCCTGTCGTCGCCGCGTTGGCCCCGCGTGCGGGCCAGACATATGTCGATTTGACCGCAGGTCGCGGTGGTCACGCCGAAGCGATCGCCCGCCAGCTCGGACCCGCTGGGCGGGTGGCCCTCTTCGATCTCGACCGCGGCAACCTCGCGTTCGCCACGGAGCGCGTCCACCGGACCACCGGCATCACGCCGGTCGCGGTGCACGGGAGCTTCGTGTCGGTCGGCCGCGAGCTCGATGCGCGCGGACTCGTCGCCGACCTCGTGCTCGCCGACCTCGGCTTCGCGTCGACGCAGGTCGACGACGCCGAGCGGGGGCTCAGCTTCATGCGCGACGGGCCGCTCGACATGCGGCTCGATGCGTCGGCGGGCATGACCGCCGCCGATCTCGTGGCGAGCGCGAGCGAGCGCGACCTTGCCGAGATGATCGCCCGCTACGGCGAGGATCCGCTGGCGCGGCAGATCGCCGCCAAAATTCGTGATGCGCGCGCGGTCGCGCCGATCAAGACGACGGCGCAACTTGCGGATCTGGTTCGGGAGGCCTACGGCGCCCGCGCCCATGCTTCGCGGATGCATCCGGCGACGAAGACCTTCCAGGCGCTTCGCATCGCGGTGAACGATGAGATGGGAGCGCTCGATGCGCTCCTCGATTCGATTCGCCGTGCGGCGCAGCGCACCCGCGAGGGCCGCCCGAGCTGGCTCGCACCGCAGGCACGCATCGCGGTCATCGGGTTTCACAGCCTCGAGGACCGTCTGGTGAAGCAAGCGTTCGCCGACCTGCGAAAGAATGGTCTCGCACGCGAGATTACTTCCGGAGCAGTGGTATCCTCGGAGTCCGAGTCCGCGGCGAACCCGCGGGCAAGGTCCGCCAAGCTCAGGGTCGTCATGGTCGATGGTCCTGCAGCCGGCGCTTGATCCGGTCGTTGGTCCGTGCTCCATTAGTCGTCGGTCGTCTATTCAACATCTTGGTGCGAGAGTCGCTGGCCCGCGGGCACGTGCATTTTGCACGGCGGGAAGCGTCGAGCAGCAAGGCTGAAGCAAGGAAGCTCAGTCATGACGCGCGAAAACAAGCTTGTGATGGTCATCGGTTTCGGACTCCTGCTCTTCGTGGGCATCCTCGTGTCCGACCACCTGTCTGCGCGCGAGTCGCAGATCGCGAACCCGATCGAGGTCGTCAACCACGAGCCGAAGACCCCGCTTCCGCTGACGGAGGACGAGATGGCGCGCCGCTTCGGCGGAGACGCGCGCGGCGAGGACGGCCAGGCGCTGGTCGGCGGAACCCCGCTGACGCTGCCGGTCGACCAGCAGGGCGTGCCGACCCTCGGCGCGTCGCCGGTGCCGACGCCGGTCGTGCCTGCGGCGCCGAAGGAGCGCACCCACACGGTCGCCAAGGGCGACAACCCCGAGAAGATCGCGTCGAAGTACTACAACCGCCGCTCGCTCGCCTCGAAGCTCGCCGAGTACAACGGCATCGATCCGTCGAAGCTCAAGATCGGCCAGACGCTCAAGATCCCCGACATCGCCGTGCTCGATCCGTCGGCCGCGCCCGCGCTTCCCGAGGCGCGCGGCATGCAGGCGGGCCTTGATCAAACAACGCAGCAGACAACGCAGCAGCCGTCGCAGCAGCCCGCGCAGGTGCAGCCGATGCAGCCGCCGGTGGTGCGCGAAGAGCCGAAGAGCGCCGAGACCAGGACTTCGGGGAACGCCGAGTCGAAGTACAAGACCGTCAAGGTCCAGAAGGGCGACACCCTCTGGCGCCTCGCCGCGCGCTCGTACGGCAAGGGCACCAACGCGAACGTCGCCCGGCTGCGCGAGATGAACCCCGGCCTGAGCGACAAGAACCTCAAGGTCGGCTCGCAGCTGCGCATCGCGCTCGCCAATTGATCGCGTGATCGATCCGCCGAAGGAACACGCGTCCCGCACCCGCTGCGGAACGACGCGAGGCATGGAGGCCTGATGTTCGCGAAGCTCGCCACGGTCATCGTCGTGCTCGGCGCCATGTACGGCGCGCTCCTGGTGAACCGCCAGAAGCGCATCGACGCGGCGTCGCAGATCAGCCGCATGCACTTCCGCATCCTCGAGGCCGACCGCGAGCGCGCGAAGCTGCAGGCGAAGGTCGCGCGGGAGACCACCGCCGCCAAGCTCAAGGAGCGGATCGGCGAGGAGCGGCTTGCGGAGTACCGCTCGGTGCCGTTCCGCCACGATCCGTCGAAGGCGACGGAGGACGCGATGGGCGACCCGCTCACCGTCGCGCAGCCGGAGCATCTCAGGAAGTCCCAGCAGGAGATCGGTGGATGACCGGATCGCAGCCGCAACCGGCGGGTGGCACCGCAACCTTCGTCAGCAGCAGCACCACGCGCGCCCAGTCGATCTCACGATGGGCGTGCGTTCTTGTCGCGGGCACGGCGCTCGGCATCGCCGGCATCACCGCGCGGGTGGTCCAGCTCAAGGTCGACCCCAGCGAGCAGCTGGTCGCCTCGATGCAGGACGCCGACGGCCGGCTCGCGCAGCAGCGCTCGATCGCCGACGCGCTGCCGCGCGGCGTGATCCTCGACCGCCTCGGCCGCACGCTCGCGCTCGACACCTTCGGCGGCACGCTCTACATCGACGTGCGCGACCTCTACGTCGACACCATCCGCCGCAACGAGGCTGCAGCCAAGCGCATCGCCGCCGGCAAGGCGCGCGAGGGCGACCGCATCTGCACCGATCCGATCGGCGATCTCGCCGCGCAGATCGGCCCGCTGCTCGGTGTGCCGAAGGACGATGTCGTCGCGCGGATCCTGCACCGCGACCTGGCGGCGGCGGACTTCGGCCGCGTGCCGCAGGCGCTCCGCACGCTGCCCGTGGTCGACGGCATGACGCCCGAACTCGACCGTGCGCAGCTCGGCACGCTCCCGCGCTACGTCGTGATCGAGAAGACGATGGACGACAACCAGATCCGCCAGCTGCGCGAGGCGCGCGAGGCGGGCGGTCCGTCGAGCATCGTGCGCGCGGCGCACTTCCTTCCCAAGCAGATGCGCGTGCGCCCGTACGGCGACATCGCGGCACCGATCGTGGGCGGCGTCGGCATCGATGTGGTCAGCGACATCCCGCTGGCGCTCGACCTCCGTGCGCTCTACCGCGACGCGTTCGACTACAACCTCCGCTCGTTCGGCGCGCTGCGGGCCGGCGAGGACGTGCGGCTCATCGACGACCCGGTCGGCGAGGCCGGTGCGGCGCTCGGCCCGATCCTCGGCATGACCGCCGACGAGGTCGCGGTCGCCGTGCTCGGCGCCGAGGCGGGTGCTCCCGAGGTCCGTCTCCGCAGCTGGGCGGTCGCCTCGCAGGCGGCGATGGCCGCCGCGGCGGACGCCGGACTCGAAGAGGCATCGCTCGACGAGCAGTGGCTCGAGAACATCCCCACCACGGTCGTGGTGAAGGCCAAGACCGGCGCAGACGAGCGGAAGCGCTTCGACGAGGCCGTGGCGTCGGAGGCGGGCGCGGGCCCGCTCGCGCATGCCGCGCTTCTGCCCGGCCAGGAGGGCATCGTCGGCCGCAGCGGCTTCGAGCGCATCGCCAACAACCAGCTGCTGTCGAAGCCGGGATACACGACCTTCTTCGCGGCGCCCAACGGCGCGGTGATCTCGATCCCGCCCAGCGGATACCGCGCGGGCGACCAGGGCGAGCCGGTCAAGCTCTCGATCGACATCGTGATCCAGGAACTCGTCGAGTCGCGCGTCGACGACATGGTCAAGGCGGCGAACGCCTCGGGCGGACGCGCGCTGGTCCTCAACGCGCACACCGGCGAGATCCTCGCCGCCTACTCGAAGATCAACACCCACACCGGCCGCGAGGCGATCGCGACCGACTGGGGCCAGGACAATCCCGAGTTCTCGCGCATGCGCTGGGCGACGGATCCGTTCGAGCCGGGCTCGATCTTCAAGCCCTTCATCTGGGCGTGGGCGGTCGACCACGGCTTCGCCAAGCCGGGCGAGACGATCCGCCTGCCCGACGGCCCGTCGGTGTTCGCCGACGGCCGCGCCAAGCGCACCGTCAAGGAGGCGCACAACACCAGCTACGGCACCAAGAGCTGGGAGCAGGTGCTGGTGAAGTCGGTCAACGCCGGCATGGCGACCGTCGCGTTCCGCATGGGCAACGAGGAGATGCAGCGCTGCCTCTCCGCCTGGCGGTTCGGCACGAGCACCGGCGTGGGCGTCGAGAACGAGTCCCGCGGCCTGATGCCGCGCAAGGACGAGTGGAGCAACCGCACCCGCGCGCTCACCTCGGTGAGCTTCGGGCAGGGCATCGCGGTCACGCCGCTGCAGCTCGCGCAGGCGTTCAGCGCCTTCTGCCGCGACGGCGACATGGCGCAGCTCTCGCTGCAGCCGCTCGCGCCCGACTCGATGACCGGCGGCATGCCTGTCCTGAGCGCGTCGGCCGTGCGCCAGTCGCGCGAGGCGATGCAGAAGGTCATCACCGAGGGCACCGGCAAGTCGATGAGGAAGATCCTGAACTACACCGCGTTCGGGAAGTCGGGCACCGCGCAGCTCGCGAGCCCGACCGGCGGGTACTACCAGGGCAAGTGGCTCGCGAGCTTCATCGCGGGCGCCCCGTACGACAACCCCGAGATCGTGGTGCTGGTGACGATCGAGGACCCCGACCAGAAGTCGAAGGCGACGGGCGGCGCGACCGGCGGCGGCGCGCTCGGCGGTCCGGTGGCGGCGCACATCATCAACGATGTCCTCGGGTACATGGGCGTGCCGTCCGACGGCGAGCTCGTGTACGGGGAGGAGAAGGACACGCCCGCGAAGAAGCTCGCCGGACGGTGAGCGGCGCGCGGCGGTCCGCACGGCGCATGGAACGAGAAACGGCCCCCGATTCGGGGGCCGTTTCATTGTTCGTCGACCGGGGTGCGCCTCAGAAGAGCAGCCGCTCGGGCTTCTCGATCATGTCCTTGATGTGGACGAGGAAGCCGACGGCCTCGGCGCCGTCGATGATGCGGTGGTCGTAGCTGAGGGCGAGGTACATCATCGGGCGCAGCGCGACCTGGCCGGGGTTCTTCGGGTCCTCGACGGCGCGCTTCTTGATCGCGTGCATGCCGAGGATGGCCGACTGCGGCGGGTTGAGGATCGGCGTCGACATGAGCGAGCCGTAGACGCCGCCGTTCGAGATGGTGAAGGTGCCGCCGGTCATCTCGTCGACGGTGAGCTTGCCATCCTTGGCGCGGACCGCGAAGCCCTTGATCGCGCCCTCGATGCCGGCGAAGCTGAGCGTCTCGCAGTTGCGCAGCACGGGGACGACCAGGCCCCTGTCGGTGCCGACCGCGACGGCGATGTCGGCGTAGTCGTGGTACTCGATCTCCATCTCGGCGCCCTGGCCGACGATGTACGCGTTCACGCGCGGGTACTTCCGCAGCGCGCTGGTCGCGGCCTTGACGAAGAAGCTCATGAAGCCGAGGCCGACGCCGTGCTGCTTCTCGAACGAGTCCTTGTGCTCGGCGCGCAGGCGCATGATCTCGGTCATGTCGCACTCGTTGAAGGTCGTGAGCATCGCGGCCGTGTGCTGGGCGTGCACGAGGCGCTCGGCGATCTTCTGGCGGAGCTTGGTCATCTTCTCGCGGCGCACGCCGCGGGTGCCGCCCGCAGCGGGGGCGGGAGCCGATGCCGATGCCGGGGCCGATGCCGCGGGCGCCGGCGCAGCGCTCGGCTTGGTCTCGGTCGCAGCCGCGGGCTTCGCGGTGGCGGCGAGCACATCGTCCTTCATCACGCGGCCCGACGGTCCCGACCCGTGCACCGACGCCGTATCGACGCCGTGCTCCGCCGCGACCTTCTTCGCCACACCCGACACCCGCGATCCCTGGCCGGCCTGAGCGCCCTGAGCACCATGTCCACCAGAGGGCGCCGCCGCAGCGGCGCCCGCAGACGGACTCGCGGCGCCCGCAGACGACGACCCACCCGCCGGCTTCGCCGCGCTCGTGTCGATCGACGCCACGACCGCGCCGACCTTGATGCCGTCGCCCTTCTTCGTCGCGATCCTGAGCGTGCCGGCCGCGGGGGCGCGCAGCTCGAGCGTGGCCTTGTCGGACTCGATCTCGGCCAGGAGATCGTCCTTCTCGACATAGGTGCCGTCGTCCTTGAGCCAGCCGCTCAGGGAGACTTCGGAAATGGATTCGCCGGGGGAGGGGATCGTGATGTCGACAGCCATGTCTGTTGCCTTCGGGTCATGCGCGGCCGCGGGAGCGGCCCTCGTGCGGAGCGCGAATCACTTCACTTCTGCGCGGACTTCTCTTTCGTGCCATCCTTCGCGCCGTCCTTCGCGCCATCCTTGTTCGCCGGCCCGCCCGCGGGTCCGTCGCCGGCCTTCGCCGCACCGATCGCCTCGGTGAGGATCTTGTCCTGCTCGATCGCGTGCTGCTTGGCGCTGCCGACGGCCGGACTCGCCGAGTCGGGGCGGCCGATGTAGCCGACATCGATGCTGCACAGCTCCTTGAGCTGCGCCTGCGCGAAGCGGTAGGCACCCATGTTGCGCGGCTCCTCCTGCACCCAGACGAACTTCTTCGCGTTGGGGTAGGTGCCGATCGCCTTGGTGACCGCCGCGTCGGGGAAGGGGAACAGCTGCTCGAGGCGGATGATCGCCGTCGTGGTCTGGCCGCTCTTCTCGCGCTGCGCGGCGAGCTCGTGGTAGACCTTGCCCGAGCAGAGGAGGACCTTGGTGACCGCGTCGGCGGACTCGCGCGCGATGGCCGGGTCGGGCAGCACGGTGCGGAAGTGGCCCTCGGTCAGGCCCTCGATGCGGCTCTCGGCCGCCTTCAGCCGCAGCATCGACTTCGGCGTCATCACGATGAGCGGCTTGCGGAAGCCCTGCTTCACCTGCTTGCGGATCAGGTGGAACACCTGCGCCGAGGTCGTCGGGTAGACGACCTGCATGTTGTCGTGGGCGCAGAGCTGGAGGAAGCGCTCGAGGCGCGCGCTCGAGTGCTCGGGGCCCTGGCCCTCGTAGCCGTGCGGCAGCAGCATCATGAGGCCGGTGGAGCGCTTCCACTTGGCCTCGCCCGACGCGAGGAACTGGTCGATGATCACCTGCGCGCCGTTGGCGAAGTCGCCGAACTGGCCCTCCCAGATCACCAGCATGCGCGGGTCGCCGAGCGAGTAGCCGTACTCGAAGCCGAGCACGGCGTTCTCGGTGAGCGGCGAGTTGTGCACGCAGAAGCGCGCCTGGCCCTGGCTCAGGTTGTTGAGCTGGCAGTAGCCCTCGTTGGTGTCCTGGCAGTTCACCACCGCGTGGCGGTGGCTGAAGGTGCCGCGCTCGACATCCTGGCCCGACAGGCGGATGGGATGGCCCTCGGTGAGCAGCGTCGCGTACGCCAGCATCTCGCCGAGCGCCCAGTCGATGGTGCCCGCCGCGATCGCACCGGCGCGGCCCTCGAGGGTGCGCGCGACGGTCTTGTGCAGGTTGGTGTGCGAGGGGATCTCGCCCAGGCGGCGCGCGAGGGTCTCGAGCGTCTCCTGCGGGACCTTGGTGGTGACGGGCTCGTGCGAGTACTGGCCGGTGAGGCCGGTCCAGACCTTCTGGAACGGATCGATGACGGGATCGATCGGCTCCTTCTTGGCCGCGGTCTGCGCGAGGTCGAGCGCGGAGGTGCGCGCGGCGAGCATCGCCTCGACCTCGGCGTCGCTGACCACGCCCTCGGCGACCAGCCGCGCGCGGTAGGTGCGGAACGCGGGGCGCGCCTTCTTCACGCGGCCGTAGAGCATCGGCTGCGTGAACATCGGCTCGTCGGTCTCGTTGTGGCCGTTCTTCCGGTAGCACCACATGTCGATGACGATGTCGTGGCCGAAGGCCTGGCGCCACTCCATCGCGATGCGCGACGCCCACGCGCACGCCTCGGCGTCGTCGCCGTTGACGTGGATGACCGGGCAGTCGTACGCCTTGGCGAGGTCGGTGCAGTACTTGCCGCCGAAGGTGTCCTGCGGGTTGGTGGTGAAGCCGACCTGGTTGTTGACCACGACATGGATCGTGCCGCCGACGGTGTAGCCGTCGAGGTGCATCATGTTGAAGCACTCGGCGACGATGCCCTGGCCGGGGAACGCGCTGTCGCCGTGCACGATCACGGGCACGACCATCCTGCGCTCGGTGTCGTTGACGAGGCGCTGCTTGCCGCGGCAGCGGCCGAGCACGACCGAGTTCACGAACTCGAGGTGCGACGGGTTCGCCGCGAGCACGACGCGCAGCTTCTGGCCGCTCGAGGTGGTGTGCTCGTTCGAGTAGCCCATGTGGTACTTCACGTCGCCGCCGCCGTTGGCGAACGCCGCGGTCCACGCCTCGTCGAACTCGGTGAAGATCTGCTGCAGGTTCTTGCCGACGATGTTGGCGAGCACGTTCAGGCGGCCGCGGTGGGCCATGCCGAACATGAACTCCTGCACGCCGAGCGCGGGGCCGACCTCGAGCAGCTGGTCGAGGATCGGGATGAGCGTCTCGCCGCCCTCGAGTCCGAAGCGCTTCTTGCCCACGTAGCGGTTGGCGAGGAAGTTCTCGAAGCTGTCGGCCTCGAGCAGCTTGGCGAGGAGGCGCAGCTTGATGTCGGTGCTGAACTGCGGCCTGCTGCGCGCGGCCTCGAGGCGCTTCGCGAGCCACGCCTGGCGGTCGAGGCAGCCGATGTGCGCGTACTCGACGCCCATCGCGCCGCAGTAGGTCTCCTCGAGGCACGAGACGATCTCGCCGAGGGTCGACGGGTTGTCGAGCGGCAGCGTGCCCGGGTCGAAGCGGCGGTCGAGCGCGCTGTCGTCGAGGCCGGCCGACTCGAGGGTGAGCATCTCGGGGAACGGACGGGTCGTGCCCAGCGGGTCGAGCTGGGCCGCGAGGTGGCCGAAGGAGCGGTAGCGCTGGATGAGGGTGTCGACGCGGCGCTGGAGGCCGCTCGCGTCGCTGGTGGCGTCGCCGGCGGCGTGGGCAGGCGCGGAGGCGGCGCTGGTGGCTGCGGGGGCCGGTGCGGCGCTCGCGGCCGCGGGGACCGGTGCGGCACTCGCGGCCGCGGGGACCGGTGCGGCACTCGCGGCCGCG
>CAMBUI010000043.1 GCA_945870915.1 Candidatus Kuenenia stuttgartensis | reverse complement strand
CCAGGCGCTGGTTGCGGGCAAGAAGGAGCCCGAGGATCGCGTCGCCGCCGTGACCGTCGGCCGCGAGGCGGAGATCCTCGCGCAGCCCGACCGCCGCTCGATCATCGTCGACGACGAGCACGCGGGCGACCGCGACGCGTCCAACATCGCCGCCGGCATCCGCCAGGCGCTCTCGATCCTGCCGCCCGACACCGCGAAGCGCATCGTGCTCATCTCCGACGGCAACGAGAACCTCGGCAACGCCCTCGCCGAAGCCGAGGTCGCGAAGGCGAACGGCATCCCGATCGATGTGGTGCCGATCGAGTACGAGTCCGCCAACGAGGTCGTGTTCGAGAGCCTGAAGGCGCCCACCCGCGCGCGTCCCGGCCAGACCGCGGACCTCCGGCTGCTCCTCCGCAGCCAGCGCGCCGCGCGCGGCACCGTGTTCCTCCGCGAGGGCGGGCGCGCGATCGACCTCGATCCCGATGCGCCCGGCGACGGACTCGCCGTCGACCTCGAGGCCGGGCCGCGCACCATCGCGGTGCCGTATCCGCTCGAGGGTGCGGGCACGCGCCGCTTCGAGGCCGTCTTCGAGCCCGCCGACCAGGCGCAGGACGCGATGCTCGAGAACAACCGCGCCGCCGCCGTGACCTTCGTCGACGGCACGGGGCAGATCCTCGTGGTCGACCCGAGCAACGGCGCCGACACGGCGGTCTTCCTCGATGCGCTCCGCCAGACCACCATCGAGGCTGTGCTCGTCACGCCCGAGGCGCTCGCGCAGGGCGGCGACTTCCTCTCGGGCTTCGACGCGATCGTGCTGTCGAACGTGCCGCGCTGGTCGATCGACGGCGAGACCGACCGGCTGCTGCGCGCGTACGTGCACGACCTCGGCGGCGGGCTCCTGATGCTCGGCGGCGACCAGAGCTTCGGCGCCGGCGGCTGGATCGACTCCGAGACCGCGAGCGTGCTGCCGGTCAAGCTCGATCCGCCCGCGACACGCCAGATGGTGCGCGGCGGACTCGTCCTCATCGTCCACTCGTGCGAGATGGCGCAGGGCAACTACTGGGCGCAGCAGGTCTGCATCGCCGCGATCGAGGCGCTCACGCGGCTCGACCTGATCGGCATCATCACGCTGGTGAACGGGCCGACCTGGTCGCTGCCCCTGCAGGAGGCGGGCGACAAGTCGAAGGCGATCGCCGCGTCGCGCTCGCTCGTGGTCGGCGACATGTTCGACTTCGAGTCGTCGGTGTCGATGGCGGCGCAGGGCCTCGAGGACTCGAAGGCCGGCCAGCGCCACATCATCATCATCTCCGACGGCGACCCCGCGCCGCCCACCCAGGCGACCCTCGACCGCTGCATCCGCTCGAAGATCACCGTCACCACCGTGATGGTCTCGGGCCACGGCACGCAGCAGGACTACGTGAACATGAAGTACACCGCCGAGACCACCGGCGGGCGCTTCTACGAGGTCACCAACCCGAAGCAGCTGCCCAAGATCTTCACCAAGGAGGCCGCGGTCGTCTCGCGCTCGCTGATCGTTGAGGGAGAGTTCGCGCCGCGCATCGTGCCGTCGACCGCGGGTCCGCTGCGCGGCTTCGACGGCGTGCCGGGCGTGTCGGGCTACATCCTCACGATCCCCCGCGAGGGACTCGCGCAGGTGCAGGTGTCGAACACCACCGAGGAGGGCGTCGACCCGGTGTACGCGTGGTGGAACCACGGCCTCGGGCGCTCGATCGCCTTCACCTCCGACGCGGGTGCGCGCTGGACGAGCTCATGGGCCGGCTGGGGCGAGTACCGCGCCTTCTGGGAGCAGTCGATCCGCTGGCTCCTGCGCCCGGCGGTGCCGACCAACGCGAGCGTCCGCACGCGCGTCGAGGGCGAGACGGCGATCGCCGAACTCGAGGCGACCGACAAGGCGGGCGGATTCGCGAGCAACCTCGACCCCGAGGGCGCGACCATCGGCCCCGACGGCGAGGTCACGCAGCTCAATGTCGTGCAGACGGGCCCCGGCCGGTGGCGCGCGGAGTTCCCCGTCGCCGAGGCCGGCGCCTATCTCGTGAACTTCAGCCTCGGCCGCGCCGAGGACGGCCGCCGCTCGACCGTGCAGGCGTCGGTGAGCGTGCCCTATCCCAAGGAGTTCCGCACCGTGCGCGACAACCGCGCGCTGCTCGAGCAGATCGCCGACAAGACGGGCGGACGCATCCTCGCGATGTCGTCGCCGCAGGGGATCGATGCCTTCGAGCGCGCGGGGCTGCCCGTGCCCGAGAGCCAGCGGCGGATGTGGGATCTCTTCGCGATCATCGCGGCGGTGCTCTTCCTGCTCGATGTCGCGGTGCGTCGCATCGCGATCGACTGGCAGGGCGCGCGCCGCGGCGTGGACGCCGCGATGCAGGTGCGTGCCGCCGGCGACGGCACCGTGGCCGCGTGGCGGAAGGCCCGCGAGACCCGTGGGGCGCGCGAGGCGGCGCCCGCGCAGACCGACGCGATGCGGCGGACCCTCGAGGAGGGCCCGGCGCTCGACGTCCGCAGCGAGGCGCGCGACGGTGGCGCGGCCGCCGACGCCGCCGCCAGGCGCGCGCAGCAGCCGAAGCGCGGCGAGACCGGCGCCGACGCCGCCTCCGCCGACGAGCCGCAGGACACGACCTCGCGCCTCCTGCGCGCGAAGCGACGCGCGACGGGGGACGGCGACGGCCCGGGCGGTGGTTCGAATGGTGCTTCCGGTGATGGCGGAGGCGCGCGTGGCTGACGCGGGTGCCAGCTCCGGTCCCAACTCCGGTCCCAACTCCGGCGCCAACTTCGGCGCCGACGCGCGCGAACTCGACGGCGCGGGGCTCGACGACGTCGCCGAGGCGCGCCGGCGCTGCGAGGCGTTCCGCAAGATCTTCGTGCGGCTGCGCACCGAGGTCGGCAAGTCGCTCGTCGGCCAGCGCGAGGTGGTCGACCTCGCGCTCGTCACGCTCTTCGCCGACGGACACCTGCTCCTCGAGGGCGTGCCCGGGCTCGGCAAGACGCTGCTCGTGCGCTCGCTCGCCGCCGCGACCGGACTCGGCTTCTCGCGCATCCAGTTCACGCCCGACGTGATGCCCGCCGACATCACCGGCACCAGCATCCTCGTCGAGGACGAGTCGACCGGGCAGCGCGCGGTGCAGTTCCGCCCCGGACCGCTGTTCGCGCAGCTCGTCCTCGCCGACGAGGTGAACCGCGCGAGCCCCAAGACGCAGTCCGCGCTGCTCGAGGCGATGCAGGAGCGCTCGGTCACGAGCGGCGGCGAGACCCGCCAGCTCGGCCGCCCGTTCTTCGTCATGGCCACGCAGAACCCGATCGAGCAGGAGGGCACTTTTCCGCTGCCCGAGGCGCAGCTCGACCGGTTCCTGCTCAAGGTCGATGTGCCGCCGCCCGACCGCGAGACGCTGCGCGAGGTCCTCGAGCGCACCACCCGCAACGAGCTCGCGCTTCCGGGGCAGGTGGTCGACGCGCGCACCATCGTCGCCGCGCAGAAGCTCGCGCGGCGCATCCCGATGGCGCCCGAGGTCCAGGACTGGATCGTGCGGCTCGTCCTCGGCACCCATCCCGACGGCGAGTTCTGCGCCGAAGACAACCGCCGACTGATCCGCATCGGCGCCAGCCCGCGCGCCGCCCAGTCGATCGCCTCGTGCGCGCGCGTGGTCGCGCTCATGGCCGGCCGCTACGCCGTGGGCTTCGGCGACGCGCGCAAGGTCGCGCGCGCGGCGCTGCGCCACCGCATCCACCGCTCGTTCGAGGCCGAGAGCGAGGGCATCACCGCCGACGAGATCGCGCGCCGCGTCGTGGCGGGCACGCCGACCGAGTTCCCCTCCGGGTCGCACGCGGCGCCCGTCGCCGCGGTCCGCGGCGCGGGAGCAAGGGGCGGTGCCGGATGAGCGCCGTGAAGCCCCTCCGCAGGCTCGACGACCTGCTCGACCCGCACCTCATGTCGCGCCTCGACGCGATCGACGTGATGAGCCGCAAGATCTTCTCGGGCAAGCTGCAGGGCGAGCGCCGCTCCAAGCGGCGCGGGCAGTCGATCGAGTTCGCCGACTTCCGCCCCTATGTCCACGGCGACGACCTCCGCTTCGTCGACTGGAACATCTTCGGACGCCTCGACCGCCTGTTCCTCAAGATGTTCCTCGAGGAGGAGGACCTCTCGCTCGTGATCGCCGTCGACACCAGCGCCTCGATGCGCGTGGGCGATCCCGACGCGTTCGACTACGCGCGGAAGGTCGCGATGGCGCTCTCCTACGTGGGCCTGGTGAACCAGCACCGCGTGTCGCTGGTCGGCTTCTCGGCCGGCCGCATCGAGCGCGCCTCCAACCTCCGCGGCCGCCGCAAGGCCGCCGAGGTCGCGTCGTGGCTCCTCCGCCGCGAGCCCGAGGGCGGCTCCGGCTTCGAGGAGGCGATGCGCCTCGTCGGCACCACCCGCGCCGGACGCGGCGTGATGCTGGTGCTCTCCGACTTCCTCTTCCCCGAGGGCTTCGAGAAGGGGCTCGCCATGGTCGCGGGCCGCGGCTTCGACCTCTACGCGCTGCAGGTGCTCGCCCCGCAGGTCGTCGACCCCGCGCGCGAGGGCGGCGTGACCGGCGACCTGCTGCTCGTCGACAGCGAGACGGGCGCCGAGACCGAGGTGACCGTGACGCCCGAGCTGCTGCGCATCTACAAGGACCGCCTCGACCGGCTCTGCGGATCGCTGCGGAACTACTGCACGCGACGCGACATCGTCCACATGGTGGTCGAGACCTCGACTCCGGTCGAGACGCTCATGCTCGAGTACCTGCGCCGCCGGGGGCTGCTGCGATGAGCGCGACCGCCATGCCGATCCTCGCCGTCACCTGGGTCACGCCGCTCGCCGGCGCGGTGCTCGGCGCGTCGATCCTCGCGCCGCTGCTCGCGCTCTGGTTCCTCAAGCTGCGCCGCCGGCGCCGCGTGGTCTCGAGCACCCTCCTCTGGACGCGATCGCTCGCCGACCTGCGCGCGAACGCGCCGTTCCAGCGGATCCGCTTCAACCTGCTGCTGCTCCTCCAGGTGCTGGCGGTGCTCGCGTTCGCGATCGCGCTCGCGCAGCCCGAGGCCGAGGGGCTCGGCAGCGCGGGCGGACGCCACGTGATCATGATCGACCGCTCCGCGAGCATGGGCGCGATCGAGACCACCGACGGCTCCGGCGACGCCCTCGACGAGCCCGTCTCGCGCCTCGCCCTCGCCAAGGACGCCGCCAAGGCGCGCGTCCGCGAGCTGCTCGGCGGCGGCTGGTTCTCGCTCAACGCGAGCGATGTGATGGTGGTCGCCTTCGGCGCGCGCGCCGAGATCCGCGCGCCCTTCACCGACTCGATCGCGTCGCTCGAGTCGGCGATCGACGGCATCGCGCCCACCGACGAGTCGACGCGCGTGGCCGAGGCGATCGAGCTCGCCCGCGCCTTCACCAGCAACCAGAACCGCGCCGACGACCGCGGCCAGCAGACCGAGGTCGACAGCAGCGACCTGCCCACCATCGAGCTCTACTCCGACGGCCGCATCGCCGACCTCGGCAAGCTCTCGCTGCGCCCCGGCGAGTCGGTCGTCTACCACCGCGTCGGCAGCGCCGCCGACAACGCCGCCGTGGTCGCCATCAGCGCCGAGCGGCCGCCCGACGCCCCCGACCGCGTGCAGGTGTTCGCGTCGGTCGCGAATCCCGCCGCCGCGCCGCGCCGCGTGACGCTGCAGCTCGCGGTCAACGGCACCGTCCGCGCCATCACGCCCGACCCGATCGAGATCCCCGCCGCGCGCGCCGCCGAGCCCGGCGCGCAGGACGCCCTCGCCGACGGCGCCGGCGTCGGCTTCGTGCCCGGACGCGCGCAGGTGACCTTCCGCCCCATCGAGCAGCCGTCGAACGCCTCGATCGAGGTCGCGATCGTCGAGGACGACGCCCTCCGCGCCGACGACGCCGCGATCGCCGTGGTCGCGCCCGCCAAGCTGCTCTCCGTGCTCCATGTCGGCGGCGACGGCTTCGTCGTCCGCACGCTGCTCGAGGGCCTTCCGGTCGAGCGCTTCAACAGCATGGACCTCGCCCAGTTCGACGCCGCCGTCGAGGCCAGCACGCTCGCGTCGTTCGATGTCGTCGTGCTCGACGCGGTGCAGCCGAAGCGGCTCCCCGCCGGCCGCTACCTCGTGTTCGGTCCGCCGCCGCCGGTCGAGGGCATCACTGCGTTCGGCGAGCACAAGGGCGTCTACGCGCGCTTCGTGCGCGAGGAGCACCCGGTCTTCCGCCTCGCGTCGCTCGACGAGCTGTTCGTCTCGAAGCTCACCGCCGTGCAGGCCGACCGCAGCTTCCAGGTGATCGCCGAGGCCGCCGAGGGGCCGCTCGTGCTCGCCTACGACCGCGCCGACATGCATGTCGTCTACGTCGCCTTCGACCCGCTCGACTCGAACTGGCCCTTCCAGCGCTCGTTCGTGAACTTCACCGCGAGCGCCGTCGAGTACCTCGGCCGCATGGGCGACGCGATCGCGAGCCGCGGACTCGTCCCCGGCGAGGCGATCGCGCTGCGCCTTCCCGCCGGCAGCCGCGACATCGAGGTCATCGCCCCCAACGGCGTCCGCGGCAAGGTGACCGCCGACGCCGAGGGCAACATCTCCTGGGGTCCGGTCACGGTCGCGGGTCTCCACCGCATCGAGTTCCTCGCGCCCGGCGCCGCCGAACGCGCCGTCCGCCTCGTCGCGGTGAACATCTTCGACGCCGCCGAGAGCCGCATCGAGCCGCTCCCCGAGCTCCGCCTCGGCAACGCCAGCGTGCAGGGGATCAGTGTCGCCTCGAGCCGCCGCGGCGCGCTCTGGCCCTGGATCCTCGCCCTCGGCCTGCTCGTGGTCGTGGTCGAGTGGTGGTACTACCAGCGTCAGGTGCGGGTGTAGGCGCGAAGTCGGGCCCATCGCACGGCGACGCGTCCACCGCGCCGCGCTCCGCCACCGGCCTCACACCCGCGCCGCGATCTCCTTCAGGATCTCCTCGTCGATCCCGAGGTACTCGCGCATGTGCTGGTCGTACATCTCCTGGTCGCGGTCGCGGGTGAAGTCGAGACGCAGCTCGTTGATGACCTTCGTGCCCTGGCCGATCCACTGGCGCCAGGTCTCCTGCGAGATGTTGTCGGCGATCCAGGCGCCGAGCGGGCCGCGCATCGGCGGCGAGGTCATCTTGGTGCCCGGACGACCCGTGCGGCGGCAGACGAACGCGCCCGCGTCGCGCAGGCGGTCGGCGGCCTCGGCCTCCTCGGGCTGGAGCGCGGGCTTGCGGCCGATCGACTCGAGCAGCTTCGCCATCGCCTGCTGCGGCATGCGGTCGCCCTTCGAGGCGGCGAGCGCGTAGCCCTTCTCGAGGAACGCGACCGCCTTGTCCTCCCAGCCGGCCTTGATCATCGCCTCGCCGCCCAGCTGGTAGGCCTTGCTCATGTCGCCGTTGATGGCGACGCAGCGCTCGAAGCTCTGCGCCGACTCGGCGAAGCGCCCCGTCTGCAGGTAGGCGTTGCCGAGGCTGAAATGGGCCATCTCGTTGGTCGGGTCGGCCGAGGCCATCTTCTCGAACTGGGCGATGCGGTCAGCGTTCATGGGATCTCCGAAGGGGCGCCATGGTAGGCGATCGGCGGCGCCGCGGCCGCGCGGCCCTCACGCGTATCCGAGGCGGTCGAGGTCGTCCTCGCCGAGGCCGAAGTGGTGCCCGAGCTCGTGCAGGATGGTGATGCGGATCTCCTCGCGGATGCGCTCGACGCCGCCGAAGGGGCCCTCGTCGTCCTCCTCCTCCTCCCAGCCGCCCGCCATGTCGACGACGCCCTCGCGGAAGATCTGCACCACATCCGACGCGTCGGGGCGCTCGACGCTGCGGTCGGTCAGGGGCACGCCGGTGTGCAGGCCGCAGAGGATCTCGTCGTCGTCCTCGATGCCGAGTTCGCGCAGGAGCTGGCGGCTCGGGCGGTCCTCGAGCACGAGCGGCACCTCCTCGATGAGCGCGTGCACGCCCTCGGGAAGCGACGCGAGCACCTCCTCGAAGAGCCGGTCGAAGCGCTCGCGCTCGGAGCGGGTCATGCGTGCGTCCGCTCCGTGCGCGACGCCCGCGGGCCGGTGGCGGACCAGGTCACGCGGACCTCGCCGCGCCGACGAGTTCCGACACCGAGCGGCAGCCCTGGCGCTCGACCCACTTCGCCAGGCCGTCGGCCACCGCGAGCGGCGCGCGCGGGTCGATGAACAGCGCCGTGCCCATGCCCACCGCGCTCGCGCCCGCGAGGATGAACTCGGCGGCATCGCGCCAGTTGCACACGCCGCCGAGCCCGATGATCGGGACGCCCGCGTCCTTCGCGACGCCGCGCCAGACATCGTGCACCATGCGCACCACGATCGGGTGGATGCCGGGTCCCGAGAGTCCGCCGCGGCCGCGCGAGAGGCGGAATGCGCGCGTCTCGACGTCGATCGCCATCGCGGTGAAGGTGTTCGCCACCACCAGCGCCTGCGCGCCGCCCTCGACCGCCGCGCGCGCCATGCCCACGATGTCGGCGGCGTTCGGCGACAGCTTCACGACGAGCGGCTTCGACGCCACCGCCGGCTTGATCTCGGCGAGCAGGGCGCGCAGCGCCTGCGGATGCTCGCCGAACTGCAGCCCGTCGGAGGTGTTCGGGCACGAGACGTTGAGCTCGACCGCGGCGAGTTCGGGCGCGCGGTCGAAGCGCGCCGCGACCGCGAGGTACTCGTCGATCGAATGGCCCGCGACCGACCCGATCACCGCGCAGGGCAGGCCGCGCGCCGCCGGCAGCTTCTCGGCGACGAAGCGGTCGAGGCCGACGTTCGCGAGGCCGATGGCGTTCAGCATCCCGGCGGGGCTGTCGATGATGCGCCACGGCGCGTTGCCGTCGCGCGGCTCGACCGTGATCGACTTGGTGGTCACCGCGCCGATCCGACCGAGCGGAAACGCGTCCGCGAGTTCGTTCACGTAGCCGCAGGTGCCCGCCGCGAGCACCACCGGGTTCGCGAGCGCCAGACCTGCGAGGTTGACCGACATGTCCGCCATGGGAGCGGGATGGTACAGCCCGCGACCGACGCCGTCGTCTCGGCGCCAACCGGTCGAGCACGCGGGTCCATGAGACAGGCCCATGACGCAGGTTCATGAAACAGGTCCATGAAACAGGTCCATGAAGCGGGTCCATGAAGCGGGTCCATGAAACAGGCCGCGCTTTCGCGCGGCCTGTGGTGCTGCATCTGATTCGGAACGGTGTTCGGCTCCCGATGCGGGAACCCTGCGTCGATCCCGCCCCGGCCCTCGCCGGTGCGCCAGGACCGCTCATCAACTCACGGGCACGCGCCCCAGGCGTTCAGGAGCGCCGCGAGATCCGCGCCGCCCGTCGCGCCGTCGCCGTCGAGATCGCCCTTCGGCGAACCCCACGAGTTCAGCAGGGTCGCGAGGTCGGCGCCACCGACCGATCCGTCGCCGTCGAAGTCGGCGGGGCACGGAGCGGCAGTCTCGCACACCTTGCCGACGATCTGGAACTCGTCGATGCCGGCCTCGGTGGTCGAGTTCTCCGGGCGGTCACCCGCCACGAAGCGCACCTGCACCGCCGCGTGCATCGGAACGAAGTTCTCGAGCGCGTAGGTGCGGGTCGTCCACGCCGTGTTGAGGTTGGTGCGGATGTCGTCGACCAGCACCCAGGAGGTGCCGTTCCACGCCTCGATGCGCAGCGCGTCGATCTCGGCGGTCGTGTTGGTCACGATGTCCGAGCAGAAGTACCAGAGCGCCACGCTCAGGGTCGCGCCCGACATGCTGGTGAGGTCGTACGAGGGCGAGGTCAGCGTCGAGGTTCCGCCGTCGATGTCCTGGCTCGCGGCGGTTCCGCCCGCGGCACCAAGGCCGGTGACGAAGCAGCGCGTGCCCGGCGCAGCCGTGGCGTCGGTGGCCGGCGACGCGGCCGCGGTGCCCGAGAGGGTTCCGATCGGCACGCCGGCAGCCCAGCCGCCCGCGGTCAGGGCGGCGTCGTTCGACACCGTCCAGCCGGTCGTGGCGCCTTCGAAGCTCTCCGTGGTCACCAGCGAGGTGCCGGTCTGGATGCTCGCCGTGTAGAAGGTCGACGGCGCGGCCGCGGGGTCGATCTGCAGGCCGCCGTTCGACAGCTCCGCCGACAGGTAGTAGCGCAGCGACTGGCCGCAGGCCACCGGCGGGAAGGTCGCCGAGTAGGTCGTGCCCGAGACGAGCGTCAGCGGGTAGTCGGTGTAGCTGGTGCCGCCGTTGGTCGAGACGGAGAGCTTCGCCGAACCCGCGACGATGCTGCCGCCGCCGGTGATCGCGGCGTTGACCGTGAACGAGTTGGTCGTGGTCGGGTCGACCGTCGTCGGACGGCCGTTCGGGTACGAGAAGGTCACGAAGAACGGCGGGCGGTTCATGTACAGCTCGATGCCGCCGCAGCGGCCCACGAGCAGGTCGACCCAGCCGTCGCCGTTGACATCGGCCGTCGCGACATCGAACAGCGCGCTCTGGCTCGCGGCCGGCAGGATCAGGCCCGGCTCGTCGAGGAGCCCGGTGCCGACCACGCCGGTGTTGCGGTAGATGTGGGTGCGGCGACCCGTCGTCGGGCAGAACGGCCCGAGGTCGGCGTCGACGTCGCAGATGATCACGTCGAGGCGGCCGTCGTTGTCGAGGTCGGCCACGCGCGTGGTGTTGCCGAACTCCGCGAGGCTGTCCGCGATCGTGTACGAGGTGAAGTTCGCGTAGCCCTGCGCGTTGTTGCCGGTGTTGATCAGGACCTTGTCCTGGCCGTCGTCGACGACGACGAGGTCGAGACGACCGTCGCCGTTGAGATCGCCGTGGTCGATGAAGTACGGCGCGCCCGCGACCGCCTGGACCGGCCCGTTGAAGCTGGTTCCGAGGCCGTCGGCCTTCGAGTAGATCGTCGCGACATCCTGGCCGGTGGTGAGCGTGTTGACGCGCACCACGTCGAGCTTGCCGTCGCCGTTCATGTCGGCGGCCAGCGCCGAGTTGCCGAACGCCGAGGCGAGCTGCGCGCCGGTCATGCGGGTCGTCGTCGTGTCGGTGAAGAAGCCGGGGTTCGCGGCGCCCTGGTTCACCAGGAACTTGTTGTTGAAGTCGTTGGTCGCGACCTCGGCCGGGCTCTGCTGGCACTCGCCGGTGTCGGCGGTGTCGCCGTCGGCGTTGAGGTCGTAGCAGATGGTGCCGCTGGTCTCGGGCGTGTCGTAGTCGGTGTAGTAGATGTCGACGTATCCGTCGCCGGTGAAGTCGCCGATCGCCGCGTCGCAGAAGCGCGGGTTGGCGACCGTGCCGTTGGCGGCGAACAGCTGCGGGATGCGGTTGTCCTCGAAGCGGAAGCCGCGCCAGTTGCCGCCCGCGTCGTCGCCGAGGTTGCGGTAGACGCGCGGCTGTCCGAGCAGCGTCGACACGTTGTCGCTCATCGTGGTCGCGGTGACGAGGTCAAGCCAGCCGTCGTTGTCGACGTCGACCGCCTTCACGTCGCGGTCGTTGCAGGCGTCGAGCATGCCGCCCGAGCCCGCGACGTCGGCGGCGCTGCCGAACTCGACGGTGCGATCGACGAGCACGCCGCCCTCGTTCATGAACAGGATGTCGCGGAAGCCACCCTGGATCGAGCCCGGGAACTTGCGCATGCACACGATGTCGGTGTCGCCGTCCTGGTCGAAGTCGCCCCAGGCGAAGTCCTTCTCGAGGTTGTCCGGGCCGATCAGGCTCGGCGCCGCGACGATGCGCGTGCTCGACTCGTTGACGTAGTTGACCCACGTCGCCTGCGCGCCGGCGAGGGCGGCGGGAATCGTGATCGTCGCGATGAAGGTGAGGGGCTTGAAGGTCTTCATGTGTTCCTCAGTCGTTCGGGTGCGCGGCGGAACTCCGTGCCGCGGACCCGAGCCATCTCGGGGTTGGATTGTCGTTCGGGGAGGGGAGGCTCCCCGCGCGTTCTGTCAGGTCTCGGTTCGAGGCACTTCAGGTCGGTCGGTTCACTTCACTGGACTTTGCTTCGCTGCACTTTGCTTGACTGGGTTCCACCCGGCCGCGCTTCGCATGCGTGCGGTCCGCGGCGGGGCCTGCGTTCAGCAGGGACCCCACGAGCCGAGAAGCATCGCCAGGTCGGCGCCGCCGGTGGTGCCGTCGCCGTTGAGGTCGGCCACCGCCGTACCCCAGTTGTTCAGCATGGTCGCGAGGTCGGCGCCGTTCACCGCGCCGTCGTTCGTGAGGTCGGCGGGGCAGGCGGGCGCGCAGTTGTCGGGCACGCCGTCGAGGTCGAGGTCGGGCGCTCCGTTGAAGATCTCGACGAAGTCCACGGTGCCGTCGCCGTCGCAGTCGCCGGTCACATCGAGGCCCTCGCGCTGCGCGGCCAGCAGGAAGCCCTGCATGTCGGCGATGTCGACGAGGTTGTCCTGGTTGATGTCGCCGATGGCGCAGGGGTCGTCGGGGTTGGTGCTGCCCTGGATGCGGCACTGCGCGAGCGTCTTGAGGTCGGTGGTGTCGATGAAGCGGTTGCCGTCGAAGTCGAACTCGTCGCGGCCGAGCGAGTCGAGGAACGCGATCAGCTGCTGGCGCTGCAGCGTGCCCAGCTTGGCGAACGCCGCGGCGCTCGCGGCGCCCTCGCCGAACGGTCCATGCGCGTTGATCGCGATCGCGACGCGGTCGGCGAACTCGCCGCCCGACGCGAGGCCGTTGTGCAGCATCGGGTCGCGGGTGCGGAGGTTCCACAGCGTCGGGGTGCGGAACTCCTGCTCGTTGGCATCGCCCTCCTGCACGCCGTCGGCGAGCAGACCCATGTCGTGCACGAGGAAGTCCGAGTAGGGGCGGATGGTCTTGCCGGCGATCGCCGACTCGAGACCGCCGGTGCTGCCGGTGGTCCACTGCGCGACATGGCAGGCGTTGCAGCCGATCGCGTTGAAGACCAGCTCGCCCGACATTCCCGAGCGCGGCGTCTGCGGCGGCTGCGCGAGGTAGCGCTGGAAGTGGGTGACGCGGTCGAGGAAGGTGAAGCCCTCGGCGTCGGCGTGGTCCTCGGGGTCGGCGACGGTGTCGCACATGCCGAGCAGCGCCATGTCACCGTTGGGAGCGGTCTCGGTCGGGATGAGCGCGTTGGTGATGCCCATCTCGTTGCGGGTCGCGTCGCCGGAGAAGCTCAGCACGGTCGCGACCTGCGACTTCCAGCCGAAGCGGCCGGCGCGCAGCGGGCTCGTGGGGCTCGACTCGAGCGGAAGCACCCAGTGCACGCGGCCCGAGATGCCGTCGCCGTCGGCGTCGAGCGGATCCTCACCGGCGGCGATCGCCGCATCGGGGATCGCCTCGATCAGGCCGAACGCCATCGACGAGTTGGTCAGGCGCGACGCGACGACGGTCGCTTCCGGCGGAACGATCTCGCGGCAGGTGTCGCTGACAGCGAGGCTCTGCAGCAGCGAGCCGCCCAGCTCCTCGAGCGGCGAGAACTCGCCCTTGTTGTCGATGCCGAAGCGGGTGACCGAGATCGAGCCCCAGCCGCCGACGGGATTGGAGTGGCAGCTCTGGCAGTTCGACTTGTTCATCACCGGTCCGAGGCCGGTCTCGGGCCCGAACGGGGTGGCGTAGGCCTCGCGCCCGGCCCAGAAGAGCGCGGTCTGGCCCTTCGTCAGCCCGAGCAGGGGGTCGCCCGCCTTCGGCTGCAGCGCAACGCCGCCGCCCGCAAGCGCGGTTGCCGCGATGCAGATCGAAAGGAGGCCGGATCCAACGAGAGTCATTTCTTTCGCCATGGCTGTGATCCGCGTTCTGACCCGTCACGGAGGGGTTCGGGGCCGAGTGAGAGGAGGAGAGACCGACTTCGATCGCGGCTGGGTCGCGTCTTGATCACGACCCGGGGCACGCACGGAACGACACACACAGAACATCACGCTCTTGCGCCGAGACAACCGACTCGCGAAACAAACTCAGGAAGGCAGACCGCGCGAACAATGCACGGGCACAGCCTGCGGAAACAACTCGTGAACACAACCCGTGAACACAACCCGTGAACACAACACGCACGCTCTCGCGAAACGACCACACGGCACGCCACCCGGCCCGATGGCGACTTGGAGAAGTTATCCGTCGAATGCCGAAGTGGAAGCCCGAATAGACGGAACAGACGGAAAAATCGAACTTGCCGCAAGCGCGCAAATGCCGTTCGTCGCGAATCATGGGTTCTCACACCAAGGTCGGCGTATATTGACCCTTCCGCCTCGGAACCCCGCCTGCAGCGAAGGGCTTGCGACCGCATGACCACCATCCCGGCATCGAATTCTCGGATCAGTTCCCAGCGTCCCGCGGTGAGGTCCCCGCGTCCCGCGGTCAGGTCCCCGCGCCCCGCGGTCAGTTGCCCGCGCCCCGCGGCGGTCGTGGTGGTCCTCCTCGCCGCACTGTGCCTCGCATCGGGCCCCCAGGCATCCGCCCCGTCCGTTCCGCCCTCCGCCGAACCCGCAGCGCCGGGTTCATCCTCCTCGGCATCCGTTTCCTATCCCGATGATCCGCGGCTCGACGCCGCGATCGGCATGATGAAGCGCGGCTCGTTCGATGTCGCGGCGCTCGCGGCCACCACCGTGCTCAAGGCGCGCCCGGATGTGGACCGCGCCCATGCCATCCTCGGCATCGCGCTCAACAAGCAGAAGAAGTACGAGGAGGCGCGCGCCGAGCTCGAGAAGGCGACCGCCTCGACGCAGCCCTTCCCGGAGCGCCGCCATGTGCCGCACTTCCTCGGCTGGTGCTGCTACCACCTCGGCGACTTCGCCGCCGCACGCGCCGCGTTCGAGTCCCATCTGAAGGCTGTCCCAGGCGAACCCGACTCGACCTTCGGCCTCGCACTCGTCGCGCTCGGCGAGGACAGGCTCGACGAGGCTCAGACGCTGTTCGACGCCGCCCTCAAGGGATTCAGCGCGCCGACGCCCAGGCCCGTCGACCAGGCGCGCGTGCTCACCCGCATGTCCGATCTCGCGCTTCGCCGCGACGACGTCGCGAAGGCGGAGGAGCTCCTCGACCGCGCGATCAAGGCGAGCCCCTCGCAGCACGAGACCTGGGCGAAGGTCGCGCGGGTGAAGGACCGCCTGGGCAAGACCGCGGAGGCCGACGCCGCCCGCGCCAACGAGCAGCGCGTGCTCGACGCACTCGGTCGGCGCGCTCCGGACGCGGCGGCGCCCGCGAATCCGCCTCCGACGACGACGCCCGCAACGCCCGCGTCGCCAGCCGTTCCGCCACAGACCGCACCGCAGACCGCGCCGTGATTGGCCCGCGCCGCACCGCACCGCCGCATCGCCGCCCGACACGCACTTCCCCGGACCACGTATGCGCGTGATCACGCTCGCCGCAGTTCTCCTCTCGCCGACCGCGCTCGCGGCGGCTCCGATGCAGGTGGTGAAGCCGGAGTCCAAGCCCACGTCCGCGCCGCAGCACGCCGCCGACTCCGCGATCCGCTTCACCGATGTGACCGCGCAGAGCGGGATCGCGTTCACGCTCACCAGCGGCGCGACGCCATCGACGAGCGTGCTCGAGGTGAAGGGCGGCGGGCTCGCGCTCATCGACTACGACGCCGACGGCGACCTCGACCTCTTCGTGCCGAACGGCGCGACGCTCGCCGATCCGAACAACGGTCCCGGAGCGCGCCTGTTCCGCAACGACGGCGCGCTGCGCTTCACCGATGTCACGGCGGCCAGCGGCATCGCGCACCGCCGCTGGAGCTTCGGCGCCGCGGTCGGCGATGTCGATGGCGACGGCCGCGACGACCTCTACATCGCCTGCTTCGGTCCCGACGCGCTGCTCCGCAACAAGGGCGACGGCACCTTCGAGGACATCACCGCCGCCGCGGGGCTCGGCGATCCGCGCTGGGGCACCTCCGCCGCGTTCGCCGACCTCGACGCCGACGGCGACCTCGACCTCTTCGTGTGCAACTACCTCGCCGTCGATCCCGCGCGGCCGCTTCCCAACGCGCGCTTCAAGGGCATCGAGGTGCTGCCTGGTCCGCGGCCCTACGACCCCGAGCCGGACGCGGTCTACGAGAACACCGGCGTGCGCGATGGGACCGTGCGCTTCGTCGACCGCAGCGCCGAGAGCGGCATCGCAGCGGCCAAGCCCGGCTACGGACTCAACGTCGCCATCCTCGACCTCACCGGCGACGGCCGTCCCGACATCTTCGTCGGCAACGACTCGCAGCCCAACAACCTGTTCCGCAACGCGGGTGGCTTCCGCTTCACCGACGACGGCATGCGTTCCGGCATCGCGGTCAACGGCGACGGCAGCGCGCAGGCGACCATGGGCGTCGCCATCGGCGACATCGACGGCAACGGCCGCCCCGATGTCTTCACCACCAACTTCTCGAGCGACACCAACACGCTGCATGCGAACCTCGACGGGC
>CAMBUI010000042.1 GCA_945870915.1 Candidatus Kuenenia stuttgartensis | reverse complement strand
GCCCTGAAGGCGGACGGCTCGGTCGCCTGCTGGGGCTACAACTTCTACGGCCAGTGCAACGTCCCCGCAGGCCTCGGGACGGTCGCCTCGATCGCCGCGGGCCTCTTCCACACCGTCGCCCTGAAGGCGGACGGCTCGGTCGCATGCTGGGGCGACAACTCCCTGGGTCAGTGCAGCGTCCCCGCGGGCCTCGGGACGGTCGCCTCGGTCGCGGCGGGCGGCTTCCACACCGTCGCCCTGAAGGCGGACGGCTCGGTCGCCTGCTGGGGCTACAACTTCTACGGCCAGTGCACCGTCCCCGCAGGCCTCGGGACGGTCGCCTCGGTCGCCGCGGGCTTCTTCCACACCGTCGCCCTGAAGGCGGACGGCTCGGTCGCCTGCTGGGGCCGGAACGGCGAAGGCCAGTGCAGCGTCCCCGCAGGCCTCGGGACGGTCGCCTCGGTCGCCGCGGGCGGCTACCACACCGTCGCGCTCACCGCCGCAGCGACACCCTTCACGGTCTCCCTCGCGAGCGCCTCGACAAGCGTGACCGCGGGCGACACCTTCACCGTGCGCGCGTCCTGCACCGCGCCTGCCGCGCTGCTGAGCGGCGCGCAGCTCGCGGTGCACTTCGACGCGGCGCGGCTTCGGCTCGACGCGGTCACGCCCTACGCAACGAGCCCGCTCGACATGGAGCTCGCCGAGCAGATCAACAACACGACCGGCACGCTGTGCTACGCGCTCGGCTTGACCAATCCGTCCGTCCCGCTCGCGGGCGCCGCGGACCTTTGCGAACTCACGTTTACGGTGCTGCCGGGCGCCGACCTCTGCGGTGCCGCGAACCTCGTCACCTTCGGCGACGTGGGCGCGTTCACGACGCGCTTCACGCGGTTCGACAACGCGGCTCCAGTCGTCCCCGCCCTCACCAACCTCCCGCCCATCAACCTCGACTCGACCCCACCCGTCCTCACGGGCGTGCCGGCCGCAAACACCACCGTCGCCACCGACGCAGGCTCGACCTTCGGCGCCCTCGTCTCGCTCCCGACCGTGACGGCGGTCGACGCCTGCGAAGGCGATGTGGCGGTCACCGTCACCGGCGCCATCGCCAGCGGCCTGTACCCGATCGGCACGACCACGGTCACCTGGAGCGCCACCGACTCGGTGGGCAACGCCGTGTCCGTCTCGCGCGACATCGTCGTCGGCGACTACCAGCTGCTCGACGCGCGGATCTCGTTCACGAATCGGCAGCTCGGCGCGTCGAACCACGCCTTCCGCATCGCGGTCGGGTCGACGGTCCAGGTGATCGACGCCGTCATGCCGGCGTGGGCCGGCAGCGTGCCGTCGGTCGCCACGGTCGCGGGCATCCAGGTGCCTGTGAGCGCGGGCTACGACTGCGCGACCGCCAAGAGCGTGGCGGTCCCGGCCGGCGGCTCGCCGCAGCGGTGGTCGCACACCATCACCGACGCGGCGCCGGTCTCGATCGCCGGAGCGCGCTACTCGGCCTCGTTCAGCCTCGTGCCCGGTGATTCCAACGACGACGACATGGTCGAGATCCTCGACTACGGGAACTTCGTGGTCGACCGCTCGTCGCCGGCGAATCCGTCGAGCGCTGCCGAAGCCCGCTCCAACTACGACGGCGACAACCTCGTCGTCAACTCCGACTTCGGCGTCTTCTCCGCGTACTTCTTCCGCGTGGGCGAGAGCTGCACGCCGCCGCTCCACGCGCCGCAGCCGCGCGCGCGCGTGAGCGTCAAGGAGCTGCGCCGCATGGGCCGCGGCGACCTCGCCGCCGCCGACATCAACCGCGACGGCTGGCTCGACACCCGCGACATGCAGCTCTACCTGCAGGGCGGCGGAGCTGGCGCGGCGGGCCCGACGCTCGAAGCGGAGGCGGGCGCACCCGGCTGGTGAGCGACGGCGCGACGCCCGCGTCCGACGGGCGTCGTGCGCAGCACCGTCGAACGCAGAGACTCCTTCAGCGGCCCCGGGCGACGACTGCCGTCGCAGTGCGTCGGTCCCGTCCGGGGCCCGTTTCAATCGTCGCCGGGAGGCGGAAGCCCGGCGCGTCCGAACTGATGGCGCCCCACCATCATGCGGGCGATCGAGGCACAACGAGCGCCGCGGCGGGGAACAGTCACGGGAACGCCGCGGCCCCACTCGATCGCCTCCGTCGGCGGAAGGCGTGCCGACCTCCAGCGGCACGCCTTCCGTCCGGCACGGGCCTGATGAGATCCGGCGGGTGCGCAAGGCACCTCAAGACCCTGGCGCGACCTGACCGGGACAGCGGCGCGGTGGATGACGACCGGTGCATGCGGCTGGAAAAACGTGGCCAGCCGAACCACAGCGCGTGCCATCGATTCGCGCTGCCGAGGCATCGCCGACGCGGCGCGCGCCACGACCGTACGAACGCATCGTTCTCTCCGAACCTCCCCGGCACATGTGCCGGGGTTGGTTTTCGATGGAGTGCGGGGTGCGCCGCGGCAGGCGCAACCGGTGGCGCGCATGGCGGTGTGGCCGCGCGTGCGCGGACGGGGCGCGCGCAGGGGCCGCGTCGCACGGACCGGAAAGCGGGAGACGGGACTCGAACCCGCGACATTCAGCTTGGGAAGCTGACGCTCTACCAACTGAGCTACACCCGCAGCGAAGCCGACACTATAGCGAACCGATGGCGGCGGGGGGCACGCCGCGCGGATCGCGGGAAACCGCCGAGAAACCAGCGGGAAACCTGCGCCTCCGCCCCCGCCTCCACCTCCGCCTCCGCGCCCGGGCCGCACGCGTCGCGCGCCCTCAGCCCCGTTCGCCCAGCGCCTCGGCCACCGCGCGCTGGAACACCGCCTCCTCGGGGCGGACGCCCGTCCACTGCTCGAAGATCTGCATCGCCAGCTGCACCAGCATCTCGACGCCGTCGACGATCGGGCAGCCGTGTGCGCGCGCGGCCTCGAGGAACGGCGTGATGCGCGGGTTGGTGATCACATCGACCGCCAGGCATCCGCGGTCGACGGTGCTCCAGTCGACGGGCACCGGCTCGAGGTGCGGCGCGCAGCCGAGGTGCGTCGCATTCATGAGCATCGTCGTGCCCGCGGGCAGCCGCACGGGCGAGTCCCACCGCTGCCACACACACGGCACGCCCGACGCGGCGCGCACCCGCTCGGCCACCTCGCGGCCCTGTTCCTCGCGGCGGGTGACGAGCGTCATCTGCGCCGCGCCCGCCCACGCGAGCTCGACCGCCATCGCGCGGCCCGCGCCGCCGGCGCCGAGCATCACCACGCGCTGGCCCTTCAGCGGCGCGACCTTCGCGATCGCCTTCACCACGCCCTTGCCGTCGTTGTTGTGGCCGGTCAGGCGGCCGTCCCTGATCGTGATGTAGTTGGCGGCGCCGATCGCGCGCACATCGTCGTCCACCTCGTCGAGCAGGGGCATGACCGCGACCTTCCACGGCACCGTGACGGCCATGCCGCGGTAACCGAGCGGCCGCAGCGCCCGCACCGCGAGCGCGAGGTCGGCCTCGTTCGCGACATCGTTCTTCCAGAACTGCCAGTGCAGGCCGTGGTGCGCGTACACCGCGTCGAACATGCGGTCGATCGGGTTCTCGGCGACGGGGTGGCCGAGCATGCCGGTCATCTGCTTCTGGGGCGCGATCACGGGTGGCGTCGTGGCGGTCATGCCGTATGTGTACCCGCGGCCGCGATGGTCCGCGCGCGCCCTCGCCTCGGCGGGCCCGCTCGTCGGGATCACTCCTCGGGCTCGCTCCGCTCAGCCGGTCCAGCCCGACAGCACCGACGCCACATCGGCCGCGTCGACATCTCCGTCGCCGTCGAGGTCGCCGATGCACGCGCCCTTGGGCGGGCACGCCCCCCACGCCGAGAGCACGGCGGCGATGTCCTGCGCGTTCACGGCTCCGTCGCCCGTCACATCGCCGGGCACCGGCGCCGTCGTGCGCGTGACCGCGATGTTGTCGAGCCGCACCGTGAAGTCGGTGAACCCGAACACGAATCCCGGCTGCAGCGTGGTGAACGCCATCGCGTCGACGCCCGCGAGGATGTCGCGGAAGGTGGTCCCCGGCGGCAGGATCGGCTCGGCGTTGGGCGTCTCGGCGCCGTAGCCGCCCCAGCCGGCGGGCAGCGCCGTCGCGTTCGGGTCGAAGGTGACGCTGAAGGTGCGCCACGACCCCGAGTTCGCCTGCGAGATCGGTCCGAAGAGGAACCACACGCCCTTCCACGGATAGCCCGCGGGCGGATTGGTGGTGTCGCGCAGCTCGAGCACCCACGGCCGCGACACGGGCGAGCCGAAGAAGCTGATGTTCTCCACGCGGATGTCGACGGAGATGGTCACGCTGTCGGCGCCCGTGAAGTCGCCCCTGAACGCAGGGTTGGTCGTGTTCACGAACGAGATGCCGAAGTTGTTGAACACCGTGCGGAGGTTGGCGCCCGGGTTGCCGCCCGTCGCGACGACGCCCGTCGAGCCGCCGGATCCGGTCGGTCCCACCCAGCCCTCGGCGCCCGCGTCGAAGGTCACCGTGGTGGTCTGCGCCGATGCGACGGGCGTCGCCACGAGGAGTCCGATGGCGCCGAGTCCGACGGCGGCGGGTCGGGCGTTGAGGAGTCGTGCGTTGAGGAGTCGTGCGGTGAGGAGTCTGGCGTTGCGGAGTCCGGCGTTGCGGAGTCCGGCGGCGAGAAGTCTGGCAGCGGGCATCGGGCCGATCGCGCGCGTGGTGGTCATGGCGAGAGACTACCTCCCGATTCGGCGAAGGCAACGGAAAGCGGCAAGGTCATGCGGCGTCACGCTCCCGCGACGCGTCACTGCCCCGCGACGCGTTGCGATCCCGCGACGCGGTGCGATCTTGCGACGCGTCACGATCCCGCGACGACTCGCGGCCTTGCGGCGCGTCGAGCACGCCCGCCCGAACCGCGCGGTCGATGTCGGGCCGATCGAGCTCCGCCGACGCCGCCTGCTCCAGCTCCGGGTCGAGCGGCGGCGCCTCGAGCGCCGCCACCAGGTCCTGCGGACCCGCGACGAACGCCAGCGGCGCCACGGCCGCGGCGCCGACCTCGGCCCAGGCGCGCCCGAAGCCGCGCAGGACCACGGTTCCCGGCAGCAGCAGCGCCGGCTGCGTGAGCGGCGTGCGCGCGTACTCCTCGTCGAGGAGGTCGAGCAGGATCAGCGGCCGCGGCGCGCGGGAGCGGAGCAGCAGCAGTTCGCGCGGCGAGAGCGTGGCGGGGAATCCGAACGGTGACGCCGACGCCGAGAGCAGGGGGCTCGAGAGCACCACGACATCCGCCTCGCGCGCCGCGGCCACCAGCGCGTCGAGCGTCGTGTCGCCCGAGGGCGCCGCGGCGACCTTCGCCGAACCGGCGGCCGCCCACGCGCGCGCGGCCAGCGCCTCGCCGGTCGCCGGTGCGATCACGACGCGCTTCCCCGCGAGAAAGCGCGCCGCGATCCGGTCGAGCGCCGCCTCGACGGTGGCGAAGGGCGCGATCTCCTCGATCGACGCCGAGATGCGGGCGGAGATGCGTTCCGACAGTCCGCCGGCGGCGCGTGCGCGCGCGGCATCGGTGCGGATCACGGTGGTGGGGTTCGGGCTGAGCGTGGTCATGGGTGGATTCCTCTGAATTCGCGGGGTTTCGCGCGGTGTCGTGGGGTGTCGTGGGGTTTCGTGGGGAGCGGCGGGGCGTTGTGCAGGCGATGTGCACGCGATGCGGTGGTTGGTGGAGAAGGCTCGGCTTCACGCCGAGGTGCAGGGCGAGCGGGGCCAAAAGGCAACCGACGCCGGGGTGCCGGCGTCGGTGGGGGGAACAGTGTGGGAGAGACCGTTCAGCGAACCCGTGACGCCAGCCAACGCATGTGCGTGTGCATGCACATGTGGACGGAGTGGCGCTTGAGGTCGACGATCGAGGTCATGGAGGCGCGAAGAGTAGGCGGCGCTCGCGGGATGTCAAGCGCCGCCGCGCGATTTGGGGCAAGGACCTCTCGTGCGGTCGCGCTCCCGTGCCGCGCATGTCGAACGCACTCGCCGTCCTCGCCACGCTCGTCGCCACCTCGCAGAACGCACCGGTCCAGCCCGCCGCTCCCTCGCCGCTCGAGCGCTTCAAGGCGCTCAAGGTGCTCAAGGCACTCAAGGCGCTCAAGGCGGTCAAGGCGCTCAAGGCGCTCAAGGCGCTCAAGGGCGCATGGGACGCCGACGGCAAGCCGGGCCACACCGCCGATTTCCGCCTCACGCGGCGGAAGTGAGCGGGAGCGGATCCGACGCACCGGCGCCGCGGCACGGCGCATCGGCGTCCGTCACTGCAAGCGATCGACGACCAAACGAACAGGAGCCAGGCGCGTGCCTGGCTCCCGTCCTCTTTCGTCGTGCCTCACGAACCGCTTCGGCTCACGAGCGCAGCGCGCGCTCGGCGTCGAGCTCGGCCGGCGTGAGCGCCGCGGCCTGCGGCTTCGCGGCCGCCTCCGCCGCGGCCTTCTCGGCCTCTTCGGTCGTGTCGTGGTAGTTGCCGAACGCGGCGATGATGCCGTCGCCCACGCCCAGGAGCGCCCAGCCCGCGATCAGGCCCGCGCACACGGCTTCCTTCGAGTCGACCCAGAGCTTCCAGCCGAAGGAGCCGATCGCCTTGTGGTACTTGTTCTCGAAGAACGCGAAGATGCACGCGCCCGTGAACATCATGACCGTCGACTCCGGCGGAAGCACGATGCCGAGGCCGATGCCGACCGCGCTCAGCGGGAAGCGGCCCTTGGTCGACGTGCGCAGCACCTCGAACACGATCGCGATCACCGCGCCGAAGAGCATCGCCCACGCGGCGCTCACCGGCAGCACGCCCCACAGCTTGGCGATGCCGTCGGCGCCGGTCTTGACCAGCTCGCCGGTCGACTGGCCCATGCCTGCGATCACATCCGAGATCGCCGCCCACTGGATCGCGCCGGGCACGGCCCAGTCGTTGGTGATGTGGTCCTTGATCGTGGTGCTCTCCTCCTTGTTCGCCATGAACAGCAGGAAGAAGAGCGGCGTCGAGGCGAGCGCGCCCGCGACGATGCCGATGCAGTGTCCGATCGCCTGCTGCCGCGGCTTCGCGCCGAGCATGTAGCCGGGCTTGATGTCCATGAGCAGGTTCGACGCGTTCGACGCGACCTCGGTGGTCACGCCCGCGGTCATCAGGTTCGTCGCCGGGTTCGTCGGCTGCAGCGCGCCGAAGGTGAACTGCGTGATCTTCGACAGCGAGCCGGTCGGGGTGGTCGAGGTCAGCGCGGTCGCGTTGGCCGCGATCAGCGTGAGCACGATGATCAGCGGGATCGAGAGCGCGCCGAGCCACGGGTTCACGTCGAACCACGCCCAGTTGAGCCAGATGATCGCCGCCGACACGATCGGGATTCCGATGATGCTCCACTTGATCGGGAGCTCGATGTCCTTCAGGCAGTCCTCGGTCTTCTGCTTGCGGCTGAACAGGCCGGCGAAGGCGCTCAGCAGCATCTTCGGCTTCGAGAACAGGCCCACCATCGACGCGGTGACCATCATCGAGACGCCCCACCAGAGGCACCACGAGTTGGTCAGGTGCGCGCGGCCGAACACGGCGTCGGCCATGCTCCAGGTGCCGTCGGCCTGCACGATCTTCGCGTAGTTCCTCGGGACGATCTCGCCGTAGGAGATCATGAGCGGCGCCACCACGAGGAAGTTCGCCACCATGCCGAGCATGACGCTCGAGGCGATGCGCATGCCCATCAGGCCGCCCGCGCCCACCATCGAGAGGTCGAACACCAGGTGCGCGCCCAGCTTGTCGAAGCTGATGCCGTTGATGTTCGGGACCCACGCGTTCGGATTGACGGTCGTGCGGTGGTAGACCCACTCGTCGAGCCGCTCGGGGATCTTCCAGAGGGTGTCCTTGGCCTTCGAGGTGCCGAGCACCGAGATCTGCAGGATCGCCATGTAGCCGCCCGCGACCAGCAGCTGGAGGCCCGCGCCGAGCGCGGCGGCGGCCGCGAGGGCCTTGGCCTTGAACACGCCCGCGTCGACGCCGGCGGCGGTGGCGCCGCCCGCCTTCGCGACCGGCGAGCCGTCCTTCATGTTGCGGGTGCCGCCCTGCGGGGCGTCGGGGTACAGCGAGTCGAGCACGACCGCGCAGGCGCGCCCCTCGGGGAACGGCTGCTGCTCGTCGTTGATGAAGCGGCGCTTCATCGGGAACGCGACGAGCACGCCGAGGAGGCTCGCCACGATGTTCCACACGAGCATCTTGTACCACTCCATGGTCGTGTTGGTCACGAACATGTAGGCCATGAGCGCCGAGATGAGCGGGCCGGTCATGTAGCCCGCGGCGGTCGCGATCGACTGGACCGCGTTGTTCTCGAGGATCGTCATGTCCTTCGAGGCGCCCACGCGCGAGAGCGCGCGGAACATCACGAACGACAGGATCACGCTCGTCACGCCGACGCCCAGCGTCCAGCCCGTCTTGGCGCCGATGTAGAGGTTGGTCGCCGAGAGGACGCCGCCGAGGATGAAGCCCGTGGCGGCCGAGCGGAGCGTGAGCTGCGCCATGTCGCCGCGGAACACGTTCTCAAGCCACCAGCGGTCCTTCTGCTCGCGGGTCCAGGTGCGGGTTTCCTCGTCGGTGAGATGCGGAAGTGCCATGGGTCGGCAATGTAGGGCAAGTGGGGCCGACGCTCCAATCGGTCCCGCGCGCGCGGCCGCCGCGGTAGGCTCCGCGCATGGGTCGACGCGATCGCGACGAGGAGCCGAAGTGGGGCAAGCGGACGCCGCCGAAGTCCGAGCGCGCCGCCGCCGCCGAGGCGCTCGGGGCCGAGGAGCAGCGCAGGAAGGCGGGGCTCTCGAAGTCCGCCGAGGCGCTGCGGGCCCCGCCCGTCCGGCTGCTCGGCGAGAAGTCGAGGTTCGTCGGGGTGGACCTCGGGCTCGCGACCGGCATCGCCATCTTCAACCGCGACGGGCGCCTCGAGTCGGTGCGTTCCCGCCACTTCCAGTCGCGCGACGCGCTGCGCGCCGCGGCGGGGTCGATCCTCGACGAGATCCCGCAGGTCCACAGCGTGATCGCCGAGGGCGGGGGCGAGCTGGCGGAGGTCTGGCAGCGCGCGGCGGCGCACCGCGGCATCCACCTGCGCGTGGTGCACGCCCACGAGTGGCGCTCGCGCTTCTACTACCCGCGCGAGCACCGCAACGGCCCCGAGGCGAAGGCGCACGCGCTGCGGATGGCCGCGCAGGTCGTCGCGTGGAGCGGCACCAAGGGCGTGTCGGCGGCGGCGCTCGGGCACGACGCCGCCGAGGCGGTCATGGTCGGTCTCTTCGGCGTGCTCGAGGCGGGCTGGCTCGCCGAGCTGCCGCGCTTCCGCCACTGAGGCGCGCCGCGTCGCACGGCGTCGTGCGCTCGGTTCATTCCGTCAGCGGCCCGTGACCGCGAACGCGGCGCCGTTCGCCTGCCACGCGTGGGCGAGCATCTCGGGGCGCGACTCGAAGCGCACGGCGATATCCCAGCTCGCCTCGGCGTCGGGCATCCGCGCGGCGACCGGCTCGATCGACGCCACGCGCAGCGCGCTGCCGAACCAGCCGACATCGAGCGCGTGCGCCTTCACGCAGGCCTCGCGCGCGCACCAGAGCGCGATCGGCCCGGCGAGCAGCGCCGGATCGACCTCCGCGAGCAGCCGCCGCTCGTCGGCGGAGATGGCCATGCGCAGAAGCGCCTCGGCGCGGTTGGCGGCGATCTCCTCGACATCGACGCCCAGCGCGCGGCACGCTCGGTTGCGGCTCACGGCGGCGACGGCGCGGATGCGCGTGTGCGCGATCGAGAGCGCGGGCGCGTCGCCCCAGGACGCCTGCGGCTTGCCTCGGGCGTCGCGCAGCACCGGCATCCGGTGCGCGCGCGAATCGCCGGCGTCGGCCAGCGCGGCGTGCACCGCGAGCCGGCCCGCGAGGAACGCATCGCGGCGCGCCGCGGCGGGAAAGGACTTCGCGAGCTCGCGCTCGGCCTCGTGCAGGCGCGCCGAATCGCGCGCGAGCAGCGCCGACTCGGGCGTCGTCAACTCGACGAACACGACTTCGCCGAGCGCGTCGCCGAGCACCCCGCCGATCGAGACCCGGTCGACGCGGATCATCGTCCGCGCGACCCCCGGCCCGTCGCGGCGCGGGGCGATGGCGTCGGCTTCGTCGACGTGGACTTCTTCGACATGGTCTTCGCCTTCGCGGCCTTCGCGTTCGTGGCCTTCGTCTTCGTGGTCGTGCGCTTCGCCGCGCGCTTTGCCGTGCGCGCGCGCGGCCGCGCCGGATCCGCCTTGCGCAGCACGAGCACGACATCGCCCGCGCTGCGGCGGAACGCCTTCGGCGGCAGGCTCTCGTCGGTCGCGTCGAGGCAGGCGAGGACCTCGAAGCCGCCCGCGGCCGCGAGGATGTCGCCGAGCATCTCGAAGGTGAAGGTGAGGAGGTCGTACTGCTCGGCGATCACCGCGGGGGTGTCCTTGACGTTCGCCGTGATCGTGATCTGGCGGATGCGCTCGCAGCGCGTCCCGGGCTGCAGTCCGAGCGACTCGGTGCGCAGCGCGGCGAATCCGCCGCCGTCGATGTCGACCGGTCCGCGCTCGTAGACGACGCCGGTGTCGATCGCGTCGCCGTCCTCGCGCAGCGCGAGGCCGACGATGTACACGCCGCGCGGCGCCAGGCGCGTCCGGATCGACGCGAAGTGCTCGGCGACATCCATGTAGTCGGCGAGGTGTCCGAGCGAGTTGTCGAGGTTGATGACGCAGTCGAAGTCCGCGCCGAGCTCGTCGGGCGGCCGCCGCATGTCGCCCACCAGCACGCGCGCGCCGCGCTTGGGAAGGCGCCGCGCGGCCAGGGCCACCGCGCTCTCCTCGAGGTCCGATCCGGCGACCTCGGCGCCCTGGCGGACGAAGTGCTCGAGCCAGAGCCCGGGCCCGCAGGCGGGATCGAGCACGCGCAGCGGCCGTCGTCCGAGGTGCCTCCGGACGAGCCGGTCGACGGCTCCGCGGATCTCCTCGTTCGGATTGAAGAAGGCGGCGTAGAGCTCGCTGCGCTGATAGAAGGCATTCATGGGGGGCGGGGAGACTAGCAGGGCAGGCGGGCCGCGACCGCCGCGGGCCGTATTCACAGATTCGGCATTTGGCAGTATTGACGTAAGTTGCTATTCTGCGCGCCACGCGGCCCAAAGATCCGCGTCCTGGGGAACATCATGGACGAAGAGAATGGCGGCCGCCGATCGGACATCGCGGCTGAGAAAGGACATCCGGCAACTCCGGTGAAGGGTTCGACGCGCGATCGTTCGCAATCGGCCGGGCTTTCGCTTTCGGCAAGCTCGGTGTGGGAGGCGCTCCGCTCCCCGCTCCGCATGCAGATGCTCGAGGCGATCGGCTCGAGTGGCGGCACGGACGCACGGCGCCTCGCCGCGGTGCTCGGCTCGAGTCCGCCGCGGCTCTACTACCACCTCCGCATCCTCGTCGACGCCGGGCTCGTCCGGGCGAACGAGGAGCCGGCGCGCCGCCCGGGCCGCGGACCGGCCGCGGTCATCTATGAACCCGCGCTGCCCGAGCTGCCGCCCGAGTTCTTCACCCGCGACGGAGCGGCGCGCGAGCGCTCGGCGCGTCTGCTGCACGCGGTCGCGGCCACCGGGCTCGAGGCCGCGGTGCCCACCAACGGCCACGCGCGGGGGATCGCCGACTTCCGCCACGAGTCGCTCAGCGACACCGAGATCGTCGAGATCCAGCGGCACGTCGAGGGCATCCGCCACATCCTCAACCAGGCGCGCAACCGGCGCCGCAAGCGCGCGACCCTCGAGGCGGCCACCGCCTTCGTCGGCGTGTGCGTCGCGCCGCTGTCCGCGCAGACACTGCCCGACCACCCGATCCACCTCGGCGGCGGCAACGGGGTGGCGTGATCCGGGCGAGGTGAACGATGCGCCGTGCCCCGATGTGCACTTGCAGAACGCGTCGACGCGGATATAGTTGTCCGTAATTCCGAGGCGGTGCGCCATGGAGCGCCGCCCCCGGGATTCGAGCCCATTCGGGCCGTGATCCGCGCTTGCTTCGCGCGTGCTTCGGGACTGCGGCGGCCTCCGCCACCCGGACCGGCACGGCGTCGCCAACCCTGCCGTCAAACCCGTCGCCAGTAGGACCGCCACCATGTACGGAAAGCAGACCGAGACCGCCATCGCCGCCCTCAGCCGACTCGCCGAAGTCTGGGACGAGGGACGCACCCGCCTCTCCGCCGCCGAGATCGCCGACCAGCGCGGTCTTCCCCGCGCGATGGTCGCCAAGATCCTGTCGGCACTCTCGCAGGCGAGCCTCGTGAGCGGGTCGCCCGGACCGGGCGGCGGATACGCCCTCGCGCGCGCGCCGCACCTGATGCGCCTGCGCGAGCCGTACGACCTCTTCGAGCGCGAGGACATCAGCAACAACTGTCCCTTCGGCGGCGGCGTCTGCGGCGTGGGCGAGCCGTGCGCGATGCACGACCGCCTCCGCACCATGCAGGGCGCGATCCGCAAGCTGCTCGAGGACACCACCTTCGAGATCTTCCGCAAGGCGGTCCAGGAGGACGGCCTCATGCCGGTGGCGAAGGGCGTCAAGCCCGAGATGGCCCGCGAGACCTACCGCGCGCCCCATCCGCGCCGCAAGCCGGTCTGACCGGCTCAGCGCACGCTGATCATGCCCGCCGCCATCGCCGCGATGCCGCGTGCGTCGGTGGCGGTCTTGCCGTGCGCCAGCACCACGCCCATGCGGCGGTACCTGCGCGTCGACGGCTTGCCGAAGAGCCGCACCTCGACCGACGGGATCGCGCACGCGGTCTCGACGCCGGCGAACCGCGGCGCGCGGTCCGACTCGCCGGTCGCGAGCACCACCGCCGACGCCGTCGGACCCGCGTAGCGGATCTCGGGGATCGGGAGTCCCAGGATCGCCCGCAGGTGCAGGTCGAACTCGGAGAGATCCTGCGAGCGGAGCGTGACCATGCCGGTGTCGTGCGGCCGCGGCGAGAGCTCGCTGAAGATCACCTCGTCGCCCTTCACGAAGAACTCGACGCCGAAGATGCCCGCGCCGTCGGGACCGGCGAGGCGCTCCACGACCGCGGCCGCCATCTCCTGCGCGGCGCGCTTGGCCGAGGGCTTCATCGGGCAGGGCATCCACGACTCCTGGTAGTCGCCGCGCTCCTGGCGGTGGCCGATCGGCTCGACGAACTTGATGCCGCCGCCGAGCGACGCGCGCTCCTTGATGGTCAGCTGGGTGATCTCGTAGTCGAAGTCGATGAACTCCTCGACGATCACCACCCGGCGGTCGCCGCGCATGTTCTCGATCGCGTACTTCCAGGCCTTGGCGATGTCGGCGCGGGTGCGCACCACCGACTGGCCCTTGCCCGACGAGCTCATCGTCGGCTTGACCACGCAGGGGAGTCCGGTGCCGCCCTTCGCGAGGATCGCGTCGGCGAGCGCCTCCGCGCTCTCGGCGTAGGCGTAGCGCGCGGTGCGCAGCCCGAGCTCCTTCGCCGCGAGCTCTCGGATCGCGTCGCGGTTCATGGTCATGTGCGCGGCGAACGCGCTGGGAACCACCGAGAAGCCCGCCTTCTCGAGCCGCAGCAGCTCGCTGGTGCGGATCGCCTCGATCTCGGGCACGATGTAGTCGGGCGTGTGCCGGCGAACGCAGCGCGACAGCGCGGCCGCGTCGAGCATGTCGATCACCTCCGACGCATCGGCGACCTGCATCGCGGGCGCGTCGGGATAGCGGTCGACGGCGACCACGCGGCAGCCCATCCGCTTGGCGCTGATCACGAACTCCTTGCCCAGCTCGCCCGAGCCGAGCAGCAGGATCCTCGGCGCCGCTCCCGGCGGTGAGGTCCTGGGAGACGCCTTCCGCGACGGGGCGGGCTTGGTGGGCTTCGCGGACTTCGCAGCCTTCGCGCGCTTCGCAGCCTTCGCGGACTTCGTGGTCTTCGCGGACTTCGTGGTCTGAACGCGCTTCGCGGTCTTCCCCGCGTTCGTCGTTGCCTTCGTCGCTGCCTTCGTCGATCGGCTCACGGGACAAGCTCTCCTTCGGGCGCCGGCGCGCGGCGGGGCGGGTGGGTCTCGCGGTACTTGGCGAGCGCGACCTCGAAGTCGCGCACGAACTGCTCGGTGGTCTTCTCGTCGAGCGCGCGGCCGTAGCGCACCACGCGGTTGCCGACGGGGAAGTCGACCCACATGCGCACGGTGCGCTCGCGGTTCTCCGACGGATCGTCGACATCGACCTGCACGAACGCGGCGCCGTCGCCGTAGTAGACGCTCTGCGTGTAGAGGAGGTCGATCTCGCCGGCGGCGCGGTCGACGCGCGGGCGCTCCTTGCCGGGCTCGACCGTCGGCGGCATCACGCCCTGGATGCGCAGGATCCCGACGGCATCGTCGAAGACCTGGTCGGCCGTGCCCTGGATGCGCACGGCGTGGCCGCAGGCGGCGAGGGCGGCGGCGCCGATGGTGGCGAGGATGCGGGCGACGAGCGCTCGGACGGGCATCCGCGGAGCGTAGCGCAAGCGCCCGCGTCCTTCACCGGCCGTCCTCTACTGCCCGAGCGCCCGCAGCAGGACCGTCGCGTACGCGCCGCGCGGAAGCTCGAACGAGACCCGGCACGCGAGGTGCGCGGGGCCGCCGCCGGCGAACTCGTCGGGCTCGGGCGGCGCGATCGACACCTTCCGCGCGCGCGCGACGAACGGCCGGTCGCCGCCGCCGAAGTAGGGGCGCGGAAGGCCGGGGATCCGCAGCTGCTCGAGCGAGACGCCCTCGTCGCCGAGGATGCCCGCCACGATCTCCGAGAGGCACTCGGGCATGATCGCGCGCGGCGACGGCATCGGGATGCCCATCTCGCGGAAGACCGGCGTGATCGCCGCCGCGCGCGGGAAGATCAGCGGGCCGAAGATGTCCTCCGCCTCGAAGGCGCTCTGCGTCACCGTCTCGGACAGCGCATGCGCGAGCTCGCGGGCGATCGCGTTCCAGAGGTGCGACTGGTACGCCTCGACGCAGATCTCCTGGGTGAACTTCGGCAGCGCCGCGAAGGCGTCCATGAACGAGCCGCCGCGCGCGAGGGTCTCGATCGAGGCGCGCTCGGGCATGCGGCCGAACGCGGCGAGCGCGGCGTTCCAGTCGCCCCAGTGGGTGGCGAGCGCGCGGGTGAGCGAGCGGGTCGGCCCCGAGTCCTTGCGCGCGGGGGTGCCGATCGCGAGGCGCAGCGCCTTCTCGAAGTCGCCCTCGATGAGCGCGCGGCCGACGAAGCCCTCGCCGTGGCGCGCGCTGCCGAAGCGCTGGTCGCCGAAGTAGTTCACGAACAGCAGGCTCGACACCGGGTCGTGTCCGGCGCCGCGCGCGGTGCCGTCGGGTCCGCCGTCGGTCATCGCGAGCAGCGTCGCGCGGCGGACCATCTCGTCGGACTGCCGCTTGTCGAGCGCGCGGACCACGAGCGTGAAGCGGTTGGCCGCGATCGCGGTGTGGTCGGCGGCGCGCGGCACGAAGCCCAGGAGCGCCATGCGCCAGTTGTCGCCCTCGGCCCAGCGGGGCGTGCGCCCGCGCATGGCGGCGGAGTCGATGGTGATCACCTGCGAGGTCACCGCGTGGCGGTCCTTGAGCCCCGCGGCGGCGACCGCGGCGCGCGGCACCTTGAGGTCGCGCGCGATGAAGCCGAGCGCATCGGGCGTCGCGAGCGAGATCTTCTCGAGCCGGTAGGCCGCGAACGGGTTCGAGGGCATCCACTCGGGCGCGAGCGAGGCGCTGAACGCGCTCGATGCGAGCTCCTCGACGCGGAAATCCTCGGGTGTGCGGCGGATCACGGGACGGGCACTGTATCCTCCCCCGCGTGACGCAACGCGCGACGACAACCGGGAGTGTGCCGCCGCAGGTCCTGCGGGTGATCGAGCCCATGCTCCGCGGACCGAGCGGCCACTACGCCGAGTTCGTGCGCGCGCTCGCCGCCCGCTCCGAGGGCGTGTTCTCCCGCATCGAGGTGGTGGCCGACCCGCGCGCGGAGGCGTTCCTGCCCTCGCTCGGCGGGACGGTGCCGGTGGCGGCGCATCGGCTGCCGCGTGGCCCGGGCGCCGAGCTGCGCGCGGTCCGCGAGGCGCTCGCGGGCGGGCACCGCACGCTGGTCCTCACCGCCAACGCCTCGCACGCGCTGCTCGCCGACGCGGCCGCGTTCGTCGGGTCCGACGCGCTCGCGCGGCTGTCGCTCTTCGTCCACTGGCCGCTGGTCAAGCCGCAGGCGCGGCTCGCGCTCGCCCTCGCGCGCCGGGTGCGCGCGCGCTCGCTCCTGCTCGCGCCCACCCGCGGGGTGCGCGAGGCGCTCGTCGAGGCCGACTGCGCGCGCGCGGTGCAGGTCGCGTACCCGGCGACCCGCGCTCCCGGATGCCGTCTGCGCGCGCCGTTCCGCCACCTGCTCATGGCGGGCGCCGCGCGCATCAACAAGGGGCTCGACGTGGTCGCGGGGCTCGCCGAGGACCTCGCGCGCGAGGGCCGCGACCTGCCGCTCCTGGTGCAGGTCTCGCCGAAGCATGTCGACCGCCACGGATCGCGCGAGGACGCGGTCGTCGCGCGCCTGCTCGCCGCGCGCTACGCGGGGCTCGTCGCCGACCCGAAGGCTCCCGACCGCGGCGAGTACGCCGCGCGCTTCGAGGGCGCCCTCGTGCTCGCGCCGTACGAGCGCGCGAAGTTCGCCGACGGCGTGAGCGGCGTGGTGCTCGACGCGCTGCTGCACGGCGCGCCGGTCATCGCGACCTCGGGCACCTGGGCCGGCGATGTCGTCGAGCGCTTCGACGCCGGAGTCGTGCTCCGCGAGCGCACCTCGGCGCAGCTCGCCGCCGCCGTCGACCGCGTCGTCGCGCGCTGGGACCGCTACGCGCACAACGCCGC
>CAMBUI010000041.1 GCA_945870915.1 Candidatus Kuenenia stuttgartensis | reverse complement strand
CCGAGGTCGAATTCCGAGGTCGAATTCCGAGGTCGAAGTTCTGGTTTGAACTCCGAGGTCGAATTGCTGCCTCGAAGCCCTGGTTTGAACTCCCTCACCGAACCGCCGCGCCGCCCGCGTCACTTCGCCGGCGCGTCGGCGCCGCGGATGCACTGCAGGTTCAGGCTGATCGGTCGCCCCGCGAAGCGCAGCTTCGACGTGTCCTCGAACAGCCGGAAGTCGTCCATCCTGCGGAAATCCTTGAAGCCGTGCCGCATGAGGAGCGCGGTCAGGATGTTCTGCGAGAACCCCACCTTGTGGAAGTCGAACGGCTCGACCTGCCCGCCCATCATCATGCGCATGATCTTGAACTGCTCGTTCGCGTTCGCGCGCGCCATCGGGTGGAGGAAGAGCTCGCACAGCACCTCCATGTCGGGCACCGAGATCCGCAGCCTCCCGCCCGGCATGAGCACGCGACGGGCCTCCTCGAAGGCCTTGGGCAGCTCGTCCTGGTAGCCGAGGTGCTCGTACACGTGCGAGGCGTAGATCTCGACCGCGCTGCCGTCGGGAAACATCGAGAGGTCCGTCACCGTGCTGCGCACATCGACGCCCTCGCGGTCCTCGACGTTCACGATGATCCAGCCCTCCTTGACCTCCCAGCCGCCGAGGTGGAGCTGCAGGCGCTTGGCGTTGGCGAATCTGTCTGTCGAGGCGGCCTTCGGGTCGTCCATGTCGGCAATCTAGCAGGGGCGGTATCGTGCGCCCATTCGAGATTGAACCATGCAAGCTGAATCGCCACTCTCTCAACGGGTCGGATACCTGCGGGCGTTCCTGCGCGGGCTCGTCGCGCTCCTCATGGGGTTGATCGCGGGAGCGGCGCTCAACATGGGCATCCTGTACGCGGGGATGTGGCTGCTCCCGCCTCCCGAAGGCGTCGACCTCAACAAGGTCGAGACGATCAACGAGAACATCCACAAGTACTCGCTGCTCGACATGTCGGTGCCTTTCCTCGCCCATGCGCTCGGCACGCTGCTTGGCGCATTCGTCGGCGCGAGCATCGCACTGACGCCGCATTCGCGCAGGCGCGTGGCGCTCCTGATCGGGTTCCTCTTCCTGATCGGTGGAATCGAAGCGGTGGGCATGATCCCGAACGCGCCGCTCTGGTTCGACATCCTCGACCTGACGGTGGCGTACATCCCGATGGCGATCATCGGGTGGCGGCTCGCCGTGCGGAAGTGAGGGACCTATGAAGCTGTCCTCGGTTCTTGCGCCTGACCTCGGCCCCGTGCCGGTTCGATGGCTCCGCTGGGTTGCCCGCGCGGCGAGCCTCGCGAGCCTTGCGCTGCTTGCGATGTTCGCGACGAGCGGGGGAGCTGCGCCGAGCGCGTTCGGATGGCTGATGCCGGCGTTCTTCCCGGTCGGGGTGGGCGTGGGCATGCTGGTGGCGTGGCGGAGCGAGATCATCGGCGGAGCGATCGCGGCCGCGAGTCTGGTCGCGTTCTACGCGATCATCTCGCTCGACGCGACGCGGCCGCCCGCTGGTCCGTGGTTCGTCGTATTCGCGTCGCCGGCGCTTGTGCTTCTGGTATGCGGGCTCACGGCGCGCGCTTCGCTTCGGCGATCCGCTGCTTGATCGCCTCGGCGGCCGCACGCTGCTCGCCGAAGCTGCCGGAGATCATGATCGTCGGATAGCCTTGCCCCCCGCGGAGGGACTCGCTGCGAAGCTCGAGCGTGACACGCGCCTTCCGCGAGAACGCGAAGTTGAGCGCAGGCCAAACCTTCACGATATCGGCGTAGGGGATGAAGCGCTCTGCGTCGAACTCGCGCACGCGGACGCCGTCTGGCTCGAAGTCCCACGCGATCTGCTCGAGCGAGACACCTTGCCGCGTGGCGCTCTTGCGGCGATGCCGCCCGTAGAGCCAGATTGCGATTCCGACGAGAAACAGCGCGATCCCAAGGATGGCGATCGGCTCCTCCAATGCATGGTTCCGCCCGAGCCACCAGGTCAAGCCGAAGCCAATTGGCACGGCGAGTTGGAAGGCGCCGCTGAAGAACCAGCCCGCCCAGCGCGACTCCCTATGCGTCTCTGGATGTCCGCTGACGACAAGGTCACCTCGGAAGCCAGGCGCGGCACACTCGGGGCAGCGGCGGGTGTGCTCGAGCCCGCTTCGGGCGTAGGCGCACTTCGGGCAGGGGAGCTCGCCGTAGGTGTGCATGCAGAATCACCGTGCGAGGAGCACGATCGCGCCGACGCAGAGGATGAAGTACGAGACGAGCGTTGCTGCGCCGACGTAGTCCTTCGCGATGCGCTGACCGAAGAAGAGCATGACGATGTTCAAGGCGGAGAGCTCGGCGCCGTATAGGGCAGCCTTGGCGCCGTTGCCGAGCGCGAGCTGGACGACGCCGACCGCGCAGAGGGCGCCCGCCGCGCACTCGAGGATGGTGACGACGACGAGCATGGGCGCGACGTGCCCGCGCAGCGGGGTCTTCGAGAAGTGTCCCGTGAGCCAGGCGAGGTTGCCTTTGAAGTCGACGACCTTGTCGATGCCAGACTGCAGGAAGCAGATGGCAAGCATGGCGGTCGCGAGGACTTGGGCTGCGACGAGTGGCTCGAGAAGGCGTTCGATCATGGGTCTGGGCTCCAAACGGCAATGTAGCCGCACGGGGCGAGGCGGCGGCAGTCCCGGGAGATGCCGACCCGCGGTACGCTCATCGGAGCTGCCATGGCGAAGAAATCGAATCGTTCCGTCACGCTCCTCTCCGGCGGCAATCCGCAGATCGCGAAGGCCGATGGCGATGCGCCGGTCCAAGCGTACATCGCGGCGATGCCGGGGTGGAAGCGCGACGCAGGGCGGCGACTGGATGCGCTGATCACCCGTGCTGTCCCGAAGGTGACGAAAGCGGTGAAGTGGAACTCGCCGCTCTACGGCGTCGAGGGCCGTGGCTGGTTCGTCGGAGTGCACTGCTTCGCGAAGTACATCAAGGTCGCGTTCTTCAACGGCGCGTCACTGACGCCGATGCCGCCCGTCGAGTCGAAGGACAAGAACACGCGCTACTTCCATATCCATGAGGGCGACGAGCTCGATGAGGCCCAGCTCGTGCGCTGGATCAAGCAGGCGAGCAAGCTTGATGGCTGGGGCGGAAAGTAGAGCCGCATCAACCCCACGCGGAGAGCAGCGCTGCGATATCCGCGGGACCAACCACCCCATCGCGATCGATGTCGGCGACGCACGTTCCCTTGCCGCACGCTCCCCACGCGCTGAGGAGGATCGCGATGTCGGTCGGACCAACCGATCCGTTGCAGTCGAGATCCTGGGGGATGCACGGGGGCGCGGCCCAGTACCGGCGAACCTCGCCAGTACCCGCGAGCAGAAGGCTGCCGTCGTTCGCCAGCGAAGGACCGCCCTGGCTCACTCCGGTCATCGCAATGCTCCATCGCAGGTCGAGCGACGGGTCGAACGACCGGATCTCGGCCGTGGAGCCGCCTGCGCCGTTCGAATTGTTGTGGAAGATGCGGCCGAGTGAATCGACCGCCACCATCGAGGACGTGAATCCGCTTGGACTCAGGACCGGCGCATCCGACTGCGCGCGCAACGCACCAGTCACCTGGTCGCGGATCTGCAGCCGACCGTCGCGGGAGAGCATGGTCACGCCTCCGTCGGGCGTGATCGCGTGACGCGCGAACGGTTCCGTGTACGCCGAGGCCGTCCACAGGAGCTCGAAGGCCGTCCCCGTGTCGCGGAAGGCGTAGAACTTGTCGTTCGCCGAACCTTCGTTGCTCGCGCGGAGGTAGAACACAAGCCCGCCGGGAGCGCAGAACGGGGAGGTCTGGTTGAGGAACCCCGGCATCGTCTGGCTGCTGTAGAGGCGCTGCCCCGTGGTGGCGTTGAACCGCGAGATCTTCTGACCCCCGGGCGCGACTTCATCGAGGTAGATCGAGTCGCCATCGCGCGCCGGTCCGCAGTTGCCGCTCACGCTGCAGGTGCGCGTGACGTTCCAGACCGTCGCGCCCGACTGCGCGTCGAGTCGCCGCATCGTCGTGTTGCTTGCGAAGATCGGGTCGCCGTTGTCCATGAAGACCACGCCGTCGTACGACCCGGTGCTCACTTCGTCGGCAGAGACCCAGAGCAGCGACCCGGTGGCCGCATCGAGGCAGTGGACGCGCGCCGACGCACTCGAGCCGTTGCCGCCGCGCCCGACGAACACGCGTCCATCGCGCGCGCCATAGACGACCGTCGTCCAGTCACCGGGCTCGAACGGGCAGTCGAAGGTCCAGAGCGTCGCGCCGGTCTGCAGGTCGAGGCAGTGCACGCGCGCCTCGCCCGGCGGCGGGTTGTATGGCGCCTGGGCGTAGGTCTGCCGCACCATGAACACGCGGTTGCCGCTGGTGATGGGCACCCATGAGATGAGGCAGGACATGTCGCTTCGCGACCATGTCTCGTCCGCCGCCCACGGCCCGACGACGGCAGAGAGGCCGTTCGACTGGGCGTTTCCGCCCAGGTTCGACCAGTCGGCGTGCGCGGTGCCGGCGGCGAGGAGGGCTCCGACGGCTGTGATCTGGATGCTGCGGATGGCGGCGTTCATGGATGGCTCCCGGGGATCGGCGCGCGGGGACGCCGTGCACGGACTGTGACGGGGTTCCGGCCCGGCGGCAAGGCGGGTGACCGTGCGCGGGAGGAAGTCCGTCGTCCTGTACCCTAAAAGGGGTACGCGCTGCTTGGATGCACCCGACGCCCTCTACTCGAGCGTGAAGTCATGCAGTTGCGCGGCCCGGCGGATGCCGAGCTTCCGGTAGAGGCGCTTGCAGAGCGTGCCCACGGTGAGGGCGGAGATGCCGAGCCGTCTCGCCACCTCGGCGCGCGGCTGGCCATCGCGCAGCGCGCGGGCGATCTGGCGCTCGCGCGCGGTCAGCGCCTCGTGCGCCACGCCGCGGATCGACCTGCGTTCCGCGACGGTCGTGGGCGACACGAACTCGACATGCGGCTGGGGCAGCACATGCCCGGCGAGCGGCTCGATGCGGATCGCCATCCCGTGGTTGCATCGCATCGACGCTCCCGTGCGGTCGGATCCGTGCTTGTCGCCGAGAAGCCGCACGAACTCCTCGACGCGCGCGATGCGCCGCTTGAGTTCGCGTAGGTCGGCGTCGTCGAGCGCCATCGGACCGCAGTGATGGAAGTGCCACGTATTCGGCCCGGTCGAGCCGATCGGCCGACGCACCTTGAAGAGCAGATCCGACATCTCCGAGTTGATGAACGACGCGACATCATTGACGAGCCGGCGATGCGCTGCGTCTCCGGCGTCGATGACGATGGACAGCTCCTGCAGGGCCACCTCGTAGGCCACCGACCGCCGCCTGCCGCGCGCCTTCTTCGTGGTGACGAGATCGGCCCGCGCGAGCACATCGAGCGCGGCGTGCACCGCGGCGACGCTGCGCGAGGTTCGGGACGAGAGCGTGGCCGCGTCGAGCGGGCGCCCCGCGCGACGTAGGCACTCCCAGATGCCCATGGCCTCGAGGTCCTTGATCGCGTCGAGGAGACCGGGGTGGAGCAGGGCGATGGTCTTCCGCTTCATCGGGGGCAGGGTATCCGCGGCGCCGCCGTACGCGACGGACTTGGAGCGCTCACCAGCTGCGGCCGAGCCGTTGCCTGAGCGCCCTTCGGTTCCGCACATCGAGCTTGCGGTAGGCCCGTTGGAGGAGCGTCGCGACGGTGTTGATCGAGATACCCATCTTCGAGGCGATCTCGCGGCGGCGCATGCCCGACGCGACCAGTGTCGCGACCTGCTTCTCGCGCGGCGTGAGCAGCGCGTGCTGCGTCTGTGGCTGCACGGCGACCTGCAGGCGCGACCGGCTCGCCACGCGGATTGACGGCGACGGGAGCAGCGGGGCGACCGTCGGCGCGAGCTGGATCGAGAGCACGTGATCGCACCCGTGCGCACCATGCTGCGACTTCGCCTTGCGCGAAGCCGCCACGTCGTCGAGATAGTCGTACACCGACCGGATGCGGCGCAGGAACTCTCGCCACTCCTCGGGGCGAAGGTCGAGCTTCACGCGTGCGTCGATCCGGCGCTGATGGTCGGCGAGCTGGCCGGTCATGCGCTCCGACTCGCGCAGTGCGGCGGTGATGTCGGAGGTCGCCGCTCGGAAATGCGCGTGCACCGCTGCGACATGCTCCGGCTGACTGGGATCCGCAACGATGGTGATCTGCTCGCACTCGGCGGCGAAGCGCGTGGTGCGGGTCCCGCGCGCGCGGATGCGGCGCACGACGCCGATCGCGAGCAGCGCGTCGATTGCTTCCATCACCGCGGCCGCCGGGAGCCCGGAAGCCTTCGCGAGCTCCGCGGCCGACGCGCCTCCGCGCGTGCGTCGGACGAGCTCGAAGAGCCCGCCCCGCACGGGGTCGCCGAGCACCGCCATCGCGGCTGCATCCTCGACGTCGATCTCACCCGGAGCGTTGCTGACGGAAGGTGTTGCTGGCATCGGGTCGTACGATACGGACGACCTCCGTGCGGGTTCCGTCGTGCAAAGCCTGGCAGGGCGTCGCGCCCGTCATCTGATTGCGTCATCTGATTGCGTCATCTGAAGATCCGTTGCCTTGGCCAAGCCAATCGGCTCCTCTCCGCAGGTGACGTGTTTCGGGGACAGCGGTGATCCGTTCGTCGAGCGCGCTCGGCGGCGAATCCGAGACTGCTGCGTTCGCGAAACGCGTTCGCGCGGCGCCCCAGGCTGACGCCCGCCCCCGTTCGAAAGCCTGCCAGCCCGACACGGAGCAGCCCTTGTCCATCGTCGTTCGCCTCGCGCTCGTGAGCCTCATCCCCATCTCCTCGATGCACGCCGAGACATCCGCGCAGCAGTTCGTGGCACGGCCGAGCGTGACGCTCGCCCGCCCGGCGGCGACTGCGGACATCGTCGAGACCGCGATCGCCTCCAAGTGCACGACGCTCGCGCGCGCACTCGAGGCGGCGGGGCTCGTCGAGGCGCTCAAGGGCGCCGGACCGTTCACCCTTTTCGCCCCGACCGACGAGGCGTTCGCGGCGCTGCCGAAGGGAACGCTTGAGTCGCTGCTGCTCCCCGAGAACAAGGATCGGCTCCGCGACATCCTCATGCATCACGTCGTGCCGGGCCGGCTCATCTCCTACGAGGTCGGCAACATCGACGTGCCCCAGATGGCGCGGACCGTCCGCGGCGACCGCGAGTCGATCGGAGCGGACGACGGCGGATTCCGCTTCGGCGACGCGCGCGTCATGGGCGCCGATGTGCGCTGCACCAACGGACTGATCCATGTCATCGACCGCGTCGTGCTGCCGAAGGAGCTCCGCTCCGAGGAGCGCATGAAGATGGCGATGAAGGAGGCCGCGCCGGCGAGCCTGCTCGCCGCGCTGCGCGCTGTTCCGGATGGGCGCTTCTCCACCTTCATCGCGGCGGTCGAGGCTTCCGGCGGCGACCAGGACTGGGCGCAGCCCGAGCCGCAGGGGAACTGGACCCTCTTCATTCCGACCAACGACGCCTTCGCCCGGCTCACAGACGCCGAGCGGGCGGCGCTGCTCGATCCGAAGAACCGCGACGCCCTGCGCGCGGTGCTCGACTGGCACGCGCTGCCGAAGCTGCAGACCTGGGGATTCGACTTCAACGACGGCGAGCGGGCGCCTGCGATGGTCTCCGAGAACAACGACCGCTTCGTGCTCGACATCCTCGCCAATGGCTCGGTGTTCGTCTATCGCCTGCGCTCGCGCGGCGTCGAGCGCGCCGCCGAGGAGCCGTTCAAGGCGCGCATCATCGCGGGTGACATCGCCGTCGGCGGCACGGTCGTCCACGTCGTCGACCGCGTCATCATCCCGCCGCAGCTCGAGAACAGGGTGATCGCCTCGCAGGCGTACCTCGAGAAGGATGTCAAGGACTCCGCGATGGGCGCAGACGCGCAGTACAGCATCCGCTACGAGTTCAAGGAGATGATGAGCTCCGCCGAGCAGCTCGATGACGCCGGCGCGGTCGCGCTGTACCGCTTCGGGCTTCGGTTGCTCGAGGATGTCCTTCCCGTCAGTCGATCGGGCGTCATGATCACGCGCGACATGAACTCCGACCGCCGCGATGTGCTGCGGGACCGACTGCGCGCGCGGATCGACGACCTTGACCGCGTGTGGTACGCGATGTTCATGAAGAACAGCCCCGCGGCGACGACGCTCGATGCGCCGATCCCGGACGATGGAGTTGCGCGGCGCGCGGGGATTCCCGCGGACCTTCGCGCAGACATGGCGGCGCCAAAGGTCATGCTCCGAGCGACCACCGAGCAGGCGCCGGAGCGAACCGCGGACGTCGTCGTCCGCGCTGCCGCATCCGCTCCCGCAGCGCCTCCTGCGACACCGACCTGGTGCGAGATCCTCGAGAAGGACGTCGATGCCACGGTCGTCACCGACTCGGCGCTCCGCGACGCGATCGCGAAGACGGGGCTTCCGTGGCGCGTGCGTGACAAGGCGTCGGGCATCGAGATGCTGCTTGTCCCGCCGGGGCAGTTCAGCATGGGCAAGAGCCAGGACGACGCCGAGGCGATGTCGAATGAGGTCCCCGCGCATCCCGTGACGCTCACGGGGGCGTACTACCTCGGTCGATTCGAGGTCACGCAGGCGCAGTGGAAGAAGGCCATGGGCGATGAGGCGCGCGAGCGCCGCGAACCTGCGACCGCTGGTACCGGTGCCGTCCAGATCGGCGGCGCAGGCGGGGCCGTGTTCGTCGTGCAACCGCGCGTCGAGCTGCAGGATCAGGACGGCAATCCGATCGGAACCTCGATCACCGCCGAGACCGACTCCTCGGGCACCGTCACGTTCACCACCACAGCGATCGATCCCGAGCGATCCGCCGAAGCAGCGGATGCGCGCCCGGAGCTCCCCGTGTACGCCGCATGGCCGCAGTCCGCCGCGTTCTGCGCGCGGCTCGGCATGCGCCTGCCCTCCGAAGCGGAGTGGGAGTACGCGTGCCGCGCGGGCGTACAGGCTGGGCGGTACGGGCCACTCGACGAGATCGCGTGGCACCGCGGCAATGCGCGTGGACGGCGCCAGCCGGTCGGCATGAAGGCCGCGAACGCGCTTGGCTTCCACGACATGATCGGCAACGCGTGGGAGTGGGTGAACGACTGGTACGGCGAGTACTCGCGCGGCGCGCAGACGAATCCGATGGGTCCGTCGTCGGGCGATTCGCGCATCGCACGGGGCAGCTACTTCAACTACGAAGGCGGCTTCTGCCGCTCGTCGCTGCGGTATGAGATGCAGTCGCCGGACTTCGCTGGCGCGATGGGCTTCCGCGTCGCACGGAATCCGTGAGGCGAGCCATCTCCTCGCTGCGGCCGTTCTGCGGTCGCATAGTGGCGAACCGATGACGGTTCCGTGCGATCCTGTTCCCGATCTCTCAAGACGAAGCAGCCGCCTGCATCCCTCCCGCGGTCGCACGCGAAATTTCGCCCACGCTTGGCCTGTTCTGGCTGCCCCCAGGCGTCATCTCTTCCCCAGCCAGCGAAACCCGACGTGGTTTCCATACCGGAGGTCCTCATGGTTCGTGTGCTTGGCGTTGTCTCCGCGGCTGTCCTTGCCGCCCTCGTTCCGTCGGCCAGCGCCGATGTTCCCTTTCAGCAACTCGCCGACTTCGGTCTCGGCGGCTCGCCGTCCGATGTGAACGCCTCGGGCGTGATCGTCGGTTCGGTGCGGGTCGATCGCGAGGGGTTCGGTGCGAATGTGCCCGTCATCTGGCAGACCCCGACCTCGGCGCCTGTCGAGATCCCGAGCCCACGCGGTGGGTACGCGGTCGCCATCAACTCGAACGGCGACATCATCGGCACGGAGTTCCAGCAGTCGGGGCCCTACGGAGTCCCCGTCCTCTGGTCGAACGGCGAGCGGTTCGAGCTCCCTGATCTCGGCGAGGGTGGCTATGCCAACGACATCAACGAGGCGGGCGTGATCGTCGGCTCCGTGATCGTGAAGGGCAACTACCGCGCCGCCCGCTGGGTGAACCGCGAGCTCGAGCTGCTGCCCGTGCCTGACTTCCAGACCGACGATGGCATCGTGTGGAGCCTTGCGAACAGCATCAACTCCGCGGGCGTGATCACCGGCACCGTGCGGTCGCCCGTTGGCTCTGGCACGCCGTCGGCCGCGCTCCGCTGGGACGACAAGGGGGTCTCGTTCATCGAGAGCGGGGGCCTCGAGACGAAGGGCATCGCCATCGACAACCTCGGCGGAGTGGTCATCAACGGCTACTTCGACGGCGGAGCGTCGCGCGCGCCTGCGGTCGTCCAACCCGACGGCTTCGTGAACATCCTCGCGGTGCCTCCGCAGTACCTGAGCGGCGCGTCGGCCACCACGATGAGCCGAAGCGGCCTCGTCGCCGGCTACTACTACGACATGGTTGGCGGCACCTTCGGCATCAAGGCCGTCGCGTGGCCGAACGGCGTGTTCACGCCGCTCGAGATGCCCGCGGGTCAGCGCTACGCATTCCCCAGCGGCGTCGGTAGCAACGGACTCGTGTTCGGGTCCGCGACCGACGGCGTCACGGGGAGCTCCGTGGGCGGATTCTGGGCGCTCGATGTCGAGGACAGCCAGCTGCGTTCTGCCACGGTGAGCGGCGCGCGTGGCCAGGCCGTCGAGCTGTCCGCCGAGAGCTTCCGCGCCTCTGGCGCAAATGTCGGCCACAGCGTCGCGGCGCGCGTGAACAACACGCTTGTCGGCCAGGCGATCACCGACTCGACCGGTCGCGCACGCCTGGCGTTCACCATTCCCGCCGACTTCGCGGGTTCGCAGATGACCGTGCGCTACACCGATGAGAACGGCGCGAGCATCGTGAGCGTGATCGAGGTCACCTCGGGCTGCGTGGCCGCCGACCTCAACTGCGACGGCAGCGTCAACTCGCTTGACCTCGCTGCGCTGCTTGCGGCGTGGGGCACTGCGGGCGCTGCCGACCTCAACGGCGACGGCGTGGTGAACTCTCCTGATGTGGCGGTCCTGCTCTCGGGCTGGACGGGTTGATCGAGGCTGTACCGCGGCGAGGCGTCCCGGCCATCCCAGGGGCGCCTCGTCGCGTTTTTGTCGCCGTACATCGGTATCGTCCGAGCAGGAGCCCTTCATGCCGCACCGGAACGTCCTCGCCATGCTCGCACTGCTCTTTCCCGTTACAGCCGCGTTCGCGCAGGATGCGAAGCCGGCAGAGCCGCCGCCGCCGATCACCGAGAAGATGAAGGCCGACGCCGCGAAGCTCTCGCCGCTCGTCACCTCGGAACTCGCCAAGCAGTTCCTCGCAGCGACGGCGAAGCTCGCGGAGCCCACGCCGCGCACCGTCTATCGAAATCGCGAGAAGGGGATCGCCCTCTCGAAGCGCGCGTACGACGCGCTCTCCGCCGATGAGAAGGCGACGCTCACGCCGCGCGAGAATCCGCCCGACTTCTACTACGAGACCGGCTACGGCTCGCCGCTGGTCTACGCGCGCGTGCTCGACCTCGCCGCACCGCATGTGACGCGCGCGGGCAAGCCGAAGCTCCTCGACTTCGGCTACGGCACGATCGGCCAGCTCCAGCTCCTCGCGCACTGCGGCTTCGACGCGCACGGCGTCGATGTCGAGCCGCTCTTCCCCGCGCTCTACAGCGAGCCGGGCGACACGGGCGCGATGGGCACGGGCTCCGTCTCGATCCACGTTGGCCAGTGGCCGGCCGAGGAGTCGCTCCGCAACGCGATTGGCGGCGGATACTCGCTCATCACCAGCAAGAACACGCTGAAGAAGGGCTACATCCATCCGAGCCCGCCGGCGGGGCAGACGGTCGATCCGAAGCGGCTCGTCCACCTCGGCGTGGGCGACGAGGAGTTCCTCAAGCGCGTGCACGACGCGCTCGAGCCGCGCGGCATCTTCCTGATCTACAACATCTGCCCGCCGCAGAATCCGCCTGAGAAGGAGTACATCCCTTGGGCGGACGGGCTCTCGCCGTTTCCGCGCGAGATGCTCGAGAAGGCGGGGTTCGAGGTTCTTGCGTTCGACGCGGTCGACCAGCCGTGGGTGATCGATTGCTTCGGCGCGCTTGGCTACACCGAAGGGAAGTCGCGCGAGGAAGCCGCGAAGGAGTTCCTGTGCTGGTACACGATCGCGCGGCGCAAGGGCTGAGCGCGTCGCGAGCGGTCGGCCGATGACTCACGTCGCCGGCGGCGCAGACTGGTACCCGATGTCGCGCAGGCGGCGGCCCATCGGCTCGTACGCGGATTCCTCCGCCTCGCGGGTGCCGAGCCCCTCGACATAGCGGTTGTACATGCAGAACGCCGCGGTGATGAGCACGGTGTCGTGGATGTCGTGGTCGTTCGCGCCGGCTGCGCGAGCCTGCTCGATGTGCTCGGGACGGACGCCGAGCACGCAGCCCTGAAGCGCGCGGGAAAGCTCGAGCAGCGCCCGCATCTTGGGCGTGAAGCCCGACATGTCCTCGGATGAAAGCAGTCGGTCGAGCGCGACGCTCCTTTCGGCGCCCAGCCACGCGCGCGCGGCCGCCGCGTGCGACTTCATGCAGAAGTTGCAGCCGTTCAGATGCGACGTCCACGCCGCGATCGTCTCGCGCTCGCCTTGCTCGAGGCTCGCCGGCTGGCGCAGGATCGTCTCCGCGAGCCCGAGCAGATGCTTCGCCGCGTCGGGGCGGAACATCATCGGACCGCGGATCCCTGGGACATCGACCGGAAGCGAGATGTGTGGCATGAGCGCGATGGTAGCGGGGGCTTTGCTATCGTGAGGCGATGCCCCGTCGACTCATTTCATCGGGCTCGAGCTTCGAGCGTGACATCGGATACTCGCGAGCGGTCGTCGTCGGCGACCGCGTGTTCGTGTCGGGCACGACGGGGTTCGACTACGCGACGATGACGATTTCCGACGACATCGCGGAGCAGGCCGCGCAGTGCCTGCGCAACATCGAAGCCGCGCTCGCGCAGGCAGGCGCGTCGATGCGCGACGTCGTGCGCGTCCGCTACATCCTGCCGAACGCAGCGGACTTTCCCGCGACCTGGCCGGTGCTGCGCGCTGCGTTTGGCGAGATCCGTCCCGCCGCCACGATGTTCGAGGCGAAGCTTGCCGATCCGCGCATGAAGATCGAGATCGAGGTCGACGCCATCATCGGCTCGGCGTGACCGACGATGGCCCGCGCGTGCGCGTGTAGGTCCATGAGGTGAGCGGCACGAGGCCCTCGCCGAAGACGAACTCGAGCAGCTCGGTCTCGAAGCGATCCTCACCCTCGAACCGCCAGCGCCGCACGAGCTGCCGCGTCGCGGCGTCCTGTGTCAGCACGAACCGCGCCTCCGCCGTGCCATCGCCGAAGGTGACGGTTCCATCGAACGCGCTGTTGCGGTACGAGTTCGAGCCCCGCACGCGCACCTCGCCGCTGTCGTCGTTGACGAAGAACACCTGCTCCTCGCGCCACGGCGTGCCATCCGGCGAGTCGCCCGCTCCGACCGCGCGCAGCGACCGGCCGTCCGGCTCCCAGCGCCATGTCTCGCGCAGGCGCCATGTCTCGCGCAGGATGTCGCCGGACGCGAGCGTCGTGGTCCACTCGCCCGAGGCGAGATGCGCGAAGCCGCGGAGCCGGTCTGCGTCGGCGGTCGCGTGTGAGGTTGCGTTCGAGTTCGCGTTCGAACCCACGCCCGCATCGCGCGTGACCGGAGTGCAGGCCCCAGCGAGCGCAACGCACGCCAGCACCAATCGCGCGGCGCCGCGACGCATCATCGCGCCATCGGAGCGGAACGGGTCGGCGGGATCCATGACCCAGAGCCGGTTCGGTCCCGACCACGCACGGTGATGCGGGGCGGAAAGGGAAACGTCGGTCGAGGTGGATTGTTCCATGCGTGATGACCGGGGGACGCGGAAGGCACCGTCGGCCGACCGCAGTGTACGGACCGCCCTCGAGGTCAACGCGCTGCTCGCGTCAGTGCATGCGGTCGAAGCCCATCCCGTTGAAGCGGAACACGCCCTCGCCGCCGACCCAGAGGTCGCCGGAACGGTCGCGGTAGATCGAGACGACATCCCTCGTCGTCAGGCCGTCCTGCTCGCCGAACTGGCGTAGCGTGCGGCCGTCGTAGCGCCACGCGCCTCCGCCGACCGTCCCGATCCAGATGCCGCCCTCGCGGTCCTCGCCGAGCGCGAACACGCGCATCGGGAGCGTCGCGGCATCGGCCGATCCCGCCTCAGCTCCGCACAACTCCGGGAGGCGCGACGCACGCTCGCCGTCGATCACGAACACGCCCACGCCGTTGTTCCCGATCCAGAGCCTTCCCTTGCTGTCCTCGAACACACAGCGCACATGAGGGTCGCCGTCTTCCTTCCGCAGCCCCATGCGGCGACCGTCGATCATCGAGAGCGTGCTGCCGTCGAAGCCGAACACCGCTCCGTAGGTCGCGATCCAGACCCTGCCACCCTCGCCGCGGCATATGCCGGTGACGGAATATCCATCGTCGACGGCGCGTTCGCGCGCAAGCGGAAAGGTCAGGTAGGCGAACGCGCTTCCGTCGTAGCGGTAGACGCCCGCTTCAAGCTCCGTCTGGTTGAAGCCATGCGCCTCGTTGCCCTTGAACCAGAGGTCGTCCGCGGCAAGCTTCCACGCCGTCGTCGCGTCGTAGCGGCGCGCCGCAGGCGAGGTGATCGCGCCGCCGGCGAAGCAGCTGATGCCGACGCCGGTGTCGAACCAGATCGCTCCGCGCGCGTCCTCCTGGATCGACCGCACCTGGTTGTTGCTCAGCCCGTCCGCCTCGGTGAAGCACTGGAATCGTTCGCCATCGAAGCGGCAGACGCCTTCGAAATGGCTGCCGAACCAGTAGGCGCCGCTCGAGTCCTGCAGGATCGCGCGCACGCCGCTGTTGTACATGCCCCCCGAGCCCTTCTCGTAGGTGAAGGGCAGCCGCGCCGCGTTCGTGCAGCAGCACAGAAACGTGATCAGGAACGAGAGGCAGGCGTGCGATGCGGACTTCAGTGTGGGGCTCCGGCCGCACGATACTGCGTCAAGTGGTGGTCGAGTGCGTGGCGCCGGTGCCTGCCGCGCCACGCCTGCCGCGCCACGCCTGCCGTTCGAGTCCGAAAGCCGTCCGCCCGCGGGGATTCGCCATTCGATCGAGCGATCTCACGGATCTGCGATACTCCTCACGCCGGATTCCGCGCCCGTATCCCATCGCGAGCAAGCGAAATGCCCATCACCATCTCTACAGATCCCGCCCGCCAGGACCTCGACGCGATCCACAGGATCCTCGCGGGTACCTACTGGTCGCCCGGCATCCGCCGCGACGTCGTGGCCGAGGCGCTCCGCAGCAGCATCACGGCCGTCGCGATCGACGACGCGACCGGCGCCACCGTCGGCCTCGCGCGCGTCGTGTCCGACCGCGCGACCCTTGCGTGGCTGTGCGATGTCTTCGTCCTCGAGGCCTGGCGAGGGCAGGGGATCTCGCGCCGCCTTATCGAGGAACTCGAGCGCCATCCCGACCTGCAGACGGTGCGCCGCTGGTGCCTGGCGACGCGCGATGCAGAGGGACTCTACGCCAAGTTCGGCTACAGCCGCATTCCCCCCACGCGCAACTGGATGGAGAAGCAGGGAACGCCGGAGCGGTGGCAAGAACGCTGGCAGGCGGCGACCTGATGCGCGCCTCGCTCATGTCGCGGTGATCTGCCACTCGGGCGCGTCGATCTCCGGGAGCCGATCGCTCACGCCCGCAAACCGAGCGCGCCGCCGTAGAACGCAGCCGCAGCGTAGAGGTCGCGCGCGTACAGGATCGTCGCGTGGATGCGGATGCGCTCGTCCATGCGGCGGGAACGATATCGCGATTCCGCCGTTCGCCCCCGGCTTTGGCTGGAGCGCCGCGTTTCCCGACCTCGCGCGTCCGGCGCGGTGCCGCTACCTTCTCCGTCGAGCGATTCTCCGCCTTCCGACCCCGGGATCTCCATGCGATTCTCCAACTCGACCGCCGTGTCCACGCTTCTCCTCCTGTCTTTCGCCGGCATGCTCATGCCGTCCTGCGCCAGTTCCGATCGTTCCGGTGGGCAGGCTGCATCCGAGAGGCTCGCGTATCCCGCCACTCGCAAGGTCGATCAGGTCGACGACTACCACGGCACCAAGGTCGTCGATCCATACCGCTGGCTCGAGAACGACGTGCGCGTCGATGCCGAGGTCGCTTCGTGGGTCGCGGAGCAGAACAAGGTCACCGACGCGTTCCTCGCGTCGATTCCCGAGCGTCCTGCGATCCGTGCGCGCGTCGAGAAGCTCTTCGACTTCCCGCGCTACTCGGCGCCCTCGAAGCAGGGCTCGCGCTACGTGTTCTCGAAGAACGACGGCCTGCAGAACCAGGCGGTCGTCTACATCCAGGATTCGCTCGATGGCGAGGCGCGCGTCCTTCTTGATCCCAACACATGGTCGAAGGACGGCACCGTCGCGCTCGCGGGCATGGCGTTCTCCGATTCCGGCAACCTGCTCGCCTTCGCGCAGAGCGAGGCCGGATCCGACTGGGCGCGCTGGCGGGTGATGGATGTCGCGACGGGCAGGATGCTGCCCGACGAGATCCGCTGGACGAAGTTCGGCGGGGCCTCCTGGTCGAAGGACGAGAAGGGCTTCTTCTACAGCCGCTTCCCCGAGCCGAAGCCCGGCGAGGAGTTCCAGTCGCTCAACCTGAACAACGAGATCCGCTACCACCGCCTCGGTGCGCCCCAGGCGGAGGACGCGCTTGTCTTCTCGAGGCCCGATCAGCCGACATGGGGCTTCGGGGCGGGCGTGATGGAGGACGGCCGCTACCTCGTCATCTCGGTGTACGAGGGCACCGATCCGAAGAACCTCCTGCTCATCCAGGATCTCGCCGAGCCCGGCGCGAAGCCGCGCGAAATCGTCGGCGCGTTCGCGAACCAATGGTCGGTCATCGGAAACGACGGCACGACCTTCTACGCCACGACCGATTTCGAGGCGCCTCGTCGTCGGATCGTGTCATTCGATGTGCGCGACGGGCTGAAGTCGCTGCGCGAGCTCGTGCCGCAGCAGGCCGAGGTCCTCGAGGACGCGGGCATGGCGGGGGACTTCATCTTCGCGCAGTATCTGAAGGATGTGCGTCCGCTCGTGCGCATGCTGCGCACCGACGGTTCGCTCGCGCGCGAGGTCGCGCTGCCCGGCATCGGCTCCGCAGGCGGTTTCGGCGGGCGCCGCCGCGACCGCGAGACGTTCTACACCTTC
>CAMBUI010000040.1 GCA_945870915.1 Candidatus Kuenenia stuttgartensis | reverse complement strand
ATGCTCGCCCGCGAGGGCGCACTCGCGTCGCTCGCGAACGGCGTGCTCTTCGAGGACATCGAGATCAACGGTTCGCGCGTGCGCGCCGAGGTCCGCGACCTCGAGACCGGCCGCGCCGCCGACGAGGACTCGGCCGCCATCGAGATCGTCGTGAGCGGAAACTCGGGCGGACTGCAGCAGGTCGCCCGCGCCGTGGGCCGGGCGCCTTCCGCCGACGCGCCGATGCGCGCGGACCTCGACTGCTCGGAGTTCGCGCTGCTCGGGACCGAGGCGGTCACCGTGCGCCCGACCGCGCACGTGGGCGTGTGGGAGAAGTCGCCGCTCGCCGCGCTCGGCGAGCCGGTGCGCCTCGGCAACGCCGGCGGCACCGCGCGCGGCGTCGACATCAGCCCCGAGGCGAGCACCCACGGCTGCGTCGAGCTGCGCCAGTCGGCGTTCACCACCACCCGCGAGGAGTTCGACGAGGCGCTTGCCGCCAAGCTCTGCGCGATACCCGCGCCGATCCATGTGCCCGGCGCCCCGCTGCCAGACGAGCCGCGCGACCTCGCGGCCTCGCCGCAGCTCCTGATCGACGGACTCGTGTCGTCGAGCGCCGCCAGCAGCGGCGACGCGCGCGTGCCCGCCCGCGGCTCGGCGACCATCCGCGGCACCGTCCGCCTCGACATCGGCGGGAACCTCTTCCTCGAGCGCGGTTCGCGCATGTTCGTGGAAGGCGCCGCGGTGATCGTGGTGCGCGGCAACGCCGTGCTCGACGCGGGCACGGTCGAGGTCGCGCAGGACGGATCGCTCACCGTGATCGCCCTCGGCGACCTCACGCTGTCGTCGATGTTCATCGGCGGCGCGCGCAGCGATCCGAGCGAGGCGCGCGACGCCTCGGGCCAGGCCGCCTACGACGGCGGCGCCTCGCGCACGGTGATCTTCTCGTCGGGCGGGGGCCGCGTGCTGATCGCCGACGGCTCGGTGGTCAAGGGACAGGTCTACGCGCCGGCCGCGCGGGTCGATGTCGAGAGCCGCAGCGCCGTCTACGGACGCGTGCTCGGACGCGAGGTCGTCCTCCACGAGGGCGTGGCGCTCTACTACGACCCGACGCTCGATGCGCGACGCGGCTGGTCGAACGCCGACAGCGGCATCTGGACCGCCTCGGGCACCGTCCATCCGGAGGTGCGCGGCGTCGCCAAGCTCGACGATGCGTCGCTGCTCGAGTTCGCGGCTGCGACCGGCCTCGAGCCCGATCCGCCGAGCGTCGCCGACGCCGCTGTGGTGGTCGCGACCGAGACCCTCGCCGACTCCGACTTCGACGACCGCGTCGAGGAACTCGCGGGCGACGATGTCCGCAAGCTGCGGAAGCTGATCAAGTCGCGTCTGCAGCAGCGCGTCGAGGAGATCCGACGCCTCCGCCAGCGGACGCTGCTCGACGCCACCGAGGGCGCGGGGATCGGCTTCACCACGAGTGGATTCACGACGGGCGGATTCGTGTCGGTCGGCTTCGACAACGACGCCGAGAAGGACGACGACCGATGACCGGCCGCCGCACCACCGCGCGCCGACGCGGCTTCTCGCTGATCGAGCTCCTCGTCGTGGTGGGCGTGATCGGCATCTTCGCGGGGCTCGTGATCCCCGGGTTCGCCGACGCATCGCGTCCGCTCGGCGAGCCGATCCGGCAGACGCTCGAGGCCGACCTGCGGCGCGCGCGCACCGAGGCGATGGTCCGCAGCGAGCCCGTGGTCGCGGTGGCCGACGCCAAGGGCGGCGCATGGTGGCTCGGGCTCGCCCGCACCCCGGAGACGCCGCTCGACGGGACGCGCCGCCAGCTCGGCTCGGGCGGACTCTCGGCGGCCAAGCGCGCGTGCCTGCTCGTGACGACCGACGCGGTGGGCAACGAGGACGACGCTGGCTTCGTGGTCTTCGCCCGCTTCGACACGCTCGGCTCGCGCGACGAATCGACGGCGACGCTCGAGCTCCGCGACGAGGACGGCCGCGCCGCCGGCCGCTGGACCATGCCGTCCGGACGGACGCGGCTCACCGCGGCGCGTTGACATCGTCCAGCAACTGAAGGCAGTTCGATCGGTCGCCGATGCGTCGGAGACGGCGGAGCGTTGGACGCAGGAGTCGATCCAGGGCTCGCCCCCTACCGCAGCCCGTATTCCTTGAGCTTGCGGTAGAGCGTGCGCTCGCCGATGCCCAGCATCTGGGCGGCCTGCTCGCGGTTGCCCGCGGTCATGGCCAGCGTCTGGCGGATGGCTTCCTTCTCGAGCTTGTCGAGGCCGACGCCCGCGAGGCCGGCGCGCGACTGCGCGTGGTTCTCGCCGGAATCGTCTGCGGAGCGGATCTCGTCGGGGATGTCGCGCAGGTCGATGGCGTCGCCCTGCGCCATCACGGTCATGCGGTGCATGAGCTGGAAGACCTCGCGCACGTTGCCCGGCCAGTCGTAGGCGACGAGGCGCATGAGCGCGGGCTGGGTGATGGTCGGGCGCGTGCGCCCGAGCTCGGCGGCGTACTTGCCGATCGCGTGGTTCACCAGCAGCGGGATGTCCTCGCGGCGCTCGCGCAGCGGCGGGATGTGGATCTCGGCGCCCTTGAGGCGGAAGTAGAGGTCCTCGCGGAACTGCCCGTCGGCGGCGGCCTTCCTGAGGTCGCGGTTGGTGGCGCTCACGAGGCGCACGTCGACCTTGCGCGATTCGTTGGCGCCGAGCCGGACGATGTCGCCCGTCTCGAGCACGCGCAGCAGCTTGGGCTGCATGTTGAGCGGCATGTCGCCGATCTCGTCGAGGAAGACCGTGCCCTTGTCGGCGTACTCGAACACGCCCTCGCGGTCCTTGTCGGCGCCGGTGAACGCGCCGCGCACATGGCCGAAGAGCTGGTCCTCGAGGAGGCTCTCGGCCTGGCCCGCGGCGTTGAAGGTCACGTAGCGGCGCGTGGCGCGCTTCGAGAGCCTGTGGATCGCGCTGGCGACGAGCTCCTTGCCGGTGCCCGACTCGCCGGTCACGAGGACGGGCAGCGTGCTGGGCGCGAGCTGCTTGACCATCTGGATCACCGCGCGCATCGCGGGGCTCTCGCCGATGATGCCCTCGAAGCCGAACGCCGCGTCGACCTGGCCCTTGAGCGCCTGGTTCTGGCTGCGGAGCATGACCGTCTCGGCGGCGCGGTGCACCAGGTTGCGGAGGACGACGAGGTCGATCGGCTTCTCGATGAAGTCGTACGCGCCGCCCTGCAGCGCCTTCTTGGCGGTCGGGATGTCGCCGTGCGCGGTGACCATGATGGTCTCGGCGTGCGGCTGCTCGAGGCGCGCGAGGGCGAGGACATCGAGGCCCGCGGTCTCGGTCTCCATCACGAGGTCGGTGACGATCACATCGAAGCGGCCGTGGAGGAGCTCCTCGCGGGCGGCGGCGAGCGAGTGCACGATGGTGCAGACATGGCCGGGCTTGCGGAGCGCCTCGGCCATCGCCTCGGCGTGGTCGCGTTCGTCGTCCACGACGAGCACCTGGGCCCGGACCTGGGTGCGGACCTGCGCCTCGCCCCGGGCGGTGGCGTTCGCATGCGCGGCTGCATTGGTGGACGCTGGCGTTGGCGCGGTCATGTTCGCGTTCCTCGATGGATGCTTCGCTGACTGGTCGGGCGGAGGCTTCGTCGATTGCCTCGTCGATTGCCTCGTCGATTGCTTCGCCCGCTCATCCGGCCGGCACCGGCGGCGGGACGAACTCGGGGTAGCCGCGGACGGTGCCGGGCGCGAGCACCGGCGGCTGGTCGATGCGCATCGGGCGGATGACGCCGAAGCCGTCGAAGCGCGAGACATAGCTCACGCCGCCGCCGACGCGGTTGGGGAAGATCCCGATCATGGGGCCCGCGAGCACGATGCGGTCCTCGGCGACGATCTCGCCTCGGATGGCGTCGTAGCCGACGACATCGATGCCCTGGTCGTGGCCGATCCAGATGCGGCCGTCGGCTGCGGCGAGGGTCGAGACGAGCCCTCCGCGCGAGGGGCGGTAGCCGACCGTGCGGTCGCCGATGCGGAAGAGGACCTCCTCGCGCCGCTCGTCGCAGGATGCGGTGCCCCACGCGACCTCGGCGGTGGGCGACTGCGGATCGGGGGTCGAGATCTCGCGCTCGACGAGCTCGGCGGACTCGCCGATGAGGTACATCCACGAACCCTCGACGCCGGCGGCGAGGATGCGGCGACGGTCGGTCACGGCGACATCGAGGCGGCCGGGCATGCGCTCGGTCCAGTAGAACGTGTCGCCGGGCTTGTCGCCTTCGGGCAGGTACCGGTACAGCGCGCGGCCGAACGATCCGGCGACGGCGAAGCGGTTGCGCTTGATCTTGCCGACATCGCGCGCGCCGCGGACGGCGACCGACAGAGATGTGCCGAGCTGGAATCCCTCGCCCTGCGAGACGGTGTCGGGGCCGGGCGTGAGCTCGAGCTTCCAGGTGGTCGCCTCGGTGTCGGTCACCGCGATGAAGCGCTCGTCGCAGATGCGGATCGCGTGCACGGTGCCGCGGACCGCGCTCGACGAGCGCTCGCGGAAGTTCGCGCCCATCAGGCCGACCTCGGCGCCCTCGCTCGCCTGCAACGCGAAGGCGAATCCGCCGCCGTACTCGGTCGGGACGGGAATCAGCATGCTCGCGGCGCCGAGGTACGCGCCGTCGGAGAGGCGGAGGATCCGGCGTCCGACGCAGCCGACGGCGCCACCCTCGGCGGCGACGACGGTTCCGACCACCATGCCGTCGAGCATGCGCGCGGGCGGGACGGGCGGGACGATCCTGCCCTCCTCGTCGCGGCTGGTGCCCTCGGCGGGCGCGTCGGCGAGGCGGATGACGCCGCCGTCGCCCGAGACGAGCAGCTCCTCGCCGAGGCGCGCGATGCGGCGCGGCGCGATGCCGAGCTCGGGACGCGCCCAGCGCGCCACGAACCGCGGAGTGCGCGGGGTCGAGACATCGAGCTCGACCACGGCGTCGTCCTCGAGCACGACGAACAGGCTGCTGCCGCGCAGCGCGAGGTCGGCGGCCGGGCCGGAGGTGCCGCGCGGCGCGAGCTCGACCTCGCTCATCTGCGTGCCGGTCTGCGAATCGAGGAGCAGGACGCGGTTGGCGAAGGTCTGGTACCAGGTGTTGCCTTCGACGAGCATGCGCCGGTGCGCGCCGCCGAAGGCGCTGCTCACGCGCATGGTGCGCGGGAGCCGGTCGAGCTTGGCCTCCTCCTCGTCGATGATCGGAGTGCCGGCGGGATCGCTGCTGCAGCCGGTGCCGAGGATCGGGAGCGCCGCCAGCACCATCGCGGACCCGACCGCGAGGACGACCGCGCGAAGCCCTGCGGGGGTCGCGCCGCGCGGCGCCGCGGCAAGGCGCGGGGCGGACTGCGGGAAATCGTCCCCGGGTCCCTGGCGAGGAGTGGTCCGTGACATGAGCGGTGGCATGGGCGGTAGAGTATCCGTCCGCCCCACGCAGGGGTCCGCGACTTCCACGATGCCGAACGAATCCGACCGACTCGCCACGCTGCGGAAACTCCTCGATGCCGAGCCGGGCGACGGGTTCCTTCTGTACGGCATCGCCCAGGAGCTGCACAAGCTCGGCCGCCACGACGAGGCCGCGGGGTTCTACGACCGTGCGATCGAGGTCGACCCGAAGGAGTGCTACGCCTTCTTCCACAAGGCGAAGGCGCTCGAGCAGGCGGGCCGACGCGACGAGGCGGCGGCGGCGCTGCGCGCTGGACTGGCGCGTGCGCGCGCGGTCGGCGACCGCAAGGCCGCCAGCGAGATCGAGGGATATCTCGACGAGTTCGAGTGAACCGACCGACATTGGTGTGATGGTGCGCCGATGCCCGTCCCGGACGAGCACGGCCGCAACGGCAGGATGAACACGCGCGACTCCGTCGCGAAAGGCAAGGACCACGATGGCGTCACGCAAGAAGACCGGCAGCACCTCCGCCAACCGCAGCACCGCGCCGTCGAAGCGCGCGACGCCGGCGGCGAAGGGCGCGGGCACGAAGGCCGCCCCGAAGAAGGCGCCAGCGACGAAGGCGTCGGTGGGCAAGGCGTCCGTGGGCAAGGCGTCCGGCAAGAAGGCGTCCACCACGAAGGGCTCGAAGTCGAAGGCCACGAAGTCGAAGGCCGCCCCGCAGAAGGCGCGCGCGACGAAGCCCGCCGCGGCCACCGTCGGTTCGAGCCGCATCGCGTCGATCACGCCCAGCAAGAGCGGCGAGCACTGGACACTGGTGCTCGAGTCGGGCGCGAAGGCCACGGTCGCCAGCGCGCCGGCGCAGAACGCGGGCGTGAAGGTCGGCGCCACCTGGAGCGCCGCGATGGCGAAGCGCGTGCTCGAGGCCGCGATCGAACTCGAGATGTTCACCCGCGCGCTCAGCATGCTCGGCCAGGACGGCCGCATGACCCGCCCCGCGCTGACGAAGGCGCTCGGCGGCGACGCCCGCGCGAAGTCGACCGTCGCCTCGCTCGCCTCGCACGGCTGGCTCAACTGAGCAACGACACGCCATGACGAACCTCGACGACCGCGGACTTCCCCCGGGCTACCCCTACCGCCCCGACGACGAGACGACGCCGCGCGAGCTCGACGCGCTGCTTCGCGCCAAGGCGGATGTCACGGTGCTCGATGTGCGCACGGTGCCCGAGTGGGACATCTGCCGCATCGACGGCGCGCGGCTGCTGCCGCTGCAGGAGATCGACCGGCGCGTCGACGAGCTCAAGGCCGACCTCGACGACGACCTGTCGCGGCGCATCGTGGTGAACTGCCACCACGGCCGCCGCAGCCTGACCGCGACCTACATGCTGCGCGCCGCGGGATTCACCAACGTCACCAGCCTCGCGGGCGGCATCCACCTGTGGGCGCACGACATCGACCGCGCGATGCCGACCTACTGACCGACGACCGAACCGCGGCCGGAGCGCGGCCCGAACCCGACACCGATCCGAGGACCCCATGCTCTGGCAGCGCCTCATCACCGGCCCCCTGCTCATCGCGCTCGTCCTCGGCGTGGTGTGGTTCGACGCGTCGCTCGACGCGCGCGCGGACGCGCACGGACTTCCGCACGGACTCGTGCTGTTCGGCTTCGCGGCGCTGCTGTCGGTGCTGATCGCGCGCGAGGTGGCGGCCTTCCTGAAGGCGGCCGGGATTCCGGCGAGCCCCACCGCGGCGGGAATCGCCGCACTCCTCGGACTCGCGGGGACCTCGGCGAGCACGCTGCTCGGTTCGCGGGTCGGCGTTGCGGGCGGCCTGGCGACGGCGGTCACGCTGATGCTGCTGGTCGCGCTGCTGCGCATGTCGCGCGACCGCGACCCGAAGGGTTCGCTCATGCTCGTCGGCGGAACGCTGCTCGCGGGCGTCTACGGAGGCGTGCTGCTCGGCTTCTGGATGCTGGTGCGGCTCGAGCACTCGGCGTGGCTGCTGGTGGGCGGCGTGCTCACCACGAAGTCGTGCGACATCGGCGCGTACTTCACGGGCATGTCGATCGGACGCCACAAGATGATCCCCTGGCTCTCGCCGAAGAAGTCGTGGGAGGGGCTGGCGGGCGGCGTCGCGACGGCGACCGCCGTCGGCGCGCTCCTCGCGCACTACGGCTCGCCCATGCTCGCGGCCGAGGCCGACCACATTCCGTGGTGGGTCGGCGCCGTCGGCGGCGCGCTGGTCGCGCTCATCGGTCAGGCGGGCGACCTCGCCGAGAGCGCCTTCAAGCGCGACGCGGGGCTGAAGGACTCGGGAAGGATCCTGCCCGGCATGGGAGGCGTGCTCGATGTGCTCGACAGCCCGCTGTTCACGGGGCCGGTGGTGTACTGGCTGCTCCGCCTCACCGCGGCGTGAGCGGCGGGAAACGGTCCTTCGCACGGGACCCCGCGCGATTTCCCCGCGTTTCCCCTGCGAATGCGATGTCGATTCCTGATAACATCCGACCCTCCTATGGCGCTTCTTGACAACCTTCTGACGCTTCACCGAGTCGATAGCCAGGTCCGTGCCCTCAGCACCCGCGTGGAGTCGGCCCGAACCTACTTCAACGCCCAGGAGCGGCAGATCGCGCTGCTCGAGAAGCAGAAGGGCGAGCTCGAGACCCAGACGCGCCAGCTCCAGGCCTCGGTGCATGCGCTCGAGGTCGAGCAGACCGCGGCGACCGACCGCGTCAACAAGCTGCGCGGCGAGCTCAACAACTCGACCAACGACAAGCAGTACAAGGCGATCCTCAACGAGATGAAGGTCCTCGAGACCCAGAAGGACGAGATCGTCAAGCGCGCCGTCGACGAGATGCAGCGCGTCGAGGAGACGAAGAAGCGCCTCGAGGTGCACATCGCGACCATCGCCGAGCGGCGGAAGATCCGCGAGCTCGCCAAGGCGAAGCTCGACGAGTGCCGGTCCGATGTCGGCGAGCGCCTCGCCGAGCTGCAGGCCGAGCGCGCCCGCGCCGCCGACCTCATCCCCGACCGCGACCGCGAGGTGTTCGACCGCGTCGCGAACCTGACCGAGGGTCAGACCATGTCGGAGGTCACGATCGTGGACCTGCGCCACCGCGAGTTCGCGTGCGGCGAGTGCAACATCGAGGTGCCGTTCGAGACCTTCGCACGGCTCTCGTCGAACGCCGAGTCGGTGATCCAGTGCAAGGCGTGCGCGCGCATCCTGTTCCTCGCCGAGGCCAACCGTGGCGGCGGCGAGAAGACCAAGGAGCCGAAGGCCGCCAAGTCGACCACGAAGGCCGCCGGCACGCGCTCCTCGTCTGCGAAGGGCGAGCGCACCCAGGCCGAGATCGACGCCGCCGACAAGGCGAAGTTCGAGAAGACCCGCAAGCTCTGACCGCGCGCCGGACGCGCGATGAACGCGAATCGTCCGCGCCGAACGCGCACCCGCCACGCACGATCAGGGCGCGGGGGTTGCTTCGTTGTCGGCGGCTGCGCTCGCTGGCGACGGGGCGTCCTTTGAGGCGTCTTCCTTCAACGCGTCGTCCTTCAACGCGTCTTCCTCCGGAAGTTCATCCTGCGCGGTGGCCGGCACCACCAGCCGGCGGTCGGCGGCGACGTTGTCGAAGCTGCGCACCGTGCGGTCGGCCAGGCGCACGGTCACACGGGTGGCCGAGGTCGCGTCGCCGAGTCCGAAGCGCGCGACCGGCTCGCACTGCGCGAGGTAGCTGCGCGTGGGCGAGAGCACGCGGCGCTGGACGACCTCCCTGCCGCCGATCGTCGCGCTGACCTCGACCTCGGCGCCGTATCCGAGCGCGGGATCGCACTCGACCGCGAGCCAGTGGTGGCCGGTGCGCTGCTCGTTGCGCAGCACGCGCGCGCGGCCGCCGAGTTCGACGAGCACGAGGTCGCTGTCGCCGTCGCCATCGAGATCGCCAGCCGCGAGCGCGCGTCCGACGGCGGGGTTGGCGAGGTCGCCGATGTCGTCCTCGGCCGCCTCGACGAACAGCGGGACGCTCGCGCCGCCGCGGTTGAGGAAGAGCTGGCCGCGCTGCGCGTAGGTCTGGCTCGGCTGGATGCGGGCGATGTCGGGCTCGAGGTGGCCGTTGGCCTGGACGATGTCCTCGTCGCCGTCGAGGTCGACGTCGCAGAAGAGCGCGCCGAAGGTGAGGAACCGCCGCGTGGGCGCGCCGAAGCCCTGGCCGAGCGCCTCGTCGGCGAAGACGGTCGATCCCCCGCCGTCGCGCCGCGGCGCCGAGACGTAGAGCGAGCTCGGCTCGTTGGCGAAGTTGCCGACCACGACCGCGAGCTCGCCGTCGTTGCGCGGCCAGGCGAAGTCGATGCCCATGGCGCCGGTGGCGATGCCGTCGCGGTCGAAGGCGAAGCCGACCGGGACCGCGATGTCGGCGAAGCGCGGTCCGCCGCCGGGCGAGCGGCCGAGGTTCCGCAGCAGGAACTTGGGCGTCTTGTCGTTCGCGACCAGGATGTCGGTGCGTCCGTCGCGGTCGGCGTCGACGAAGGCGAGCCCGAGCGCCTTCGCGTAGGGCGCGCCGGTGACGGGATTGCGCACGTCGAAGCCCGCGTTGCCGGCGGCGGGCGTGAGCGCGATGCCGGTCGAGGCGTCGGCGGCGTTGAGGAGCACGGTGAGGCGCGTTCCCTCGAATCCGGTCGGCGGGCCGTAGGCGCGTCCGATGCCGTCGAGGGTGTAGTTCACCGCGCGGTCGATCTCGGGCGACCAGACGACGTAGTTCGCGACCACGATGTCGAGGCGGCCGTCGGCGTTGACATCGGTCATGCCGGCGGAGGTGCCCCACGCGGGTCCGCCGTCGGGCCCGGTCGCGTCGGGCACCGCGACCTCGCGAAAGGCGATGCCGCCGTTCGGGCCCGCGTCGTTCATGAGCAGCCGGTCGCGGCCGACGCAGGCGACGTAGATGTCGGGGCGGCCGTTGCCGTCGAGATCGCCGACCGCGAGTCCATTGGCGTAGGAGCCGCTCGCGAGCGACTCGCCTCCCTCGAGCCGCGCGAACTCGAGCGCGCCGAGCGGCTGCGTGGTGTTGAGGTAGACGCGGATGCCCCCCTTGCCCGCCGCGGCGTCGCCCTCGGTGGGCTCGAGCGGCTGGCCCTGCGTGAACACGAGGTCGCGGCGGCCGTCGAGGTCGAGGTCGACGATCGCGACGCCGCCGCCGAGGCACTCGGGCAGCAGCTTCGCGCCGCGCGCGCCCGACTCGTGCAGGAAGTCGACGCCGGCCGACTCCGCCACATCGCGGAAGGCGACGCCCTTGGGCGCCTCGGGCGTGTTCGCAAGCGCCTTCGCGGGCGGATCGGCGGGCACCTCGACCGGCGCGCCCGATCCCGGCACGGGCGCGGGCGCGGTGCGGAGCAGCTTGAAGCCGACGATCGCGGTCGCGACGAACACGACCACGAGCAGCGAGCGCCAGAAGCCGCGCGCGACCAGGCGGTCGTCGCCGGTGGCGGTGTCATCAGCGGCATTCGCGGAGGCGTTCGCCGCGGGCGGTTTCGGGGCTGCGGGATCGGGGGCTGCGGGATTCCGCGGATCGGATCGCTGTCGCGGCGGCTGCGGCATGGTCGGAGTCTATCGGCAGGCGCGCGGCGCGCGCGTCATCCGATGATCGAGCGGCGCATCTTCACATAGTCCCACACCACGAAGCGGTCGAGCTCCTCGCCGCCCGCGAAGAGCACGCGGCCTCCGGTCGACTCGGCCATGCGGTGGGCGAACTGGACATCCTCCTCGGTCTGCGACCACGACGGCAGCAGGAAGATGTTGATGACGATCCCCTCCTGCCGGCAGCGCATCGCCTCGCGCATGGTCTCGGCCTCGGTGCGCGGGTCGGGCGGGTAGAGCATGTAGAGGTCGCTGCCCTCGAAGTGCGCGGTCGGCAGGCCGTCGGTGAGCAGGAAGACCTGGCGGTTCGGGGTGTCCTGCGCGCACAGCACCTGGCGCGCGAGCTGCAGCGAGCGCTGGATGTTGGTGAAGTGCAGCGGAAGGTCGAGCTCGGTGATGGCGGGATCGGACATGTCGGCGCGGAGCCGCACCACCGGGTCGTTGATCGAGACCACCTTGGGGAGCATCTCGATGATCTCGCCGGGGCGGCGCAGCTTCGCCACCGTGTACATCTCGATCGCCTGCAGGAAGTCGCCGGGATACTCGCTGCGGATGAGTCCGTCGAGCGCGAGCGCCATCTTCTTGCACGCGATGTACTGGCCGCCGTAGCGCATCGATCCCGACATGTCGAGGATGAGCGCGGTCGCGCAGCGCGGCGTGCTGCGCGTGCGGTGGACGACGAGGTCCTCCTGCGAGGGGCGCGGGCCGCCGGTGCGCGCGACCGCGTTCAGGATCGACTGCGGGACATCGAGGTTCGCGGGCGAGTCGCCGAAGGCGTAGGGCCGCGTCGCGGGGAGCTCGACCGCGCCCTCGCGCGCGACGACGCCGTCGTGGCGGCCGCGGCGGGCGTCGGCGAGCTCGGCGAAGATCATCGACAGCAGCCGCCGCTGGTAGGTGCGGAGCGCGCGCGGGGTCGCACGGTAGCTGCCCGCGTTGCGCTCGAGTCCCGCCTCCTCGGCCATCTTGCGGAGGAGCTCGTTGACCTGGCGCTGCAGCCCGGCGAGGTCGTTCATCTGCTCCTCGCCGACGAAGCCGCGCAGGGCCTCCATGTCGATGACCGCGGGCTTGGCGTTGCGGAGCGCCTCCTCGACCTGCTTGAGCAGGCGGTCGATGGTGGCGAGCTCGTCCTTGACCTCGAGCGCCTTGGCGACATCCATCTGCTCGCGACCGGTGAACGGGTAGCGCGAGGCGAGCTGCTCGATCGCGTACCGGTCGCGGAGGCGCGCGATCGCCCGCATGATCGATCGGGCGAGCGGCGAGGCGTCGGGCACGCGGCGCTGGATGCGCTCGAGGTCGGCGAGCTGCCCTTCGTCGAGCGCTGGGCGGAGGCGCGGGGCCAGCGCGTCGGGGACCTCGACCTGCGCGCGGGCGTCGCCGTAGGCATCCTGCGCGAGCGTCTCGGCGCCGTCGGTCGCGTAGCGCGCGAGGATCGCGCGCCGGCGCTCCTCGAGCATGGCCTTGATCGCCTCGAGGCTCGGGCCGAGGCCGCGGATCTGCGAGGGATCGAGCCGCACCGCGTCGGCGAGCTCGCGCTCGGTGAAGCGGCGCCGCGATCCGTACATGAGCATGTGGTCGAGCATCGCGCCGGCGGCGTCGCTGCCGCGTGGCCGCGCCGGCGGCGGAAACTCGAGCGGGTCGTAGCCGAGGTACGCGTGGACGACGCCGCCCAGCGGACCGCCCGGCCGGCCTCCGCCGTCGGGCGGCGGCGGCGTGCGCGGAGAATCGTCGGGACCGTGCGGCACCGTCACTTCACCTCGAACGACACGCGGCCGTGCTTCTCGGTGCGCGAGATGCGCTCGGTGGCCCAGAGGCCCGCGAGCACGAATTCCACGCAGCTGGCGCGCACCGCGGCGTTCTCCGAGGCGTTGACCTCGAAGGCCTTGCTCCAGGCGTCGGGCACGCTGCGCAGCGCCTCGGCGTAGCGCGACGAGGGCAGCATGTCGCCGACCTCGACGCGCGTGCCCTTGGCGAAGACCTCGGCGATGTCGCCGAGGCCGTGCGCGTCGACATACTCGCCGAAGACGTTCCCGATCGCCTCGGCGACGATGGCGTCGAGCGCCTGGCCCTCGGTCATCTGGTGCGTGCCCATGAGGTCGAGCTCGAGCTTGCCGAGCGCGCTGGAGCGGATGTGCGCGAGGTCGCTCACGCGGGGCACCGCCGGGCGCTCGCCGAGCGCGATGCCGCGGCGGCGCGCGTTGGCGACCATGGTGCGGTAGTTGGCGATGGCGAAGCGCGCGCTCACGCCGCTCGCCTGGTCGACGAAGCGCGAGCCGCGGGCGACGCGCGCGACCTCCTCGACGACCTCCTCCATGAAGGGCGGCACGAGCACGGGGAACTCGCCGCCGAGGTCGATCCCCGCCTCGCGGCGCGTGATCTCGATGCCGGTCTCGCGCGCGCGGGGATAGTGGGTGACGATCGTCGAGCCGATGCGGTCCTTGAGCTGCGGGATCACCTTGCCCGAGCGGTTGTAGGTGCCGGGGTTGGCGCTGAAGAGCACGAGCACATCGAGGTCGAACCGCACGGGATAGCCGCGGATCTGGACATCGCGCTCCTCGAGGATGTTGAAGAGGCCGACCTGCACGAGCTCGTCGAGGTCGGGCAGCTCGTTCATGGCGAAGATGCCGCGGTGCTGGCGCGGGATGAGGCCGAAGTGGAGCGCCTCCTCGGCCGACATGCTGGTGCCGGCGATGAGCCGCGCGGGGTCGATCTCGCCGATCACATCGGCGAACTTGGTGCCGGGCGCGAGGCGCTCGGCGTAGCGGCCGCTGCGGTGCCACCACGCGATGCGGATCTCGGCCGGCGCGTGCGCCGCGAGCAGCGCGCGGCCGGCCGCGGTGATCGGGCGCTCGGGGTCCTCGTGCACCGGCGAGCCGGGGATGTCGAGGTACGGCAGCCACTCGTCGAGAAACGCCGGCAGCAGCCGCATGAGCCGGCTCTTGCCCTGTCCCTTCTCGCCGAGGAACAGCATGTCGTGCCCGGCGAGGATCGCGTTCGCGACCTCGGGCAGCACGGTGTCGTCGTAGCCGACGATGCCGGGGAAGAGCGGCGCGCCCGACGCGAGCGCGCGGGTGAAGTTCGCGCGGAGCTCGTCCTTGACGCTGCGGGAGCGCCAGCCGGAGGCACGCAGCTCGGCAAGGGTGGTGATCGCGGGCGCGTGGGCGCGCGTCGGGTCGGAGTGGCCGGTGTGGGTGGTGCCGTGCATGGGTGGGGATCGCTGAACCGCCATCTTCGCACGCGCGCGCGGTCGGGAGTCAGGTTCCGGTGGAAGTCGGTCGCGATTCCGGGCGCGGTCCCCTGCGCGTGGTTCCCGCGTGAGGCCCCCGCGTGAGGCCCCCGCGTGCCCCCGCGGGGTCTCCGCGAATCTCCCAGAGGGCGGCCGATGGCGCAGGCGCGTCGTGGAGCGCGCGTCTCGGACAGGCAAGATCAGGGCAATCGACCCTCCCTGTGGGTCGTGCCGCGCGGAAAGGATGGCCGCGATGCATCCTCCCCATCCCGACACGATCGACGGTTTCGCCCGCGGCACGCACGCCTCCCGCGGGAGCGTTTCCGGGCGCGGCGAGCCGCACGGCACATCGCGCGGCCGCGGCCGGCTGCGGCGGTTCGTGGACCACCTGCATCCGAGGACGGCGACGGTGGCGTTCGCGACCGGGTTGCTCTCGGCCGCGCTTGCGGTGGCGACGGCCACGGCGCGTGGTGGCGCTGGAACGGGGACGGGCGTGGCGTCGGGCGCGCAGACGGACGCGGATCGGCCTACGCGCGCGAAGGATGCCGCGACGACCGAACTTGCCGCGATGGGGTCGGCTGCGACCCCCGACGCCCTGCGCGAGGAGGCGCGCGACACCGGTTGGCCGCGCGAGTTCGACGCGCCCTCCGCCGACGGCGACGACGACGACTGCGTCGTGCGCGTCTTCGAACCGCAGGTCGAGAGCTGGAAGGATTTCGACCGACTCGTCTTCCACGCAGCGGTGGCGGTGGAGCGGAAGGAGCACCCTGGCGCGAACCCTGGCGAAAGCCCGGGCGAAAGCCCGGGCGAAAGCCCGGGGGCGAACCCACGCGCAAACACGGGCGCAACCACGGCCGCAACCCCCGACGCCATCGCGTACGGCGCGATGCGGGTGAGCGCCGCGACCGAAGTCTCGCTGCGCGATCGTCTGGTGGTGCTCACCGACCGCCGCATCGAGTCGATCTCGTTCACCGATGTGTCGGCCGAGGAGGCCGCGGCGCTCGCGCGCACCGTGGCCGACGCCCTGCCCCACGGCACGCAGCAGACGATCGCACTCGACCGCGTGATCGCCGCGCTCCACGAACGGGACGTGCCGCTGCGCACCGAGTCGGTCGGCCTTGCGCCACCGCGGATCATCTGGAGCGACCGCGACGCGATCCTGGTGAACTTCGTGGGCACGCCGCGCTTCGTGCCGGTGGTCGCGGGCGACCCGTCGCTCCTCTTCGCGGTGAACACGAACTGGGACCTCTTTCTCGAGGCGGGCAGCGGGCGCCACTACCTGCTCGTGGGCGAGGCGTGGCTGACGGCGGCCGACCTCGAGCGCGGTCCGTGGACGGGCGCCAACCGCCTGCCTGCAGGGCTGTCGCGACTCCCTCGCGACGGGAACTGGGACGATGTGATCGCGGCGGTGCCGGGCGCGCCTGCGGCCGGCGTGCCGCTGGTGCATGTGGCGACCACGCCCACCGAGCTGATCGTGACCGACGGCCAGCCCGAGCTCGAGGAGATCCCCTCGACGCGCCTGATGCTCGTGACCAACACCGAGAGCGACCTCGTCTTCGACGGCTTCGGCGGCGACTACTACCTGCTGGCCGCCGGGCGGTGGTTCCGCGCGGCGTCGCTCGGCGGGCCGTGGTCGGAGGCGAGCGCGTCCCTGCCCGCGGAGTTCCGCCGCATTCCCGAGGACTCGGCGGCGGGCGAGCTGCTGGCGTCGGTGCCGGGCACCGACCGCGCGCGCGAGGCGGCGATCCTCGCGTCGATCCCGCAGAAGGCCGAGGTCGACCGCGCTTCGGTCGCGCTCGAGGTGACCTACGACGGCGCGCCGGAGTTCATTCCGCTCGAGGGCACCGCGGTGATGTTCGCGGTCAACACGGCGTTCGACGTGTTCGCGGTGCAGGGGCGCTACTACTGCTGCAGCGAGGCGGTCTGGTTCGTCGCGGCGTCGCCGACCGGACCATGGAGCGTGGCCGATGCGGTTCCCGACGCGATCTACGCGATTCCCGCCGACTTCCCGCGCCACCACGTCACCTACGTGCGGGTCTACGACGCGACGCCGTCGACGGTGGTCACGGGATACACCGCCGGATACTCGGGCGCGACCGTGGCGACGACGGGCGTGGTGATGTTCGGGCTCGGCGTCGTGATCGGCCACGCGATCGCGGACCACGACTGGTACTGGCCGTCGCCGTACTGGCCGGTGTTCCCGTGGCCGTACTACTTCCCGGGGCCGTACTACTTCTCGTACGGCTGCGGCGCGGTGTGGCACCACGGCTGCGGCGGTTTCGTGTCGCGCGGCTGGCGGCACGGACCGCACGGTGGCGCGGGCCACTGCGCGGCGTACCTCGCGGGGAGCGGCAGGTACCTGCGCGGCGAGGCGCGGCACGGACCGAGGTACGCCGAGGGATTCCGGCCGGCGTTCGATCCGACGCGGGCGACCGGTCGGGCGACGACGCCCGGAGCCGGTCCGTACAGCCTTTCGACGCGCGGCGTGGTTCCGCTCGGCGACCGATGGGTGCGCCGCACGCAGCCCGGCATGGTCGACCTGCAGGCCGAGGCTCCGATCCGCGTGGTCGATCCGAGGCTCGAGAACGGCCGCACCGTGCCCCACATGCGCGACGGCGACATGTACGCCGGGCGCGACGGGACGCTCTACCGTCGGCGCGAGTCGAGCTGGCAGCGCGTGGGCGAGCGGCCTCAGCCGGCGAAGGTCGCGCCGCCGGCGCGCACGCGCCGCGAGGACGCGACGCGCACGCGCCGCGAGGAGGGCGCGCGCGGCGGGACCGAGACGCGCGGCGGGACCACCCCTCCCCCCGCAGCGAAGCCGCGGCCGAATCCTTCCGCGCCGGCGAAGCCGGGCTTGAACCCTTCGCTCCGGAGCGCGCCGCCCGTCGCACGCCATGTGCCCGCGCCGCCGCCCTCGGTGGCGCGGGATGCGAACGCGCGCACACGGGCGCAGCAGAGCGCGCGCGAGCGGCAATCGTTCGATGCACGCGGAGGTTGGCAGAGCGGTGCATCGCAG
>CAMBUI010000039.1 GCA_945870915.1 Candidatus Kuenenia stuttgartensis | reverse complement strand
CGCGGTGGGGTGCGTTCCGACGGTTCGTGCGGTCGATGGAGCGGCGACCGCGATTTCAGTTCGTCCGATGCCGCGGGGGAAACGCTGGCTCTGGACCAAGGCCGTTCGCCGTGCAGCAGCACGGAACGACGGCGGTGCACACAGGAGAGAGACCATGCAGGCAATGACGAAGGTTGTGACGGTTGGTCGGTTCGGCAGCGTGCGGGGCGAGCGCGAGCACTGCGCGGGAGGCGGGATTGGGACGATCGCCCCGTCCATCCGTGCCGGAGCCGTCGAGGGCGTGTGGCCACTGGTCATGCTCGGACCCGGTGCCGACTACACGCGGCGCTACATGGCCAACGGAGGCAGCATCGAGCGCGCGCAGGGCGCCGTCGAGACGCCCGCGCCCGTCGCCGACGACGAGTTCCTCAGCGAGGACATCCTCCACAACCGCTTCCTTTCGCCGGTCGCCCGCGCGTGTCGCGTTGGGCGCGCCGCGTGCCGCATGGCGCTGGGACGATTCCAGGCGATCGCGATCGAGGTCTTCTCGACAGACGCCTTCCCGAGCGACGCCTTCCCGAGCGACGCCGACCACACCGCCCTTTCCGTTCGCAACGAGAGCGAGATCCACGATGAACCTGACACCGAAGCAACTGCGCGTCCTGAAGCTGGTCGACCAATGGCGCCGCACGAAGGGCTACTCGCCGACCATGCAAGAGCTCGCCGATCACCTGGGCGTCAGCAGGGTGACGGTGTTCGAGCACGTCGAGGCGCTCATCGGGAAGGGTGCGCTGCTGCGGGATGCGAACAAGGCTCGCTCTTTGACGCCATCGCCTGATCTCGCGCAGCATCTCGAGCTTCCCGGGGAAGACGAGGAGATCTCGCCGGGACCGCTGGAGGTCTCTTCGCGGCAGCTGCATGCGGACTCGGGTGCGGGCGCGTCGCCGTCCCTGTCGTTCCCGCTTGTCGGAAAGGTCGCGGCGGGCTATCCGATCCAGAAGTTCGAGCAGCGCGAGTCGCTGGCCCTCGAGGACCTGTTCGGTCCGCGCAAGGGCCGGGTCGGGACCACCTTCGCGCTGCAGGTCGATGGCATGTCGATGCGCGACGAGGGCATCTTCGACGGCGACTACGTGCTGGTCGACAAGCGCGAGACGGCGCGCAACGGCGAGCGCGTCGTGGCGCTGCTGCCGAACGGCGAGACGACGCTGAAGACCTACTACAAGGAGCGCGACGGGCGGATCCGGCTGCAGCCGGCGAACCCCGAGTTCGCGCCGATCATGGTCGACGAGTGCGAGATCCAGGGCATCGTCGTCGGCGTGCTGCGGCGATACTGATCGCGCGTCACTTGAGTGAACGCACCAGCGAGAGTGCCGCCTCGGCGGCGCTCTCGCCGCGTCGATGGGCCTCGGTCATGCGTCGCACGATCGCGCTTCCCACGATCGCGCCATCGGCATGCTGCACGACCGCGCGCACATGCTCGCGTTTGCCGATGCCGAATCCCGCGGCGATCGGGACGCTGGTGGCCCGGCGGGTCGCCGCGGTGCGCTCGGCGATCTCGGGCGCCTCGGAGCGTTCGCCGGTCACGCCGATGCGGGCGAGGAGATACACGAAGCCGGTGGAGATGCGGGCGAGTTCGACGAGGCGCTCCGCGGTCGTGCTCGGCGAGACGAGCGCGCTGAATCCGGCGCCGCGCGCCAGCGCGAGCCGCGAGAGCTCGGCAGCGGTCGCGGGATCGGCGTCGGGAACGATGAAGCCGGAGAAGCCCGCGTCGGTGGCGCGCTCGATGAACCGAGCCCCGCCCATGCGCTCGACGATCGAGACCGAGACCATCGCGATCACCGGCACGGACGGTCGCACGCGCGCGACCGCCTCGAAGATCGCATCGGGCGTCATGCCCGCGAGGAGCGCCTGGTGCATCGACTCTGCGATCACCGGGCCGTCGGCGATCGGGTCGGAGAATGGGAATCCGAGCTCGATGATGTCGGCACCGGCCGCGGGAAGCTCGCGCAGGAGCCTCTCCGTGGTCGCGATGTCGGGGTAGCCAGCCGTGATGAACGGCAGCACCGCGCCCCCCGACGCGCGGGCGCGCGCGAACGCGTCATGGATGCGGGCGATGCCGATGGCGTCCGACTGCTGCATGGGTCGCAGCATATGCGATCGGGCGCGATGCCCGTCACGGCATCCGGAAACCCAGCGGCGCGAGCGCCGTGGCGCAGCGTGCGGCGACGGCGCGTGCGGTGCGCTCGGCCTCGTCGGCGGGCGCAGCGGCGCGCTCCTTGCGCGCGGTCGCGCGATAGCGGTCGGCGAGCGCCCAGCTGGTGGTCGAGTCGTCGCCCGCGTGGCGCGGGATCACATGCAGGTGCAGGTGCCGCACGGCCTCGTTGAAGGTGATCGAGTAGGTGCGCTCGCAGCCGGTCTCGGCGCGGACCGCGCGCGCGACCTCGGCGAGGATGATGCCGATCTCGCGCTGCTCGTCGGCGTCCATCTCGTCGACGCCCGCCCGGTGGGCGCGGGCGGCGACCATCATCCATCCGGCGAGCGGCACGGGATCGGCATGGCGCAGCAGCTGCCAGCGGGCGCTCTCGAGGTAGACGGTCTGCGTGCCCGAGCAGAACGGACAGGTGGCGGAATGTGCACTCACGACTTGAAACCCTCCGGACCGCCGTCCTTGATGTACTTGTCGTGGAGGACCTTGGTCAGGTCGACATCGCAGATGTTCGCCAGCGTCGCGAGCCAGGCGAGGACATCGGCGAACTCCTCCTCGAGGTTGGCGCGGTCGAGCTTCCCGCGCTCGCGGTTGGCGATGGCGTGGGCGAGCTCGCCGACCTCCTCCACGAACCAGAGGTAGGTGCCGGGGGCGCCCCGGGCGCTGTCGGTGGCGTAGTACTTGTCGCGGATGAGCTGCTGGAACTCGTGGATCGTCATCGCGGAGGCCTCTGCGGGGCGTGGCGGGAGCATGAGAAAGGGCCCCGTTCGGGGCCCCTTGGAACGTCCATGGCGGGAATCGAACCTGCAACCTTTGCCTTCGGAGGGCAACGCTCTATCCGATTGAGCTACATGGACAGCGGGCGGAGTGTACCACGGCGGGCGGTCGTACACTCGCCGCCCCATGGGCACTTTGGCGCACCCCCACTCCCCGACCCGTCCCGTCCGGGCGCTGCCGATCGGCGGACTGACGTTCCTGTGCTCGCTCGGAACGGGCGTCCTGTGGAACGCGCTCTACTTCATCGCGGCCAGCGAGTATGGCTTCACCGAGCGCGACAGCCTGATGCTGGCGCTCATCAACGGCATCCTGTACACGGCCGTGGCGGTGAACGCGGGGCGGACCGTGCGGTTCCTCGAGCGCCGCATGTCGCCGCGCGGGGCGCTGGCCGTGGTGCTTGTCGCGCAGGCGTTGCTGGCGCCGCTCGTGCTGGTGCCGAACATCGCGATGCTCTGGTTCGCCGCGGTGGTCATGACGGCGCTGGGCGCGCTGCAGTGGCCGATCGTGCAGCACTACCTCGCGTCGGGCCGGCACGGCGCCGAGATGCGCAACGCCATCGGATGGTGGAACGCGTCGTGGATGGCGGCGACCGCGCTCGGTCTCGCGGCGGCCGGACCGCTGCAGGCCGCGGGACTCATGCAGTGGGCGATTCCGTCGCTCCTGCCGATCAACCTGCTGGCGCTGGTGTTCCTCGCGCGCTTCCCCGCCCACCCGGTCGCGCACGATGTCGATGAGCACGCGCGCCATGTGCCTCCGACCTACCGCAGCCTGCTCGGCGCGGCGCGGGTGCTGCATCCGATGGGCTATCTCGTGATCGGCGCGCTGTCGCCGATCCTGCCGTACCTGTTCCAGGCGCTCGGCACCGCCGATGGGCTGCAGGCGCCGATCGGCGCGACCTGGCATGTGGCGCGCGTCGTGGCGGTGATCGTGCTGTGGCGCACCGCCTTCTGGCACGGTCGCGGCGCGACGCTGGTGGTGGCGGGCCTCCTGCTGTCGCTCGGCTTCACCGCGGCGGTGGCGGCTCCGAACGAGGCGACGCTCATCATCGGCCTTGCGTCGCTCGGTCTCGGCCAGGGCGCCATCTACTACAGCGCGATCTACTACGGCCTCGCGGTGGGAGCGGCCGAAGTCGATGCAGGCGGCATCCACGAGGCGCTCGTCGGCGCCGGCTACTTCCTCGGACCAGCGCTGGGACTGGTCTCGATCGCCGCGGGCGCGGGCACACCGGTGTTCATCGGCCTCGTGCTGGGGGCGCTGATCGTGGGCTTCGTGGTGTCGGTGCTGCGGGCCGGCCGGGCAAGCAGCCATTCGAAGGCCTGAGGCAGCGCACGGTCGACCACCAGCGTATGACCCTCGTGCTCGAACTCGACGAGCTCGATCGGAGAGCCGACGCGCGTCGCCGCGCGGACCTGCTCGCGCACGGGCCCGATGGCGAAGATCGGGTCGAGCGCTCCGAGATAGACCGCGCGCGGAGCGCTTGCGCCGCCTCGGGATGCATCGAGGAACCCCGCGATGCACGCGGCTCCCGCGATCGCGTCGGGGCGCAGGCCGGCAAGCCGTGACGCGGTGATCGCGCCCATCGAGTGACCCAGGAGGAGGACGCGGCCGCGGTCGACCGGCATGTCCTTGGACACCTCGTCGATGAATCGGTCGAAGAGCGCGGGACTGAGCCCGAACGGCACCGTCGGCGGGCACACCACGGCGACGCCCCGTTCGCGCGCGAGCGCACGCAGCATGCCGGCGCCGTAGCCGTCGAAGAACATGTTCTCGTCGCCACCGGCTCCGTGGAACGCAACGACAAGCGGGAAGGGTCCCGCACCCTCGGGTACGAACTGCCGCGTCGGGAGGTCGACGCCGAGCGCGCGGTAGACGCGCCAGAGGTCGCCCGCGCGCGCATAGGGGTTGGATCCGCGGGCGAGTGCATCGAGTTCGGTGTCGAGCTCCGCCAGGAGGCGCGGCACATCGCAGAGCAGCGTGGCGCTCCTCGTCCGGTCGACGGTGGCGGCCGGCAGCAGCGCGATCCGCCCGTCGAGCGAGGCCTTCACCGAGGGCGTGAACGCCGCCAGGTCGAGCGCGGCGGCGCGCGCCCGCAGCGCCTCGACGCGCGTGGCGATCGATCCCTGCATCGCCCAGGCACGGGCGACCTCGCACGGGCCGATGCCGGGAACGACCGCGTGCACCAGCAGCGGTCCCGGGCGTGCGCCATCGCCCGGCACCACCGACATCTCGTCGCCGAACGCGAGCTCGGCGCGGAAGTCGCCGCACGACACCACGATCGTGCCGGGCGCCTCATCCAACCCACCCGCGGGCGCGGCGCCGTCGAGCGGAACCGCGCGGATGCGCACCGTCGCCGGCGCGATGCCCGCGAGGTCGACGATCGATGGGCTGACCTCGAAGCGGTGGGCGGCGAGAAACGCGAGCCCGGCGCGCGCGCGATCGTCGAGCCGCGCGTGCTCGGCCTCGATGCGCGCGAGTTCGGCGAGCGCGCGGCCGTACCGACCCGCGAAGAAGTCGGCGGTGAGACCATCAAAGCCGAGGTTGAGCGCCCGCCGCGTGGCCGGATCGGCCGCAGCGCGCACGGCGAGCGCGTCGAACCGCTGGTAGCCGCGCGCGAGGTCGCCGCGATCGGGAGGGATGGCCGCCGCAGGGCGCACAAGGGACAGCGCGGCGACCGCCATCACCAGCGCGGCGCGCACGGCGTCGCGCACGGCGTCGCGCACGGCGGCGCACTTCAGGTGCGTCGGACGCGTGGATCCCGTCATGGATGCGAACGGTGACATGGGGTGATTCTCCGCGGTGTGCTCGTCGCGATCAACCTTCCGTGGGCGGTTGCGGGGCAACTCCGCCCTTGCGCGAAACCGCGGCGAGCGCCGCCAGCGCCCGCTCGCGTGCCTTGGCGTGGTCGACGATCGGACGCGGGTACTCCTCGCCGAGCGTCACACCGGCGGAGGCGAGGGCGAGCGGCGGCGCGTCCCACGGCTCGAGCGCGAACTTCGCGGGAACGCGCGCGAGCTCGGGTACCCAGCGCTTGATGTACGCGGCGTCGGCGTCGAACTTCTCCGCCTGCGAGGTCGGGTTGAAGATGCGGAAGTACGGCGCGGCGTCTGCGCCGCATCCTGCCGCCCACTGCCAACCCAGCGAGTTGCTGGCGAGTTCGGCGTCGACGAGCGTATCCCAGAACCACCTCGCGCCGTCCTGCCACGGGAGCAGCAGGTGCTTGACGAGGAAGCTCGCGACCACCATCCGCACGCGGTTGTGCATCCATCCGGTGGACCACAGCTGCCGCATGCCGGCGTCGACGAGCGGATAGCCGGTGCGTCCCCGCTGCCAGGCGCGGAGCGCCGCCGCGTCGTCGCGCCACGGGAACCGGCCGTACTCGGCGCGCAGCGGCTTCAGGTCGGTGTGCTTGAAGTGCACCAGCACGTGGGTGGCGAACTCGCGCCACAGGAGTTCGGCGTGGAACTTGTCGGTGCTTTCCGCGGGCGACGAAGCGGACTTCGCGGCCGTGTGCCAGACGCGTCGGATCCCGATCTCGCCGAAGGCGAGGTGCGGCGCCATGAGGCTCGACCCATCGGCCGAGGGCTGGTCGCGCCCCGTCGGATAGGCGGAGAGCGCTCCCGACGCGAAGCGGTCCAGACGCTCCTGCGCGGCCGATTCGCCGGGACTCCACATGGCACGCAGTCCGCCGGCCCAGTCGGGCTTCGGCTCGAGGTCGAGCGCGGCGATGGCGACGCCCTTCGGAGCGCCGGTCGAAGGGGGCAGCGCCGCCGGCGCGCCGCGCGGCTGGGCTGGCGCGGGACGAGCCCGCAGGTTGCGCGAGAACGGCGTGAAGACCTGGTAGGGGTTGCCCGTCTGCGTCGCGATCTCGTCGGGATCGAACAGGTGGTTCGCGAGATACGAGCTCCACGCGATGCCGGCGCGGTCGAGCGCCTCCTCGACGCGCGCCTCCTGCGCGAGCGAGGTGGGTTCGAACCGGCGCGACCACACGACCTCGCCGGCGTCGAACGCGCGGGCGAGGTCGCTCAGGACACGCGCCGCCTCGCCCTCGACGATCACGAGCCGCGAGCCGAGTCGCTCGAGCGCGGCGCCATGCGAGGCGAGGCTGCGCGCGAGCCACCACTTCTGCGCTCCGCCCAGCGGCCAGGGGCCCTCCTCGGAGGGCGAATGGACATACACGGGCAGCAGCGCATCGCTCCGCAGCGCGCGTTGCAGCGTGGGGTTGTCGTCGACGCGCAGGTCCCGGCGGACCCACCAGATCGTGCGGATGGCCATCAGTCGGTTCCGTCCGCGTGAAGCCGCCCGAGCTCGAGGCGCAGCGCCTGCTCGAGCGAGGAGTGGGAGAAGCGGTAGCCCGCGGCCGTCAGCACCGTGGGACGAACGAACGCGCCGTCGAGCAGGAGCCGACGGCCCATCTCGCCGAAGAGCGCCGACACCGCGAAGGCGGGCAGCGGCGCGAAACTCGGACGACGCAGGACGCGCCCGAGCACGCGCGCGAATCCGCGCTGCGGCAGCGCGTTCGGCGCGACCGCGTTCACCGGTCCGGCGATCTCGGGATTGCGCATGACGAACAGCATGGTGCCGAGGAGGTCATCGAGCGAGATCCAGCTGAATCCCTGGCGTCCGTCGCCGATCGGTCCGCCGGCGCCGAGCAGGAACGGCGTGCGCATCCTGGCCAACGCGCCGCCGGCCGCCGAGAGCACCACGCCAACCCGCACATGCACGGTGCGCACACCCGCATTCCGCGCGGCGACGGTCGCGTCCTCCCACGCGCGCACGACATCGGGGAGGTAGCCCTCGCCCGGTGCGCTGCGCTCGTCGACCCACTCCTCGCCACGATGGCCGTAGAAGCCGATCGCGCTGGCCGAGATGAAGACCTCGGGCCTGCGCCGTGCGCCCGCGATCGCGCGAGCAACCGCGGCGGTGCCGAGCGTCCGGCTCTCGCGAATCGATCGCTTGCGCTCCTCGGTCCACCGCCCTGCGGCGATCGGCTCGCCAGCGAGGTGGATCACCGCGTCGAGATCCTCGACCGACTCAGGCGCCATGCCGCGCTCGGGATCCGCTGGATTCCACCGCCGCGTCGCGCCCGCCCCCGTGCCCGGTCCCGGCTCGCCGCGGACGAAGCGGATCACCTCGTGGCCGCCCGTGCTGAGGAACGCGCACAGCTGCGTCCCGACGAGGCCGGTCGCGCCCGTCACACCGATCCGGAGCGCCCGGGCACCGAATCGCGCGGCGATCTCGCCGTGCCGCCGCAGGTCCTCGCGGGTTCGCGCATGGCGGAAGGCGAACTGCCGCCCGAGCTCGCGCTCGATCGGCGCGCGCGGAACGAGCCTGCCCAGTGGTCCGAACGGGAGATCGAATCGGATCGAGTCCTCGAGCATGGCGCGGTGCTCGCCATCCGGCAGGAAGCGGTGCACGTGGCGCCACGAGCCGAAGGGCCCCCGCTCCTGCGTGTCGACGAACTGGCGCGGCGGATCCACCTCGTCATGCACGGCGACCAGCGTGGTTGCGAAGGGACCCTTGCGGATGCGGATCTCGGCCCGCGCTCCGTCGACCAGCGGAGCCGCCTCGCGCACCACGCGGATCGACTCCCACGGCGGAATGAGGCGATGGATCGCGCCGGGTCGGAAATGCCATGCGCCGAGCTCCTCGGCGGAAACCTCGACGCGCGACGCGCGATGGAAACTGCGGCTACCGGTCATCGTGCACCTCCGCCGTCGACGCGGCGCCCCTCGATCAGCATGTCGCGCAGCGAGACGAACACGCCCGCGGCGTGCGCCTTCTGCGCCTCGGTCCGGTTGCGGGCACTCGCGAGCGGCAGCTTCATGCGGGGATTGTCGCAGAGCGCGGCGTCGTTGCGGGCGAGGAACGCCCAGTACATCGGCCCGATCGGACAGTCCTTGCCCGGCGTGAACCGGCAGGACCCGCACGAGTCCCCCATCTTCTCGAGGTACGCCGAGCCGCTGACGTACGGCTTGGTCGTCATGCCGTCCCATCCGTAGGTTCCCATCGCCAGGACATTGGGCTCCACCACCCAGTCCCAGGCGTCGATGTACGCGATCCAGAACCAGTCGCACAGCTCGCGCGGCGAAACACCGGCAAGCGTGGCGATGTTGGCGAGCACCATCAGCCGGGTGATGTGGTGGCTCCAGCCCTCGGCCCAGACATCCTCGACCACATGGTCGAGGCAGGCGAGGCCGCTGGGGGTACCCCAGTACGCCGGCGGGACTCCGAGGTCCGCCCCGAGGCGGTTGGGACGCGCGCCGCCGTCGACCCCCGCGGGCGGCGGGCCCTTTGGGCGCCACGGCTTCTGCGCCCAGCGCTGGTATCCACCGTCGCCTGGCGCGGGGAGCGGCGCCCCGTGAAGCGCCTCGTGCGGCGCCCCGTGAAGCGCCCCGTGCGGCGCCCCGTGAGGCTTCTTGGCTGGCGACCCGGCGGAAACGCCTTCGCCCGACGCGCCGAAGTGCGCAGGCGCGCGGAAGCCATCGGTCGCGCGGTGCACCTGGTACACGAACTCGCGCCAGCCGAGCACCTGACGGATGAACCCCTCCTTGCTCGCGAGCGGCACCTCGAGCGCGAGGCTGTCGGCAACCACCTTCTGCGGCAGCAGGCGGTGGAGGTTCATGAGCGGCGAGATGCGGGTGTGGAAGACGCCGCGGCTTCGTCGACTCATGGCATCCTCGAACGGCCCGAAGTTCGGCAGGCACGATCGGCGCGCCCACTGCCAGAGCCGGTCGATCTCGGCCTGGCTCGCCGGAATCGTCGCGATATCCAGCGTGCCGGGGTGCGCTGCGAACCGCGTCTCGATCTCGTCGACGATCTCCTCGCGCAGGAGCGAACCGGGGAACTCCGGCGGATGCGGCGCCGCGGGAACGCCGTCCCACCGGCGGCGATTCTCGGCGTCGAAGCTGTACTTGCCGCCCAGCGGTTTGCCGCCCTCCATGAGGATGCCCGTCCGTTGGCGAACGCCCTGGTAGAACCGATCCATGCGCCAGCCCTCGGCGGTTCGACCGCGCTCGAGGTCCGCGGCGGTCGTCAGGAATCCTTCGTGGGGACCGAATCGGAGGAGCCCGGCGGCGCACAGCGGCGCGAACTCGGCGCGCATCTCGCGCTCGGCCGGCTCCATCGCGACGAGACCGCGCGCGCCTGGGGACCCGATGGGGAACCCGTGCGGCGCGTGTCCTTCGAGCGGGTGCCCCGACTCGGCACCGGCGGAAGGGGCCGCGGCAGCGCCCGATGAGGCCGCGGACGAAGCCCCGCTCTCCAGCCCCGTGCGCCCCTCCAGCCCCATGCGTCCCTCAACCCCCAGCGCGAACCTGCGCGCCAGCTCCACCATCGGCTCATCGCCACGCAGGTAGCGGACCGCGAAGCCCGCCTCGGCCGCCTCGAGTGCGAAGCTTCGTTGGGCGAGGATGATCCAGGCGAGGCGCTGCCGGTGGTACGGGCGCCGCGAGAGCCACTCGCCGCTCTCGAGCAGGACGATTCCCGTCGTTCGTCGATCCGTGCGCGCGATCGGTCCGATCGCGAGATTCAACTGGTCGGGCAGGATCAGGACCCACTGCGCGACCGCGCCGCGACGAGCCTGCACGGCCTCGAGGCGTGTCCTGAGCTCGTCGGCGAACACCGGGGGAAGATCCTGCACTGGACGCGATCGGCTGGGCACGCGCCGCCCTTCGCAGCCGAATTGTCCGCGGATGCGTCAAAGCGATCGCCGCTGCGGAACCGCAGGTGCGCTTGCCCTTAGAATCGCCGCCGCGAGCCAGACCCGCCAATCCGCCGATGAACCACCCATGACCGAAGCGCACGCCTCGACCCCGTCGCCGACCAGCCTCAGCCCCCTGCAGAAGGCCGCCCTGGTGATGCTCCACCTCGGCACCGCCGGCTGGATCGGATACGGAGCCTTCGTGAAGGCCTCCGAGTTCAATCCCCTGCTCCTGCCGCCCCCGATCATGGCGGCGATCCGGTGGTTCGTCGGCGTCACCTCGGTCGACGCGACCATGTTCCTCGAGTGGTCGCTGCGCGCGATCATCGGCGCGGAGGTCTTCATCGCGCTCGCGATCCTGGGCACGCGCTGGGCGCGCCAGATCGCCATCGCCACGCTCTCCTTCTTCTGCCTCATCCTGCTGATCGCGATGGTGCAGGCGGGTCTGAAGGACGGGCTGAAGGAGGCGCTCGCCGGCAGCTGCGGCTGCTTCGGCAAGGCGGGTCTTCCGGCGAGCGTGATGTTCCTCGTCGATGGCATCCTGCTCGTCTCCGCGGTGGCGTTGGTGCCGAAGGGCGCCGTCCGAGGCCGCATGCATGTCGCGATCCCGGCGGTCCTCGGCGCGATCGCGATCTTCGCGACGCCGAAGCCGACCGTCGATGCCGGCGGCGGCAACGAACCCACCCCGCCCGTCGTGGTGGTCGACAACCCGAGCGCGATCTCCGGTCCGTGGCCGGCCGCGCCGTCGAAGTACGAGGCGAACTACTTCCCCAAGTGGGCGGAGTGGATCGGCAAGCCGTTCCGCGCGCAGAAGCTCGCGCTCGCCATCGAGCGTCCCATGCCCGACGACATCGAGCGCGGCGATTGGCTCGTGGTCTTCTCGCGCGCCGACTGCGACCACTGCCAGGCGCTCCACCGCGAGCACTTCGCGATCAAGCGCGCCGAGCGCGTGCTCAAGGTCTCGATCCCGGACACGACGGGCGCGCCGCTCGGCATGCCCTGCGAGGGATGCGAACTGCGCCAGGTGTTCCGCGTGCGCGCCGGACAGCCGGGGACCTCGCCGAACTACCTCGTGCAGACGCCCGTCGTGCTTCGACTCAAGGACGGCGTGGTGACCGATGTCTGCCCCGATGTCGACAAGCTCGATGTCCTTGCCCGCGTTCTCGGCGACAAGCCCGCCGACGCGGCGTCGACGGGGACGACCGCGTCGCCTGCGCCGGTCGCGCCCGATCCCGCTGTTTCGACTCCCGCGGCGGCGCCTGCGAAGTCCTGGCCCGGACTGCCCGCGAAGCTCGAGCCCTTCTACATCGCCGAGTTCGCCGCCGCCGTCGGCAAGCCGATCGCCGAGAACCCCTTCGCGCGGCTCATCACCGGCGCCATCCCGCAGGACTTCCTCAAGGGACGCTGGATCATGCTGTTCTACCGCGAGGACTGCGAGCATTGCCACGAACTGCTCGGGACCTACTTCACCGGGAAGCTGCCGGTGCGGACGGTCGCGGTCGCCATCCCCGACGCCGATCCGAACAACATCCTCGACAATCCCTGCGACGAGTGCGTCAAGCTCTCGATGGCGAAGGGGCCGAACTATGTGATCGGAACGCCGGTGATCGTCGCCATCAACGACGGCGTCATCGAGTGCGTGGTCGAGAACGCCGAGGACATCGCCGCGGTCGAGGCGTGCCTGAAGTTCCCCGCGAAGTGATCGAAGGAGATCGCGCCCATGATGGCTGACCCGATGAAGCGCCGGATTGCGAACGCCGTCCCCGCCCTGCTTGCGGCCGGGCTGCTCGGCGGATGCGCGGCATTCCAGCTCTCACGCGGCCCCGAGGCGACCTCGGGGCCGTTGCGCGAACTGATGGAGGCGATGTTCGGCTACGAGTCCGCGACTGCGGCGCGGTTGATCGTGGCGCTCGAGTTCGCGTTCGCCGCCGCCGTCCTCGCGATCCGGGGGCGTGTCGCGGCGATCTGCGTCGCAGCGCTCGTTGGTTTCGTTGCCCTTGCCGGCGTCTCGGCCGCCATCCGCCAGGGCGGTCTGCTGCCTCCCGCCATCGCACTGGGCGCGGCGGTGTTCGTCGTGCTGGTGGTCGCGCGCATCGCGCCGCCCCAGGCGGCGCCGGGACTTCGACGCGGACTGTCGCCCGGCTGGCGGACGGTCGTCGGCGTCGCGGCCGGTACGGTCGCCGCCAACCTGACCGCGGCGGTCGATTTCCCCGCCCAGGCGCCGGTCTCGGATGCCGAGGCGAAGGCGCGTGCGATGTCGATCGACCTCGACCTCAAGCCGTACATCGGCAAGCCGATCACGGAGTCGCCGATCGGCACCTACCTGCCGCGCCTCACCGAGCGCATCGGCACCCAGTCGGCCTTCATCGTGTTCTACAACCCGAACTGCGACGCGTGCCACTCGCTGTTCGAGTCGTACTTCTCGAATCCGCGGCCCGAGCTCGTGTTCGCCGTCGAGATCCCGCCCGCGGAGGGCGCGGTCGTGCTGCACGACGGACACCTCGGCGAGATCCAGTGCCCGCAGTGCGAGTTCGACATGCTCGCGCCAGGGCCGCTCTGGCTCGTGGCCCCACCGATGACGGTCAAGGTCGAGGGCGGCGTGATCACCTGCGTCGCCGACCGATTTGGCGGGGATTGCCTGAACCCGCAGTGAGCGAGGGCCCGCCGCGCGGAATGCGAACACGCCGCGCGGAACGCGGACCCACCGCGTCGTCACGCGACCTTGAACGCGCGCAGTCCCGACGCATCGAGCACGAGCTCGACGCCGCCTTCGCAGCGGTAGCGCCGCGGCGCGCGGTCGCCACGGGCGAGTGCCTCGGCAAGCGAGGCAAGCGCCGCACGGTTCGGCGTCCCACCGGCGGCGTGCACGATCATCCGCGCCACCTCGCGCTGCACGAACGGCGGACAACGCTCGAGTTCCGTACGCGCCACCGAAACCCCGTCCGTCGCGATCAGTCCGTTCGCGAGCGCATCGCGGTGCGCGACCATCTCGTGCGCCTCCTCGAGGGCGAGACCGGCGTTGTCGGCGATCCGATCGAGCAGCGCGGCCGCTTCCGGCGTGCCGCGCAGGGCGCCGCGGGTTCGAAGCGCGTTCGACGGATCCTCATGCCAGGCCACGCCCATGTCGGCGAGGAAGGCCCGGAGCTCGCTGCGCCGCGTCTCGAGCAGCGGACGGCAGAGCTCGAGCGAGGGCCGGCCGGCGAGCGCGAGCTCGCGCGCGGGCAGGAGCGCACAGAGCGCGTCGATTCCCGCGCCCCGCGCGAGCGCGAGCAGCAGTCCCTCGGCACGGTCGTCGGCCTGGTGGGCGAGGAGCACCTTGCGCACGCCGTTCGATGCGGCGAAGCCGGCGATCGCGTCGAGCCGCGCGTCGCGCGCTGCGTCGAGCAGGTTTCCCCCGGCGGCGACCGTCACGGCGCGGGTCTCCGCGTGCGCGACTCCCAGCATCCGCGCGGTCCGGACGGCGCCGTCGCATTCCCCGCGGTTCGCAGGTCGAAGCCCGTGGTCAACCGAGATCACATGCAGTGCCGCGAGCGATGGATCGACGCGAGCCCGCAGCGCCGCGACGAGCACCAGCATCGCCAGCGAATCCCCGCCACCGCTCACCGCCAGCACCAGTGGATCGGCGTCGGCCACGCACGCACGGGCGAGCCCACGCGCGACGCGGTGGGCGAGAGGATGCCGCGATGCCTGCCTGAGGATCGTCGCGCGGTCGGGATGCACGGCGGACGGCGTCGGACTCATTCCGACGGGGCGCCCTGCTTGCCCTCGATGGATCGACGGAGCGGCTCCGCCAGCCGCCCTTGCGGCTCGACCTCGAAGTGCGCGCGAACCTGCGTGGGCGACGGCATCTCGTAGCGGAACCGCACGCGGCCGAGGCGTTCCATCATGTCGGACAACGCGAGGATCCCTCGGCTCACGCGGTCTCCGGCGGGAGCCGCCGCAGGCCGGGGTTCGACCAGCGGTTGCCAGCGACGCAGCATCCCCGACGCGCGCACGCCGTCGCAGAAGCCGATGCCCGCCACCTGCGGGCGGGCATCCTCGCTGCACGAGGAGGTCGCCAGCCGGTCGGAGACGTCGGCAAGCCAGCGCGGATCGCTCGAGTACACCTGCCATCCACCGCACGGCGTCTCGACGGTGCTCCAGCAGAGCGTGCTCTCGCCGAGCTTGAGCGGACGCCCGAGGAACCGGTCCGCGAACGGCCCGAGCTCCGCGCAGCGGCGCTCCGCAAGCTGCCGCTCGGCGACCACCGAGGACTCGCGGTCGCGCGCCGGGTCGGCGACCTGCTGGTCGCTCCGCGGTTGCTCGACGCTTCGGGCGAGCGCGCAGCACACGCCCTTCATGAAGTGGTCCTGGTCGGCGCGCGCCTGCTCGGCGTCCTCGATGCGCCAGGCGCAGGCGAGGGTCGGCATCGGGTGGGCCTGCGACATGCCGACGAGCAGCACGCGCTCACCCGCGAGGTTGGTGCGCATCGCGGGCGGCGGCACGATCTCGGGGAGCAGCGCGACCCAGAACGCATCGGACCTCGAGGGAAGTCCGTCGGCGGGATTCGAGACCACCATCACCGCGCGGTCCTCGAAGGCGCGCACGAGATGCGCATCGAGCGCGTGCCGCGCCGGCACGAGTCCGAACGGCGCGCTCTCGTAGTTGCCCGAGACATCCGCCTGGAACCCGAGCTTGGCGCCGCGCAACGCGATCGAGGTCGCCCCGCCGAGAGCCCCGGAGTGCCGCATGAACACGCGCACCGGCGCCTCGCTCGCCAGGAGGTCCTGCATGAGCGGCTCGCCGAGCAGCGACCGCGACGGATCCTCGACCGGAACGCGCGCCGCCGACTCGTCGATGAGCGCACGGCCTCGGCCGGTCGCGGGAGCGATCAGCAGCCATCCGCCCACACGGCGCATCGAGAGGTTCTCGCCCGCGCTCTCGAAACGGCCGGGCGCGGACATCTTCGCGCTCAGCATGCGCAGCACATGCTCGCAGCGCTGGTCGTCGCTCTCGAAGCCGAGCAGCCAGCCCGCTCCGCCGTCGTCCGGCGGCAGGAAGAACGCGATGCGCCCCGAGAACACATCGCGCGCCACCTTCTCGCCGGGCGCGTTCGCACGCTTGGCGAGGACATCGAAGGTCCCGAGCGCATCGGCGCCCGCGAAGGCCTCGAGCACGGGGCGCACCAGCACGCCGCGCTGGCCGCCGAGCAGGTCGGAGATCCCGCGCGCGTCCACCGCCAGCGCCGCATCCTTGGGCGCGAGCGCGAAGCCCGCGTTGTCAGCATGCGCGGCAGAACACGCGATCACCACCGCCGCGGTTCCGAGCAGACCCACCAATGCGCGCGCGGCGGACATCATGGCGGCGGGACCTCAGGACCTCTTGAACGGAGCGGCCGCATCGCAGCACGGGGCGACAGGCTCGCGCGCCTCGGCGTTGGGCGTCGCGTCGGATGCGAAGGGCGCGACGACGGCCTTGAGCGCCTCGAGTCCGTCGCTCATCTCGGCGCTGCGGGCGCGCAGGCTCGACTCGACGACGTTCGCGACGGGAGCCACGCCGCCCGAGCGCGAGCCCGATCCGGCGAGCAGGTCGCGCATGAGCGGCATCGTGCACAGCACCACGATGATGGCGAGCGCGGCGATGCCGAACGGCATCACGCGGCGCGGAAAGTCGGTCAGGATGATGTCGGCGAGTTCCTCGGCGCGGCGGCGATCGTGCCGCTGGCCTGCGACCGAGCCGGCGCCGGGGCGGGCTTCTCCGCGGAGAACGAGCAGCACGCGCACGAGCAGCCGCTCCGCGCGAAGCGAGAACCCGCTGCGACCCGTCTCGGCGGCGCTCCACTGCTGGTCGCGCCAACCTCCGCCGGCTCCCGAACGGTCGTACCCCGCGTGGTCGTATCCCGAACCGTCGGGTCTTGCATCGTCGGGTCCTGCATCGTCGAACCGCATCACCGGAGGACCTCCTCGGGGTTGCGGACGCCGCTGCGCTCGATCGCCTCGAGCATCCGGCGGCGCGCACGGAAGAGGTGGCTCTTGATCGTGCCCTCGGGCATCGAAAGCTCGGTCGCGATCTGCTGCACCGACCAGCCCTGCTGGTGGAAGAGCAGCACGATCTCACGCTGCGGGCTCACGAGCGCCTCCAGCGCGACGCCGACGAGCTGGGTCACCCGCTGCGTCCGCTCGATCTCCTCGGTCTCGGTGGCGGGGGTCCGCGCGTCGCCGGCGCGGTACTCGACCATCTCGCTATCGGGGGTCGGCTTCATCTTCTGCTGGTGGTTCACCAGCAGTCGCTTGCCGATCGTGAACAGCCAGGTCGAGAAGCGGAACCGCTCGTCGAAGCGGTCGAGCGATCGGATCACGCGGACGAACGCCTCCTGGGACAGGTCCTCGGCCAGGTCGCTCTGCCCGCAGAGCCTGAACAGGAACGCCTCCAGCGGGCGCTGGTAGGAGCGGATGAGCAGCGTGATCGCGTCGCGGTCACCGCGTCGTGCACGCTGGATGGTCTGGCGTTCCGTCTGGGGGTCGAGCATCGCGAATCCCTTCTGGTCTGCGCTGGCTGGTCTGCGCGTTTCGCGCATCACCTCGCCGGTTCATTCCGTCCGCCCGAGGCGAGCGAGTGTACGGGCTTGTCTCTGGATCGTTCCGTCATTTGCC
>CAMBUI010000038.1 GCA_945870915.1 Candidatus Kuenenia stuttgartensis | reverse complement strand
CGGCGGGCGCGGCTGCGGCTGCGGAATCGGCGTCGGCGGCGACCCCGGTATCGACCCCGGCGTCGACCCCAGCCTCCGCAGCGGCCGGTGGGCCGGCGAGGTGCTCGATGTCGACGACCGCGGCGGCCTCGGCGGCGCGCGCGGCGATGAGCTGCAGCCGTGCGTCGAGCTGCTGCGTGAGGCTCTCGAGCAGGATCAGGGTGTTGACCTCGCCGAGACGGGCGACCTCGCGGGCCTCGGCGTACTGCGTGTCGACGAGCGGCACGAGCGTGGTCTCGAGCAGTGCGCGCTGCGCGAGCGCGGCGGCGAGGCGCTCCTCGGCGGCGAGCAGCGCGCCGACGACGCGCGCGACCTCGCCCTCGGCGCGTCCGCGGGCGGCCTCGCGCGAGGCGTCGGCCTCGGCGATTCCGCGGCGGTTGCCGTTGAGGAGCGGAAGGGTGACGCCGATCCCGAGCACGGCCTGGGTGTCGCCGTCCTGCTCGCCGAACCCGGGGGCGAGCGCCACATCGGGCCACTGGGCGCGGATCTCGCGCGCGAGGCGCCGCTCGGCGACCTCGTGCTCGGCGCGCGCGACGGCGAGCGTGGGCGCGGTGCGGAGCGCGCGCGCGAGCAGCGCGTCGTGGCCCTCCTGCTGCGCCGGCGCGGCAAGCGCGCTGAAGTCGGCGTCGAGGCGGCGGTCGTCGCGCGGCGGCAGTCCGAGGATCGACTCGATCGCGTGGGTCGCGCGGAGCAGCTCGGCGTCGAGCGCGTGCAGCGCGACGCGCCGCTTCGCGTCCTCGATGCGGATGAGCCGCGCCTCGATGCGGGCGATCTCGCCCGCCGACTCCATGCGGTCGACGACCGCCATGACCTGCGCGACGCGCTCGAGGAACTCGCGGGTGGCCGCGGCCTCGGCGGCGAGGGCGGCGCGCCGGGTCCACGCGCGGCGGAGTTCGGCGACCAGCGTCCATTCGTCGCGGGCGATGCGGGTGAGCGCGGCGTCGTGCTCGGCGCCGGCCTGCGCCTTCTCGAGCTCGAGCCGGCCCGAGAGCGGCAGCGTGAAGGCGAGCGAGGCGAGCGCCTCGACATCGTCGGTGGCGCCGTTCACGATGCGCGAGAGGTCGACGCCGAGCGTGGGGTCGCTCCAGAGGCCCGCGTTGTCGGCGGTGGCGCGGGTGACCCCGGCCTCGAGGCGCGCGGCGCGGAGCCCGGCGTTGAAGACGAGCGCGATCGCCTCGGCCTCCGCGAGCGAGATGCCGTCGGAGGGATCGAACCGCGCCGCGGTGCCGGCGCCGGCCGCGTCGGGGGACGCCTGCCCGCGGAGCCGGTCGTTGAACTCGGCGAGACCGGGACCGTCGAGGCTGCGCGCGAGGAAGTCGCGGCGTGCGGCGTCGAGGTCGAGCGGGCTGGGCTGGTAGCTGCGGCAGCCGGCGGCGAGCGTGGTGGCGGCGGCGAGTGCGACCATGGTCGCGCGGACGGCGCGCCGATGCGTCGGCCTGATTCCTGTGGCGGGCATGAATGGTCTCCGGACGGATCGACCTGGCGGCTCTACCTGGATCGTGGCGGCAATGGACAACCGGCGCCTGGGGCGCAGGGTCGCTCGCTTAGATCAGGAGCCGTGTCACCGCGCGGGCGCGGCACTGGTCGGATGCGTGCCAGGCGTCGAGCCAGCGCATCGCGCACGGCGCGGCCGCGCGGGTCGTGGGAATCCACGCGGCGTCGAGGTGGAGCGCGGGAGCGCAGATCGCCGGCGGCAGCAGGCGAAGGTCGTCGATCCGATGGGTCCCGCGGACGCGCGGACCGCCGGCGTCGCCGGGCAGCGCGACATGGAAGTGGCAGCCGCATCCGTCGTCGGCGGCGAGCTCGGGGTGGGTCGCGCCGGTGTCGCGGCGGTGCGCGGCGGTGTCGCCGTGCGTCGAACCGGCGTCGCGGTGCGCCGCGATGTGATCGCGTGCGTCGTGCCGATGGCCGGGGTGGTGCGCGTGCCCATGCCCATCGCACGCGGACGCATGCGCATGGGCCGCGGCGGCGTGCGTCGACCCGGGCCCGCAGCAGCCCTCACCCGTCGCGATGCAGAGCACGCTGCCCGGCGACATGCCGGCGAACACCTGCGCGAGCAGGAGCAGCGGGAGCATGAGGCGGGCGAGAGGATGGGCGCGGCGGCGGAGCATGAAGGGATGCGCGAGGGCGGAGCGCGCTTGGAACGCGGACCCGGGCCCGCGACAATCGGAAGTTCCGACTATATCGCGCCAGAAACTGCGCGAGTCAAGCGGGACGCCGGGGAAGACGCGGATAACTCGGCTTGGAGTAGCATCCGCACCATGCTCACCTGCAACATCGACCAGCGCGGCAAGACGGTGCGCTTCATCCTCGGCGCCTTCGTGGAGTCGACCGGGCTGCTGCTCGGCGTGCTCTGGTTCCTCGGGTGGACGCCGGGCTGGACCATCTGGCCCGCGATCGGGTTCTGGGTCTCGGGCATCTTCGTGCTGTTCGAGGCGGCCGCGGGCTGGTGCGCGGTCCGCGCCCTGGGCTTCAAGACGCCAATTTGATTCGCGCTCGACGCCGAGACACGATCCCCGAGATGCCCTCCGGCGGATGCAGGCGGGATCGCCGAGACGTGATGCAGCCTCGCTTGCTCGGCGAGCGTCGCAACATGCACCGTTGCCACCGTACTGCTGGTTCCCAACGCCTCGGCTTCGCCGGTGCCGACTGGAGCCGCGGCATCGCCTAACACGACACCGCGGACGCCTTCATGCGTGAAGGCGAGAATTGCAGCCATGGACGAACGGAGTCGTCACGTGTGGCGTGCAGGGTTCCGCCGATGCGATCGCGAGTTCGGCGCTCAACAGCGGCGTCATATGCCGCGACCGCGAGGCATCGCCCGCACCTGGTCGGGTTCGACCGGACCGGGCGACGCCCTGCTCGACGCACGCACGGTGCCGGTGCCCGCCTCGGTGCGCGTGGTTCGGCTCGCGCCGCAGTCGGGCGGGAAGCCGTGATGTTGCCTATCCTCGCGGCCCATGTCGCAGGCCGCGGACGACTCGAAACCAGCACCTGACGCGCAGCCGTCGCCGATGGCCGGCCTGCGCGCGGTGTGGCGCCTCGCCGCCGGCGAGCACTGGACGCTGGTCGCCGCGGTCGCGGCGCTGTTCGTGTCGGCGCTGTGCCTCTACCTGGTGCCGCTGATCCCGCAGTCGGTGTTCGACGCGGTGTTCGGCGACGGCTCGGCCGCGAGCGCGATCTCGCTGCGGGTGACGGGGTGGCTCGGCGGCGCCGACGCGCTGCGCGGCGCGATGTGGCGCGCGGCGGCGGCGATGGTCGCGCTGGCGGCGCTCGCCGGCGTGGGCGTGCACGTCAAGACGCGTCTCGCGGCGGGTGCGGCCGAACGCGTGGCGCGGCGCATGCGCGACCGCATGTACGACCATGTGCAGCGGCTTCCCGCGTCGACGCTCGACCGGATCCCGTCGGGCGACATCGTGCAGCGCTGCACCAGCGACATCGAGTCGATGCGCAACTGGCTGGCGAACCAGGCGCCCGAGATCGGCCGCTCGGTGCTGATGCTGCTCATCCCCCTGCCGATCATGGTCGCGCTCGACTGGCGCATGGCGCTCGCGTCGATCGTGTGCATCCCGGTGATGCTGGTCTACACGGCCGTGTACTTCCGCCGCATGGGTCCGCACTTCGGCGCCAAGGAGGCGGCCGAGGCGCGCATGACCGCCAACGTGCAGGAGAACCTCACCGGCATCCGCACGGTGCGCGCGTTCGGCCGCGCCGACTTCGAGAACGCGCGCTTCGCCGGCACCTCGGGTGCGTTCCGCGACGCCGACGCGCGGCTGTTCCGGCTGTTCGCGAACTTCTGGGCGTCGTCGGACCTCCTGTGCTTCGCGCAGCAGGTGATCGTGGTCGCGCTCGGCGCGTGGCTGCTGGTGCAGGGCACGCTCGAGCTCGGCGCGTACTTCTACTTCATCACCGTGGTCGGCATGTTCATCTGGCCGGTGCGCATGCTCGGCCGCATGGCGGTCGAGAGCGGCAAGGCGCTGGCCGCGGTGGCGCGTCTCGAGGAGATCCTGGAGAAGCAGGAGGAGCGCGACCTCGATCCGGCCGGGCGCGACGCGGTCGCGCTCGCGCGCGACGGTGCCGGCCTCGCCGTGCGGTTCGACGGCGTGTCGTTCGCGCATCCGGGCGGGCCGAAGGTGCTCGACGGCGTGAGCTTCGAGCTCGCGGCGGGGCAGACGCTCGGCCTCGTCGGGCCGTCGGGCGCGGGCAAGACGACGATCGTGCAGCTCCTGCTGCGTTTCCACGAGCCGGCGGAAGGCGCGATCACCGTCGACGGCGCGCCGCTCGCGCGGGTTCCGCGCGCCTCGATCCGCTCGGTCACCGGCACCGTGCTGCAGCAGCCGTTCCTCTACTCGAAGCGGCTGCGCGACAACATCGTGGCCGGCATGGAGGCGGGCGCCGCGGACGACGCGCGCATCGCCGCGGCGGCCGGCACCGCGTGCATCCACGAGGCGATCCTCGCGTTCCCCGAGGGCTACGCCACCATGGTGGGCGAGAAGGGCCTCACCCTCTCGGGCGGGCAGCGCCAGCGCGTGGCGATCGCGCGCGCGCTCGTGCGCGAGCCGCGGCTGCTGATCCTCGACGACGCGCTCTCGGCGGTCGACGCGCACACCGAGGCCTCGATCCTCGCGGCGCTGCGGGCCCGTGCGGCGCGGCAGACGCGCATCATCGTGACCCACCGGCTGAGCGCGGTGGTCGACGCCGACCTCATCCTCGTGATCGACGGCGGCCGCGTGATCCAGCGCGGCACCCACGCCGAACTCGCGCAGCAGCCGGGGCTGTACCGCACGCTGTGGGAGATCCAGCACCTCTCCGACGCCGAACTGGAGTCGCTCGATGTCTGAGGTCGAGCGCCACGACGACAGCCGCGCGCGGTTCAGCCTGCGCGTGTGGCGGCCCGTGCTCGCGCGCGCGCTCGCGCATCGAGGCGCGGTCGCGGGGCTGATCGGCTCGGGCATGTTCGTGGCGGCGATCGAGACGGCGCTGCCGCTGATCGTGGGGCGCATCGTCGACGAGGCGCGCGCGGGCGAGCGGGCCGAGCTCGCGCCGGTGCTCGCGGTGTACGCGGCGGTCTTCATCCTCTTCGCGGGCGGCGTGTGGCTCTTCATCGAGTGCGCCGGCCGCGTCTCGACGCGCACGGCCGACCGGCTGCGGCGCGACTGCTTCGCCAGGCTGCAGACGCTCGAGCCCGCGTACTTCGACGCGCGGCCGACGGGCTGGCTCGTGTCGCGGCTCACCAGCGACTGCTCGAAGGTCTCGGGCATCCTGCCGTGGGCGATGCTCGACTTCGCGTGGTGCTCGGCGATCATCGTGGGCGTGGTCACGGCGATGTTCTGGACCAACGGGCGGCTGGCGCTGTGGGCGCTGGCGGCGGTTCCGGCGATGGCGCTGGCGAGCGCGGTGTTCCAGCGGTTCCTGATCCGCGCGGGCCGCGAGGCGCGGCGCCTGTCGAGCGCGATGACCGCGTCGTACGGCGAGATGCTGCTCGGGGCGCGCACCACCAAGACGCTCGCGCGCGAGGAGGCGAACCTCGCCGAGTTCCAGCAGCTGTCGGGCGAGATGAACCTGTGGGCGATGCGCGGCGCGGTGCTTTCGAGCGTGTACATGCCGCTCATGGCGATGCTCGCGGCGACCGCCGGCGCGCTCGTCCTCTGGCACGGCGCGGGCTGGGTGCTCGCCGACGAGAAGGTCTCGCTCGGCACGCTGATCGCCTTCATGCAGTTCGCGGCGCTGTTCGCCCAGCCGGTGCAGGAGCTGGCGCAGCGCTTCGCCGACATCCTGAACGCGTCGAGCGCCGCCGAGCGCATCGCGTCGCTGCTCGCGACCGAGCCGGCGATCGCCGACGCGCCGGGCGCGCAGCAGCCGCAGCGGCAGGCGCCGATCGAGGAGCTCCGCTTCGAGTCGGTCGACTTCGGCTACCGCGAGGGCGTGCCCGTGCTCGAGGGCTTCACGCTCACCGCGCGTCGCGGACAGACCATCGCCCTCGTCGGCTCGACCGGCGGCGGCAAGACCACGATCGTGTCGCTGGCCGCGCGCTTCTACGAGCCGCGCGGCGGACGCATCGCCGTCGACGGCACCGACCTGCGCGACGTGCCGCTCGCATGGTTCACCGGGCGCATCGGGCTCGTGCCGCAGGTGGCGCACCTGTTCGCGGGCACGGTGCGCGAGAACATCCGGTACGGACGCCTCGACGCGACCGACGGCGACATCGAGCGGGCCGCCCGCCGCGTCAAGGCGCACGGCTTCATCGAGGCGCTCGAGAAGGGCTACGACACCGAGGTCGGCGAGGGCGGCGAGCGTCTCTCGACGGGGCAGCGCCAGCTGGTCGCGCTCGCGCGCGCGGTGCTGCGCGACCCGCAGATCCTGGTGATGGACGAGGCCACCAGCTCGATCGACACCGCCACCGAGCGGCTCGTGCAGGAGGGCGTCGACGAGCTGCTGCGCGGCGGCGGCGGGCGCATCTCGTTCGTGGTCGCGCACCGGCTGTCGACCATCCGCCGCGCGGACCTCATCCTCGTGATCGAGAAGGGCCGCATCGCCGAGCAGGGCTCGCACGCGGAGCTCCTCGCGCGCCGCGGGCGCTACTGGGAGCTCTACACCAACCAGTTCGCGGCCGACCGCGAGCGCGAGGTGCTGCACCTGAAGGACGCCGCGGCCGAGGCGACCGTCGCGTCGCTCGTGGGCGACGGCGAGGGCGACGACGCGTAGATCAGCGCTTCGGCTTGATCACCGTCGCGGTCACGATCGCGTCGCCGTTGGGCAGGAACGCCACGCCGGGATCGGCGCCAGGCACCTTGGAGATCGCGGCATCCGCGCCGTCGATCCGCGTCCAGGCCACGCCGTCGACCGACTGGGCGCACCAGATGCCGCGATCCGACGTGCCGTAGAAGCGCATCGCGCCGTTGACCGCGGTGAGCGCGCCGAGCCAGCGCGCATTCGGTTCGCGCACGATCTCGGCCACGCGCGTGAAGCGGATGCCGTCGTCGCTGATCGCGTGATACGCCCTGCCGCCGCCATCCTGGATCGGGCAGACGAGATGCCACGCCGGTCCGAAGCGCGCGACGGCGCAGTCGATCACCGGCGTACCCTCGACCGCGAACCGCACGCCGTCCTCGATCTTGAAGCGCTCGCCGTCCGACGAGATCGCGCTGCCGATGCGCGGGAACGACGGTCCCGAGCCGGGCTTCGCGTTGCGCGTCATGTAGAGGCGCACGCGGCCGTCGTCGAGCGCGACGAGCGTCGGATCGAACGGCGCGCGCTCGTCGTCGGAGAGGCCCTTGATCTCCGCGGTCCTTGGCGCGCTCCACGACCTGCCGCCGTCGGTCGAGCGGCTCAGCGCGATGCGGTCGAAGGAGTGCTTGCGGTCGTCCCCTTCGGGAAACCACTGGAACGCCGCGAGCAGGTCGCCGTCCGCGAGCCGCACCACGCTCGACACGCCCGCGCGCGCGAAGGTGTGCACCCGCGCGACCTCGCCGGTGCGGCCGTCCACGCGGAACACGCCGATGTCGTTGCGCCACGGCCCGTCGTTCCCGCGCGCGCGGTCGTCGGCGCGCGCCGGCCGCGTCTGCTCGCGGAAGAAGCGCACGATCAGCGGCGGCGCCGCAGCGGGGTACTCGTGCCCGCCGTCGACGATCATCGCCACGAAGGGCGCCTTCCTCGGGGAGTCCCAGCGCGTGCAGTCCTTCGCCCAGGCCGCGCCATCGTCGACGCATCCGTTCACGCGCCGCACCGCGGTCATCGTGCGCTGCTGGTTCGCGAACGGCACGATGGTGTCGCCGCGCGCCGCGACGTGCATGCACGGGAGCGGCGTGAGGCGGAGCGCGTCGAACGACCCGGCCGCCACCGGCGCCGCGGCGGCGAGCATCCCGGGGCGCGCGTTCCACAGCGCGTAGGTGAATCCGCCGCCGTTCGAGTGTCCGGTCGCGAACACGCGCGCGTCGTCGACCCAGCCCTCGTTGCGCAGCGACTCGACCACGCGGTCGACGAACGCGATGTCGCGGTCGCCCTCCTCGCCCACGCGGTTCTGCCACCCCGCGCGGTCGCCCTCGGGGTCGCGCGCCGACCGGGTCGGCAACCCCTGCGGATACACGACCACCGCCTCGGGCCAGTGCGACTGGAAGTCCATGCTGCGCTCGACGCGCGCCGCGCGCCCGCCGTGGCCGTGGAACGCCAGGATCAGCGGCGACCGGACCGCGGACTTCGCCGGCAGGTGCACGATCGCCGTCCGCTCGACGCCGTCGATCGTCCAGGTCCGCGTGACCGCGGGCGGACGTTCATCCGGAGCACCACCCGCGGCGGAAAGTGCGAGCGTCACCAACACCAGGAGCGCGACGCGCAGGCATGCGATGATCGAGGGCATGCGGGGAGCGTAACCCGTCCCGCGCGTGCCGCAACAACGCCACGCGAGTGCCGCAACAACGTCCCGCGCGTGCCGCAACAACTCCACGCGCGTGCCGCCTCACCAGCCCCGGCGCGCGTCCACCCCGCCGATCGCGTGGCGGTTGCGGAACTGCCAGATCTTGCGCGCGAGCCACGGACGGTGGTTCAGGTGCCAGCGCTCGCGGTGCAGGTCGGCCGCCGCGTCGGACTCGATCGGTCCCGGCGGCACGAGCGGAAGCGCGACGGGCGTGCGCGGAAGGTTCAGCCACACCGAGCCGCGGCCGATGTGGGTCGCATCGGGACCCTCGCCGATGTTCGCCACCAGGTTGGTGCGCGGCAGCACGGCGAGGCCGCCGTGGAGCATGTGCGCGTAGCTCCACTGGTAGTCCCAGGTGTGGGGCGGCCGGCCATCGCCGCGCACGCGCACGACGGTGTCGAACTTGCGGCCCCAGCCCGCGTTGCTCGGCCCGCCGAGGTCGGGCAGCGGACGCCCGTGCACCGGCAGCGCCGACCTCCAGTCGCCGAGTTCGAGCCGATAGCGCGTCCACGCGCGGCGCCACGACGCCCAGCCCCACGCCGAGAAGAACCGCGTGAACGAGTACGACGCCCGCTGCGCCGGAGCGGGCGGCGCGAGGCGCGTGCCCAGCACGCTCATGACGCGCTCGTCGCCCGCGTGCCGCGCCAGCACCTCGGCGCAGAACGGCAGGAAGCTCGCGTCGGGGACGCAGTCGTCCTCGAGGATCACGCCCGACTCCTCGTGCTCGAAGAACCACGAGATCGCCCCGCTCACGCCGAGCGCGCAGCCCGCGTTGGCATCGAGGAACCGCGTGCGGATCTCGCAGCGCCACGGCAGGTCGGTGAGCATCGCGCGCACCGCAGCGCAGCGCCCGGCTTCGCCCGCGCGGCCGGCGCGCGGACCGTCCGCGGCCACGTACACCAGCGGCGGCGCGACCGGCGCGAGCGCGCGGATGACCTCCGCGAGCGTGTCGACCCGGTTGAACGCGATGAGGAGGACGGGCGGGAGTCCGGACATGGATCGCAACCATAGCGACCCGCGCGCCGCGCGGAGCCGCTACCGTGCCACCGTGCCCGACCCAGGCGACACACCCTCCTGCCGCATCTGCGCCTCCCCGATGCGCACGCTGGGAACGCTGCGGCTGCTCGGCAGGCATGAGCCCCGCTTCCACCAGTGCACCGCCTGCGGCTTCGTGCAGACCGACGGCCCGTGGTGGCTCGACGAAGCCTACTCCGACGCCATCACCGCCACCGACCTCGGCCTGCTCGCCCGCTGCCGCGCGCTCTCGGTGCGCATCCCGAGCGTGCTCGCCTGCACGCGTGCGCTGCACGGCCCCGTGCTCGACTGGGGCGGCGGGTACGGCACCCTCACCCGCATGCTGCGCGACCAGGGCGTCGACTGCTGGCACTCGGACCCCTACTGCAGCAACATCCACGCGCGCGGCTTCGACGCCACGCTCGAGTCGCGCCAGCGCTGGGCCGCGGTGCTCGCGGTCGAGGTGCTCGAGCATCTCGCCGACCCGATGGACTTCTTCCGCCGCGCCGCCGCGCGCACCGACCTGATCGTCGCCACCACCGAGACGGTGCGCATCCCCGCGCCCGCGCTCGACGACTGGTGGTACTGGGCTCCCGAGCACGGCCAGCATGTCGCGTTCTACTCGCGCCCGGCGCTCGCGCGCATCGGCGAGGCGATCGGCATGCGCTACGTGCGCGCGGGCCGCGTGCACGCCTGGACGCGCGACGCGAACCTGCTGCAGCGGCTCGCCATGCAGAGCTCCCCGGTGCGCCGCACGCTGCTCGCGCTGCGCCGCCGCAAGTCGCGCCTCGGCGCCGACTACGCCGCGGCCGTCGCACGGTTGATGTCGCGCGGGTGAGCCCCCGCGGCGAAGGCTGCGTCTCGAATCCCTCGCGGCGAAGGCCGCGGCTGAAGTCCCACGCGGCGAAGGCCGCGCATCCAATCACGCCCGGCGAAGGCCGCGACTCTCAGCCAACCAGCCGCGTGACCAGTCTCGCGTACGCACCCGCCGCGTTCTCCCACGAGAGCTCGCGCGCCCGCGCGTGTCCGCGCGCGACGCAGCCGTGGCGCAGCGCGCCATCGTCGACCAGATCCGCGAGGTTGCGCGCGAGGGCGACGTCGTCGCCGGCCTCGGCGAGCAGCGCCGCGTCGCCCGCGACCTCGGCGCAACCGATCACGCGCATGCATGCGACGGGACATCCGAGCGACATCGCCTCGAGGATCGGGATGCCGAAGCCCTCGCCGCGCGAGGGAACGACCAGCGCGCGCGCGTGCGCGTACAGCGTGGCCAGCTCGGCGTCGTCGGCCGCGACCGTGCGCACCGAGCCCTCGCGCAGCCCGAGCCCGCGCTGCAGCGCGCGCTCCTCGGCGTCGAAGCCGGTGCGCGTCACGGTGAGCAGGTCGCCCTCGAAGCCCGACCGCTGCAGCGCCGCGAACGCGCGCACCGCGGTCGCGAAGTCCTTGTAGCGCCGGCGCGCGCCGACATGCAGGATGTAGGGGCGTCCCGCGCACGGATGCTCCGCGGCGGGCTGCGGCATGCGCGCGCCGGGCTGCGGCATGCGCGCGCCGTGGTGGATCACGCTGATGCGCGACGGATCGACTCCGCCCAGCCGCACCAGTTCGTCGCGCGTGCCCACGGACGGCACCACGATGTGCGTCGCGTTCGAGATCGCCGCGCGCTTCTCCTCGAGCCCGCGCGATTTCGCGCGCGCGAACTCCGGATCGGCCTCCTGCAGCATGTCGTGCACCGTCATGAGCACGGGAAACGGTCGCCGACGCCGACGCGCCGAGAAGGCGTGCCCGGTGTCGTGGACCAGCGCGGGCGGCCGCAGCGCGACCGCGGCCTCGAACGCCGCGCGCGGCAGGTGGATCGCGAGCTTGCGAAGGTCGCCCTTGATCGGGAGGTACGCGCCGCGCACACGCCCGCGCGGCAGCTCGCGCAGGTGCGCGTTGCCGTGCACCAGCGCGTGGACCGTGGCCTCGATGGCGGGTGACCCGCCGCCATGCGCCGCACCGCCGTCCTCGCCATCGCCACCCAGCGCGCGCACCAGCTCGGCGAAGCAGCGCGACACGCCGCCGTACTCCTGCCAGAGGAAGGCCTCGGGCGAGAATGCCACGCGCAGCGGCGCGCTCATCGCATCCACATCTCGCTGTTGAACAGCCGCGCCCGCAGCCGGTAGCCCGCCGCGGCGAGCAGCGCCGACGACTCGCCGCTGGCCGGCGCGCTCTCGGGCGGAACCTCGAACACGATCAGCCGCGGACGGTGCCGCGCGAGGTCGACCCCGCGCAGGATCGCGGCGTCGAGTCCCTCGGCGTCGATCGACAGCAGGTCGATGCCGCCTGCGATCCGCGACGCATGCTCGTCGAGCACCGATCCGAGCGTGCGCACCCGCAGCGGCTCGCGCGACATCACGCGCCAGCCCTCGCGTTCGGCGCGCGCCGCCATCGATGCGTCGAGCGTGTTGAGCGCGCTCTCGTAGAAGCGGTGGAAGACGAGCTCCTCCTCGCGCTCGCCCAGCGCCGCGCACACGACGGCGTCGCGGGGACGCGCCCGCGCGAAGCGCCGGCAGAGGTCGGAATCGGGCTCGACCGCGATGCCCGACCAGCCGTGCCGGTAGAGCCGCCAGGTGTTCGAGAACCGACGGGGCTCGTTGGCCCCCACATCGACATAGGTACCCGCCGCCGCGCCGCGCGCGAACGCGCCGAGCACATCGCCGATCACCAGGTCCTCGGCGTACTGCGCGTAGCTGGCGCGCGGCTTCGCCCGCTTCATGCCGCGCTTCAGGCGCTTCACGGCGTCGCGGATCGCGTCGAACGGTCCCTGTGCTGGTTGCTGCGGCAAATCGGGGCGGCCGGATTCGAACCGACGACTTCTTGCTCCCAAAGCAAGCGCTCTACCAAGCTGAGCTACGCCCCGTGCGAAGGGCGGCGATTGTAGCCGCCGCTGCGAAAGATCGGCGCGACCGCGCCCCTTCTCTCTCGCGGCACGCTCCCCGCGCCGGCGGCCCGCCTCGCCGCCGACGCGCATCCGACTGCATCCCCGCGGGTCTCCCGCAGGCTCGCAGCCGGATCCACGCGTCATTCCGCGCGGGGATCGAAGCAGGAGACACCCATGAAGACCACCCAGAAGAACGGCGATAACCCGCCCGCAGACGCCCTGTCGCGCCACCTCGCGGCCTTCCGCTTCGCGATCGAGACCAAGCCCGCGCCGCGCATCGATGCGGCGCCGGCCCGGGCCCCGCGGCACGAGCACACCGTGCGCTCCGTTCCCGTCGACCCGGGCACGATGTCGTGGCACGAGATCGAGTCGCCCCATCCCGAGGAGAGCGCGGCAAACCTCGCGGCGATCCTCGGCGGCGAGGTCGTCACCGCGGATCACGGCGGAGGCGGCGGCTACTCCACGGTCCTGTGCCGCGGCCTGCAGGTCGCCGGCGCCACCGCCACCGCCTTCGGGCGCGATCCCGCGTGGAACACCTTCGTGCGCGTTCCCAGCGTCGACCTCGTCTGCCACATCGCGCTCGCCCGCGGCGGCTCGGTGCGCACGGCGCCGACCGGCATCCTCGGACTCGACCGCCGCGCGGTGATCGCCGATCCGACGGGCGCATCGGTCACCATCATCGCCGGCGGCGACGACCGCCGCACCGTCGGCGCCGGCGCGATCGGCTGGGACGAGCTCCGCTCCACCGATCCGCTCGAGAGCATGCGCTTCTGGTGCTCGGTGTTCAAGTGGACCGCGTCGCCGATCCCAGTTCCCGCCTCCGGCGCGCGGGACACGCGGGGAATGCTCTTCCTCAACGGCGGCCGCCCGGTGGCGAGCGTGCACCAGGCCGCGCCCAGCGAGCGATCCAGCCGCTGGCTGCCGGTTGCGACCGTGCGCCACGACCTCCTCGACGGCGCCCTCGAGAGGGTCATCCGCTCCGGCGCCGGCATCGTGGTCGCGCCGCAGCCGCACGGCGTGCTCGGACGGCTCGCCATCCTCGTCGATCCCGCGGGTGTCGAGATCGCGCTGGGGGCCGAACCCGCCGCGCAGATCGCGGCGGCGTGACGCTCCGCGCCCCGAGCACGTGCACCAGCGGGAGGCGGGAAGCGGGGTGCGGGCTCGCGTGCCTTCGCGCGTCCCGCCCTGCGCCATCCCGAGTCCTCCGATTCGACCATCCTGCTGCGCAATTGCCCGCCGTCCGCGCCCGCACGGGGCCGCGGATCGTACCCCCCGCTACGCTGCGCGCATGATCGCCTCGGGCACGACCAACCCCGGACACGCCGACTTCACCCGACGCGGTTTCTTCGTCGCGCTCGCCGCGTCGGGCGCCGCCGCCAGCGCGAGCGCGCTCGTGCGCGGGGAATCCACCCCGTCCGGCAGCTCCGCCACATCCGGCGCCGCCGCATCGCCGGATGCGATCGCCGAGTCGACCATCGCCGAAGCCGAGAAGCTCGCAGGAATCACCTTCACCGCCGACGAGCGGGTGCAGGTCGCGCGGACGGTCGCCGAGCACCTCGAGCTCTTCCGCGCGCGCGCCGCGTTCGGCCCGCTCGACAACCAGCTCGCGCCGGCGCAGGTCTTCCGCGTGCTGTTCCCGCACGAGCAGCCGCGCACGCGCAGCAACGCGCTCATCGAGCGGTTCCAGCGCAAGGGCAAGCCCGCGCCCGAGTCCGACGCCGACCTCGACTTCGCCACCGTCGAGCAGCTCGCGGTGTGGATGAAGGACGGCAAGGTCACCTCGCGCCGCCTCGTCGCCCGCTCGATCGCGCGGCTCCGCAAGGCCAGCGAGAAGCTCAACAACGTGATCACCCTCATCGAGGGTCCGGCCTACCGCGAGGCCGACGAACGCGACCTCGAGGCGCGCAAGGGCGCGCTGCGCGGCCCGCTGCACGGCATCCCCTACGGGCTCAAGGACCTCTTCGACACCGCAGGCATCAGGACCACCTGGGGCGCCGAGCCGTGGCGCGACCGCACGCCCGCCGGCGACGCGACGGTGGTCAAGCGCCTGCGCGACGCCGGCGCCGTCTGCGTGGCCAAGACCGCCGTGGGCGCGCTCGCCTACGGCGACATCTGGTTCGGCGGCACCTGCCGCAACCCGTGGAATCCCGAGCGGGGCTCGTCGGGCTCGAGCGCCGGCAGCGCCTCGGCCGTGGCCGCCGGCTGCGTGCCCTTCGCCATCGGCACCGAGACCCTCGGGTCGATCGTGTCGCCGAGCACGGTCTGCGGCACCACGGGGCTGCGGCCCACCTTCGGCCGCGTGCCGCGCGACGGCGCGATGGCGCTCTGCTGGTCGTGGGACAAGGTCGGACCGATCACCCGCAGCGTGGTCGACACCGGCCTCGTGCTCGCCGCGCTCAACGGCGCGGGCAACCTCGATCCGTCGAGCGTCTCGGTCCCGTTCACGCCGCCGCGGCTGCCCAACGCGAAGGGCCTGCGCCTGGCCTACGACCCCGCGTGGTTCGCGGGTCCGATGTCGTCGCATCGCGACGCGCTCGATGCCGCCAAGGCGTGCGGCGCCGAACTCGTCGAGCGTGCGGCCACGCCGCCCGCCGATCCGTCGATCCTCGTGACCAGCCTGATGGCCGAGGCCGCCGCGGCCTTCGAGGAGATGACGCGCAGCAGCACCGACGACCGGCTCTCGTGGCAGGCCGACGAGGCGTGGCCCAACTCCTTCCGCAAGACCTGGTTCATCCCCGCCATCGAGCTCGTGCAGGCCGAGCGCCTGCGCCGCGTGTTCATGCAGTGGATGCGCACGGCGCTCGACGGCGTCGACGCGCTCATCCTTCCGCCGTACGCCGGCGGCATGCTCACCGTGACCAACGCCACCGGACACCCGACCCTGGTGCTGCGCGCCGGGTTCGACGGCCCCAGCGCTCCCCGCTCGATCACGCTGATCGGCCACCCGTTCGACGAGGCGACGCTGATCGGCGTCGGCGCGGCCCTCGAGGCGCAGCTCGCCGTGTGCGAGAAACGGCCTGAAATGGCCTGGATGTAACCACTTCGGCCCTGTGCTATCCTGCCCGCCCGATGCTGGCCGAAACCGACCTCCTCAGCTACCTCCCCGTCGCAGTCATCGCGTCGATGGCGATCGTGTTCGTCGTCGCGAACATCGTGCTCAGCACGATCCTCGGCCCGCGCGCCGAGGGCGCCGTCAAGGGCATGACCTACGAGGCGGGCATGGACCCGATCGGCACCACCCGCAAGCGCTTCAACGTGCGCTTCTACATGATGGCCGTGACGTTCCTGCTGTTCGACGTCGAGATCATCTTCCTCTACCCGTGGGCCGTGAGCTACTCGCAGCTCGACCCGGGCAGCCCCGAGGCCAAGCTCTACCTCGGCCGGATCCTCTTCTTCCTCGCGACGAGCGTGATCGCCTACGTCTACGCGTGGAAGAAGGGCGTCTTCAAGTGGGACTGAGCGGGCGACTGATCGCCTGACGCGGGTGGTTCCGCGGGACTGCACGAGTCTCTCGGCCGATCGCCTGCGACAAACCCTCGCCACAAACCCTCGCGACAGGCCCCCCGCGACACTTCGCGCCGAACCTCGGTTTCGACCACCGATTCCCACTTCGGGTGCTCCGACCGAGTGGCACGGCGTCGCGGCCGATTCTCAGACGCTCCGTCGCGCTGTCCACCAGTCCAAATGCGAAGAGTGAGGCCTCCGGCTTGTCCAATCGCTGCGCTCGGGTAGTGTCATCCCCATGCGCCTCCAAACACACCTCGCCATCGGGCTCATGCTTGCATTCCTCGGTGCCCCCGCGCAGGCACAGGTCACCTTCTTCGAAGGACCTCGCAGCAACCCCAGCTTCATGGCGTCGTGGGCGCAGGGCGCGCCCTACACCATCCACAATTTCGACTGGATGTCGATGCCGGGCTATCCGCGCTATCCACCTGGCACACTCGACCATCTCGGATGGGGCATCGACAACCTCGATCCGTTTGTAGTCTCTACGATCGCTTCGTGGCCGGTGCAGGAAGTCATGTTCCCGCAGCACGTGTCGATTCCCATCCTGGCTCGCGTGAAGCCCATGAATCCGAGCGCGGCATACGGCCTGGCGTACTCCGGAGTCACGAACATCCTTGCACCCCTCTACACCAACTTCCGGATCCTCAAGGTGCGGCTCGCGAACGGGGAACTCCACGCGCACAAGTTCAATCTCGGGCACATCAACACCAGCGCCATTCCTCCGGGCTGGACGATGTACGGGTTCCGGACGACCGTGCCCTGGACGGAGGCTTGGATCGAGGCCAATCCGAACTACACGCTTCCCGGCATGCCAGCGAATGGAGTGGTGTGCGCGCTGCGGTTCATCTTCGTGCTCTCCGACACCGTGCCCCCGCAGGCTCCTGCGTCGGTGATGCCGGGGTCGCACAAGACGGTTTCGGGGGCGACCCTCGTGAATGAGAAGCTCGCGAATGGGAGGCTCGTGAATGAGAGGATTGGGGAGGAGAGTCTCGGGACCGCACCCGCCCCGTCGCTGCCCGGCGTCGGACCGCGTGGCTTCCCGCCGTTCGACCGACCTCCGCAGCGACGGCGCCGCGTGGTGACGACAGACGAGTGAGCGAGACGCCGGCGCGCGTGGCGCGGTCGTCGGCCCGTGCCGTCAATCGCGGCGGAACACGAGGATGTGCTGCTGCGGCAGCACGCCGATGTTCTCTTCGAACTCGAGCCCGACGGCCTCCATCTCGACGCGGGCCTGCCGCTCGCTCATCTTGTGGCGCAGCTTGATGGCGACCGTCGGATCCTCCAGCCGGTACTCGACGAGGAACACGCGGCCGCCCGGCTTGAGCGCGGTCGCGATCGACTCCATCATCTCGCGCGGATGCGAGAACTCGTGGTACGCGTCGACGAACAGCACGACATCGACGCTGCCGGGCTCGAGGCCGCAGTGGTCGATGCGGCCCATGACGGGCATGACGTTGAGGGCGCCCTCCTCGAGGGCGCGCTCGCGGATGATGTCGAGCATCTCCTGCTGGATGTCGGTGCCGTACACCACGCCCTCGGGCACGAGCGGCGAGATGCGCATGGTGAAGTAGCCGCTGCCCGCGCCGATGTCGGCGACGGCGTCGGTCGGCCGCAGCTTGAGCGCCTCGACCAGCAGGTCGGTGCGCTCCTCGCGCTCGCGCTCGGAACGCTCGAGCCATCCGACGCCGAAGTGACCCATGACCTCGGAGA